>JAJZMB010000002.1 GCA_021803205.1 Bacillota bacterium | reverse complement strand
CCATTATATGGTTATATCCCAGGTTGTTCCTCACAATCGTGGGGTCGACCCCTGCCAAAGTCCGTTTTTGCGAGGCCATTGGTCCGATATCCCTTGTCCTCCAGGGGTCCACCATTCGCGGCCGGTGCGGAAACCGACTTTTGCAGAGCAGTCCAAGGATGTTTCCCCAGGGCCCAGCGCCCCAGCCCTCCGCACCGCCCTCCCTCAATCCGGAAACGCAGGATGGGGGCGGTTGACGCCGCAGCCGGCCGGTCAGGCTCCGCACGCGGACGATTGCGGGCCTTTTCGTGCGCTTTCGGAAGGGATTCGCCAACGGATGGCGCATCCCACACCCGCGGATGACCGCTGTGCCTGTCTGCCCACGCTCGGGCGGCGACGGGCCGCGCCGCACAGTTTCGGGTTGCCGCTGTCGCGCCACGGGTGCGCCTGACCGGTGCGTCCGCGTCCGCGGACGGCCCCGGCGGGAGGGATCGACGATTCCGCAGGAAACGACCCTGCCGGAATATCTGGCTTTGGCCGGGGAGCCGGTCGAGTTTCGCGCGCTGATCCGCCAGGTCACGTACGCCGCCAAGCGGGTGTCCGCTGAACTGCGGGTTGCCGGGCTGCAGGGCATGCTCGGAGGGACGGGAAGGACAAACGTTCAGGGCGAGGCCGTCCAGCAACTGGACGCATACGCCAACGGGACCTTCGTGAACAATCTGTTGCGCAGCCCCGCCATCAGCGACCTCGTGTCGGAGGAGATGGCCGAGGGCATGCACCTTGCCCAGCACAGCCGCGGCAAGTACGCCCTGCTCTTTGACCCCATCGACGGCAGTAGCAACCTCGACGCCAACCTTGCCGTGGGGTCGATCTTCTCGGTGCGCGCGCCGCGCGACGTTCTGGCGACCGGGCGGACTCAGATCGCGGCCGGCTACGTGATGTACGGACCCGCGACGATCTGTGTCTTGGCGATCCCGAAGTATGGGGTCAACCTGTTTACGTATGAGCCGACGATCGGAGAGTTCATGTTCACCAGAGGACCCTTGACCATGCCCTCCGAGGGGCGCTCGTACGGGGTTAACGACGCCAATGAGTCCGGCTGGAGTCCGCGTGTGCGGGAATTCGTGGACTGGCTCCGGGGACCCGCCGCCCACTCCACGCGGTACTCGGGGGCCCTGGTAGGAGACTTCCACCGCATCCTGGTGGGTGGCGGCGTCTATCTCTATCCGGGAGATTCCAGGTATCCCGCGGGCAAGTTGCGCCTGCTGTACGAGGGCTGCCCGCTGGCCTTCATTGCCGAGTGCGCCGGGGGCCGTGCGGTGTCCGAGGAGTGCGACATCCTGGACATCGTGCCCGCGCAGATCCACCAGCGCACCCCGCTGATCATCGGCAGCCGTGCCGAAGTGGATCGCTTCCTGCCGGCAGACCGATAGGCGGCCCGAGCGGCAGGGAGCCGGCGGGAACCGGACATTGGCTCGCGGCACGGTCCTGGGGCGCAGATACCGCTTGCGGGCCTGGCACGGGCGGCGCGCGGCGGCGCCCTGCCCCGTTGTCGTCCTACTGCGGGGCCTGGAGGCGTGCTGGGACCCCAACGCCGTGTACCACGGTGCAACGGTCAGGGCCCCGGCCGACGGAGCGGGCCATGGCGGCGGCCGGTTCGTGAGCGCCGCCGTGGCCTAGCTCCCTCTCCTGCACCATTCCTCGGCTCGGGGGGGGCGCGGCGGCCGGGCCGAGGAATGCTGCAGGAAAACCGCCTACCCCGCACCACGGCGCCGGCCGTCGCCCGGCTCCACCCGGCGTGGACCAAAGTAACGGGCCCCCGGGCACCTGAGCGGGGTGCGCAACCGACCCTTCGCGCCCGCTCAGGCTCCGTAGATCTCAGCCATCTGCGCGAGCAGCCGCAATGCGTCTGGTTCAGCACGCTGAAACGAATTGCGGCCGATGATCGAGCCGAAGCCGCCGCCGGCGGCGATGGCCCGCGCCTCGTCCAGAATCGCCGCGTCGGCGGATACCGGCCCCCCGGAGAAGATCACGATCCGCCGGCCGTCAAAGGCGCTCTGTACCACGTGCCGCACGCGGTCGGCCAGTGTCTCGGCGGGTACATGTGCCTGCTGGTAGACCTTTGCCGCTGCCATCAGTTCCAGGTGCGCGCTCGGGAGCTTCACCTTTACGATGTGCGCACCCAACTGGGCGGCGATGTGAGCGGCGTAGGACACGACATCGAGGCCCGTCTCGCCCTCCTTGCTCAGGTGGCTGCCGCGCGGGTAGGACCAGATGACGACGGCAAGGCCCGCCGCCTTGGCCTCTGCGGCAATCTCCCGGGCCTGCTCGTACATCTCGCGGGCGAGCGCTGACCCCGGATAGATGGTGAAGCCTACGGCCGCACAGCCCAAGCGCAAGGCATCGTCCACCGAGGCGGTGACGGCGGAAATCGGATCCGGGTCCTCCCCGACGAGCAATTCGTGGTTGTTCGCCTTCAGGATCAGCGGAATCTCGCCAGCGTAGTCTCCGGCCACCGCCTCGATGAAGCCGAGCGGTGCGGCGTAGGCGCTCAAACCCGCCTTGATCGCCAACTCGATGTGGTAGCGGGGATTGTAGCCCGGGGGATTGGGCTGGAAGCTGCGCGCCGGACCGTGCTCGAAGCCCTGGTCGACCGGCAGGATGATCATGCGGCCCGTTCCGGCGAGCCTGCCGTGTCCCAGCATCCGCGCCAGATTGGCGCGGGTCCCGGGGTTATCGCTGCCGTACCAGCTGAGAATCTCGCGGACGCGTTCCGTCATCGCTTCGGCCTTCCCTTCGCGGAGGCGCGGGTGGGTGTGGGCGGAGATCGGACCGGTGCGGGCGAGCGCCTCTGGCAACCCTGCCCTACGGGCATTGTACCTCGGGCGCGCGTCCGGTGCATGCGTGAACCGTGCCGTATGCGGTGGTGAATCGGGCGCGCATGAGCCGTTATGGGGTTCGTAGCAACTATGGCTGACCACAACTATTTGGGAGCAAACGTCTGTACGTGGCACCAGGGACGTGGTAGATTGGGGGTATGGAACGCATGTTTGGCTCGGGTGAAGCAGCCCGGCGATTGGGCATTCACACCTCCACCCTCCAGCGGTGGGAACGTGAGGGGAACCTGCGGGTGATCCGAACGCCTGGGGGGAGACGCCGGATCCCAGAGGCAGAGGTGCAGCGGCTGCTGGGAAAGCCGGCGGATGCGGTGTCTCGGCCACAAGCACTGGTTGCCTACGGCCGCGTGTCGTCACACGAGCAGAAGGCGCGCGGCGATCTGGGGCGCCAGGTCGCGCACATCCGGGAGAATCTCCAGGCTCAGGACGTGTCCCACGTCGTTGAGATCACGGACGTTGCCTCCGGTCTGTCGGAGCGGCGGCCTGGATTGCTGCGGCTGATGGAGATGGCGCGCCGGGGCGAGGTGACGGACATCGCCGTCACGTACAAGGACCGGCTGACACGGTTCGGCTACGGGTACCTGGAGGAGTTCTTCTCGGGCTACGGCGTCAGGATCCACGTGGTGGACGGGCAGGAGGATCACAAGTTGGTTCAGGAGGAGCTCGTCGATGACCTGATCGCCATTG
>JAJZMB010000036.1 GCA_021803205.1 Bacillota bacterium | reverse complement strand
GCCTGCGCGCCATCCACCGCTCCGGGCAGTGGAAGCGCTTCTGGGCGCGCCAGCCGCAGATGCGCCGCCCGGCCGCCCGGAGCTTGGCCAGCGCCGCCTAACCCGACCACAATTGTGGGGCGCACCCGGTCGGGGGGTCGGGGGTCGGGGAGCGGAGAGTTGACACGCGGTTCGGTGGTCGTGGCTAGTCGGTGGCCTCCAGGGGCCTCATGACCGCTGCTGTGCTGGCACGCGACCACGGAGACGGACGACCCTGGTCCCGAGATGGCCGGCGGGCGCGTGGCCAATAGCGACCGACCCGCGGGCACAACGGTGCGGGCCGTGCTATCGTAGACGGTGAGCAGGAGGTGCGCGATGCCGGAGCCGCACCGCGAGCGGAAGGACCACGGGCTGCGCTACCTCTTCGACGAGGTGCCGAATCCCTCACCGCGCGTCTTCGGCGTGCCGTGCCCCGAGCGGGTTGAGGTGCTCTCCCCGGTGATCCCACTGCTGGAGACCAAGGCGGTGGTCGTGGACGGGCTGCTGCGGGGTGTGGACGACGGCAGCATCTGGTCGTTGGAGTTTGAGATGGGGTCGCCCGACCACTGCCGCCTGATCGAGCACCACACTGCCGTCGCACGGGCGTACCCTGGCGTCCAGGTGGAAACGGTGGTCTTCTGGGGCCGCGACCGTTCCGAGCCCCACGTCCTGCGCTGCGGCCGGGCATCGCTGGAGGCCCACCAGGTCTTCCTGGCGGCGATGGACGGGGACGGGGAGTTGCGGCGGCTGCGGCGGGTGGTGGCCGAGGGGCGGGCGTTGACATCCGAGGACATCCTGCTCTTGGCGACGTTGCCGCTCATGCACCATGGGCAGGCGACGTGGAACGTGGTCGAAGCGGCGGCGCCGCTGGCGGCGGGCCTGCCGCCCAACCTGGAGCGCGGCGTAGTGTCGGCGATGGGTGCGTTGGCCTACAGCGCGCTGAAGCCCGAGGAGCGACCCTTCCTGTTGGAGGTGTTGGGACGCATGCCAGTGGGAGAAGAGCTTTTCGAGGACCTGCGGGCACAGGGCGAGGCGCGGGGCGAGGCACGGGGGGAGTTGCGCCAGGCGAAGGCGGCCGTGCTGGACGTGCTCGCCATCCGCTTCCAGACCGTTCCCGACGCGGTGCGGCGGGAGGTGGAGGCGACGGATCGGCTGGACGTGCTGCGTGCGTGGCACCAGGCCGTGGTGCTGGCCCCCGACGCGCAGGCCGCGGCGGATGCCATCTTGGCCCGGCGGTAGGGGCGGCCAGGGCCAGGGGACCCCCTTCCGCCCACCCCGGCCCAGTCCCGGAGGGGCACAGCCGACGCGTAAGCGCACGTGTGGAGGAAGGACTCACCATCCGTGGTGGAGGAGCCGATAAGTATCCCCGCCGACCCGCCAGGAGGGGGAGACTGTGGCGTTCCGCATGCATGGTACAGGTGGCACCGCCCTCATCACGGTTCCTTGCCCGAACAACAAGTGCGAACATCCCGGCGCCGTCATCTCCAGCTTTTACGCGTTTGTCCGCGAAATCGAAGACGCAGTGGAACTGGAGGAGCCTGAGAATGCTGGCCAGACTGTCCTGTATCTGTGGTGTCCAAAGTGTGGTCTGACCAAGAGCGTGAACGCTTGGCCGGAAAAAGAATAGTAGACCTCGCCGGAAATGAGGGGGACACCACGTGCGTTTCGTTGGGGCGGTCCTGCTACGCGTCTGCTGGGGCGCTTGGGCCGCCGTCTGGGTCGGCGGCTGGCTCTATAATCTCACCAAAGGACCGCGGACCCGTAGCCGCGTGCGTACGCCGGAAATGATACTCGCAGGAGTGGCGATTCTCATCGGACTCATTCATTGGGCAATCCCCGCCAGCTTCTGGACGGCGACCGCACTGTCGGGTCCTTGGCCGATCTATGTCGGGGCAGTCCTCTTGATCGGCTCGACGGTGTTCACCATCTGGGCCCGTGTCGTGCTCGGACGTATGTGGAGTTCTAGCCCGGGCATCAAGGAAGGGCATGCGTTGCGCACCGATGGTCCCTACGCGGTGACGCGCCATCCCGTGTACAGTGGCATGCTCGGTATGGTGCTGGGTAGCGCCCTGCTGACGGGACGGTGGTGGGGCTTGTCCGTGTTCGTGCTCTTTGCCGCCTATGTCGCCGCCAAGGTCCACGTCGAGGAGCGGCTACTGCTCGGAGTATTTGGTGAGCGGTACACGGCATATCAGGGGCGGACGCCACAGATCGTGCCCGGCTGGCGGTGGCAACCAGGATGGCGTCATTCTCCGTGAACTGCTTGGGGCACAGGCGGGTGTTGAGACAGCGCGAAATCGCGGCGTACGTCAGCATCGCCTGCCAGGGCGACGGTTGGCTCATGCCGGGCGCTGCTGCCGGAGCCCGTGCGCCGCAAGACCTGGCGTAGCGGCGGTCGACCGGCCGCCGGGGCGGCCGTCCCACATCTTGCGGGGCCTTCCCGCCCAATGTCTGCCGCGAGAATGACGCCATCCTGGTGTGATACCGATACCAGAAAGGAATGGATGACCGTGGCAGAAGGGGCTGGAAGCGGCGAAGACGTTGTCGCGGGCAGTGGCTCCGGCGCGATGGTGTTGCGCAAGAGCGATCCGGTGGCGGTGGCGGCCGTCCGCGCGATCCAGGAAGGTGACTTGACGGCTCTCCGGCGGCTGTTGGAAGAGCACCCCGGTCTCTCCGCGGGCCGCATTGTGGACGAGAACGGCAGCTCGAGGGCACTACTGCACGCGGTAGCCGATTGGCCGGGGTTCTTTCCGAACGGCGCGGCGGTCGCGCGGCTCCTGATTGCTACCGGGGCCGACCCCAATGCCCGGTGCGAGGGGACCTTTCACACCGAGACGCCCCTGCACTGGGCCTCTAGCTCGGACGATCTGGAGGTGGCAGACGCCCTGATCCAGGGGGGAGCGGACATAGACGCGCCTGGGGGCTCGATCGGTAGCCCGGTCGAGAACGCGGTGGGGTACGGATGCTGGCAGGTGGCGCACCGCTTGGTGTGGGTGGGCGCCAAGGTCGCCAAGCTGTGGACCGCAGCGGCTCTTGGCCTGATGTCGCGGGTCGAAGAACTCTCTGCCACCGATCCGGGCCCCGGGGCGGACGAAATCAATCACGCTTTCAACCAGGCCTGCATGGGCGGCCAGCCGCGGGCGGCGGCGTACCTGCTGGCACGGGGCGCTGACCCGCAGTGGACCCCGGACTATGCCAGGGACCGCACAGCCGCCAAGGCCGCAAGCGGCGGCGGCACGCGGTGGGGCATCCTGCAAGGCTGGCTGAAGGAGCGGGGAGTGACGGCTGCGGATCAGAAGTAGTCGCACAGGCGATCCGGGAGGCCGTTCCGTCACCCAGATTCAGGCTGCTGGACCTGGGGGGCGCCGGATCGTGCCGTGTAGTAGGAGGGCGCCGCCTGCGCTAGGACTTCGTTCCGGAGCTTCCCACCGCGCCGTGTTCTAGTGGCGCGTCCATCAAGTTCTGGCAAGGGGGACGGGTCAAGGACCGGCTGATATACGAACTCATGTTGCCTGGACATGGGGCGGAGACCGGCGTAGGCTTGTCGCATGGCTACGTCGGATGCG
>JAJZMB010000053.1 GCA_021803205.1 Bacillota bacterium | reverse complement strand
TAAGTTGGCCCGGGGCCGCCGGAACCACGCGCAGGGCAGACAGGGCCAGGGCCGCGGCGGAGCCGATGAGAGCGGCGGCACAAGCGGCGCGGAACACCGGCCTCGCCCCCAGTAACGGCTTCTCGTGCCGGCTCATCCGGCCGGCTGGCGCGGGCCTGAAGGCGGGTCGCCCGGCGTGCCCGCTTGCCGGCCTCGCCGGGGGATCCCCAGCGGCTCCCCCCGGGATCATACCGTGCCGGGAATTCCGGTGCATCGCCGATCCAGGCCCCGATTCGTTCCGTATCGAGGCAGGAACCGTTCAGGCCCTGTCGAACCAATTCACACCAGGTGGACAATCCCGGCCCGCCTATGGACGCCAATCCGTGTGCAATGGCGTCGCGACTCGCTTTGGCGCTGGGACTTCTAAGGGGGGTTGCACTTGATCCGCAGATCGCCTCGTGGCTTCGTTCCGGCGGCCATGGCCCTCTCCCTGCTTCTCGCGGCGCCGTCCGCCATGGCGGCGGCGAGTAATCCGGCGACCGTCTTCGCGAATCTGATGACCGCGATTGCCGCGGGGAACACCAAGGCCGCCGGCGCCCTGTTGGCGCCGACCGTCAAGTGGACGGCCGGTCCGGCCCAGGCCTATCCGCCCAAGTTCCCACTCTCGGCCTCGGGGATCGCGGCGGTGGGAGCGCTTCTGGCCCAGGAGCAGGCGGCCCACATCGCGCTCAAGCTGGTCGGGACGCCGGCAGTCAGCGGGGACACCGTCACATTCACTGCGGATCTGTCCAATCCCGCGCTGCAGACCCTGGGCGTCACCGACGTGGTGCTCGACGGTACGGCCACGGTGAGTGGCGGTCTGGTCACCTCCGTGAGCACGACGGTGGCGCCTGCCTCCGCCGCGGCGCTCGAAAAGGCACTGGGTACAGGCGCGACGGCCACCGCCGCACAACTGCCGAAGACCGGCGGCGGCCCGCTCACCGGCATCGCCGGCGCCCTGCTGCTGCTTTTCGGCGCCCTGTTGCTGCGCCGGCCGAGGGTCCGGATCTTACGACGCGACGCTTGAGCCCCGGAGAGGGTGCTGCCAGACTCCGTTCTTGCAGTACCCTCAGGCTTCGGCCGTTCGCCCCTTGATGTTTCCGAAGAGGGGACCACCGTGTTGGCGCCGACGCAAGATGGCACTAATTGCCATTATCAATCGGGGCGACGCGAAAGCAGATAGCCCTGGCCGTCCGCATCGCCGGCGGCGCGCCGGGCCGCCAAGGCGGCCGGCGCCGGCACGGACGGGAACAGGACAACCGTACGCTTACCCACGCCGGCCGCGAGTTACTCAGGTGCCGGCGTCAGAAGCGACGGGCTGCCGCGAGAACACCGCCGCCGCCAGGTGCCGCACGGCATCCAGACCCACCACATCCCGCTCCTGCAGGGGGGCGCTGCGTACCTCCGCGCCGGGGAACCGCGCTGCGATCTCCCGCAGATAGCGCTGCTGCATCTGGAAGCGTTTCCGAAAGAGGGGGTGGACACACACCTCCTGCGGCAATACCTGATTGACCACCACCAGCGCGGTCTGCAGCCCGATCCCTCGCAGATCGGCTGCGGCGCGCTCCGCCTCCGCGAGCGGCGTCGCCTCCGGATAGACGACGAAGGAAAACACCGTGCGCGACGGGTCCCTGAGCAGCGCCAGCGCCTGCTGCAGCCGCGCCGCCTCCCGCCGGTCGACCGCAGCGCTCTCTTCGGAGCCATGGACCTTCACGGCGAGTTGCTGGCTGTAGCTGAGGGGAAGCTCCAGCAGCCGCAGGGTGTGCCCAGTGGGCGCCGTGTCGAAGACCACGACCGGATAGGTATCGGAGAGCAGGTACGCCAGGAACCGGCGGAAGACAGCAATCTCCTCGGTGCAGGGGGAGTTCAGTTCCTCGGCCATGCGCTGTACCGTATCCGGGGCGTAGCGCTGCCGCGCCTCGGTCAGCACCTGCTCCTTGTAGCGCTCGGCCTCATGCCGCGGGTCGATGCGGGCGGCCCAAAGACCGCAGACGCCGGGCACCGGTCCGGGCTCGTCAGCTACCGGGCATTCCAGGACGGCTCCGATGTGCGCGGCCGGATCGGTCGTCAAAAGCAGCGTCCGCCGGCCGCCCGTGGCAGACTCGACGGCTGTGGCGACAGCCAGCGTGGTCTTGCCGACGCCGCCCTTGCCCGCGAAGAACAGGCGGCGTCCGTTTTCTCCCAGCAGAAGCGACCGCTCAACGGACGGCGCAGACATCGGCGGTCACCCACTTCCCGAGCTCGCGCAGCAGCCGAACTCCTTTGATCTCCTCCTGCAGAAGCGGGACCTCGTCCGCCGGGCCGGGGAAGCCGGCCAGGAGATCTCCGACCGCTGCGCGCTGCATCTCCCGTCTCGAACGGAAGAAGGGGTGCTCGGCCGCCTCCTCCGGAATCACGGCGTTGATGTAGAGGCGCTGGTTGGACATCCCGAGCGCCGCCAGTTCCTGAGAGGCACGCAGCGTCTCCTGCACCGCGGTGCGCTCCGGCTGGGAGACGAAGACGAACAGGGTGTCTTCCGCGTCGCGCAGGCGACGCATGGCCTCGGCATATTGCTCCTTGGATGTCTGCAACTGGTCAACGGGGCCGATGCAGGTCTGTCCAGTGCCCTGCGCGCTGTCTTCGATGTGCAGCGACCACGCGGCCGGCAACCCGAGCAGCCGCAGCGTGTGCCCAGTGGGCGCCGTATCGAAGACGACGCGGTTGTAATCTCCGTCCAGCAGGCAGGTGATGAACTCGTCAAACCCCGCGATCTCGACTGTGCAAGGGCCGCCCATCTGCTCCTCCACTGTGCGGAGCATCTCCTCGGGCAGCAGGCCGCGCAGGGGCGCCAGGGCCTTGTCTCGATAGATGCGCGCCGCTGCCGCCGCGTCGATCTCCTGTGCCTCCAGTCCGGGTACGGCGGAGATCGGCCGCGGCTTCGGGCCGATCTCCTGTTCGAACACGTCGGCCAGGTTCGAGGCCGGATCCGTCGTCACCAGCAGGGTCCGCAATCCCGCGTCGGCCAGCCGGACCGCCGTCGCCGAGGCAAGGGACGTCTTGCCGACGCCTCCCTTGCCGGAAAAGAACAGGTGGCGCGCCACAGGAACACCTCCTCGGCGCAGCCGACCGTGCGGACGGCTGCGGGCCAGTTGGGAATCGGTGCCGGACACGACGATGCTGCTCAACTGGCAGCGCCGACGGTTGCCGTGCAGCGCTGCCCCGGCAGCTGCTCATAGGTCGGGTAGGCCCCGGCACTGGCGATCCGGCCGTCGACGGTCACCACCGGCAGTGCTGCTGGCCGACGTTGCAAAAGGAGCCGGTCTACGGCCGGCGCACCGACGAATACCTGGGGCTGCCAACTGAGAGCTGGTAGCGCTGCACGTCCGCTCCGTCGGCCTTGAGGCGCTCCACAACCTGCTGGAAGCCGATCAGCGCGGGATCCGGCGCCGGTTCGCATCCCCCGCTGACGCAGCACAGCTCCGGGTCGAAGACGCGAATCCCCATTGAGCTCAGGCTTCCTTCCGGCAGCCGCAATCGGGACCGCAGCCGCACCCCGCCGAGACCACCGCGAGTTCGCCGTCCTGCAGAGCGGCATCGCTGAACGCATCCATGCCGAGGCTCACAGTGAGGCGAACCGCGCGGGCGATATCGATGGTCGCGTGCAACTGGTCCGTCGTCACGCCGAGGCGGCGCGCCGCGGCCACGTGCTGCCGCAGGCAGTCCTGGCAGCCAGCCGCAACGGAAGCCGCCACCGAGACAAGCTCCCGGGTCCTGTCGTCCATTGGAGTCCCTCCTCGGCATAATATGAATATCAGCATATCCCTATGATCAAGCTGCGTCAATGTGGCCTGCCTGCTCGTCACAGGGGGGAGCGGTCGGTCTCTTGGCCGGGTCCGCCCCACGTGTTTTCCCCTCAGGCCGGGGCCTGTAGCGCGTTGATCTCTTGTGTGGCGCGTTCCAGGCCCAGCGCCGGGCTGACGGTGCCGAGAAAGATGCGTATAATCCATCGCTCCAGAATCTGGTCGCAGACGTATGGTTGGTAGCGGAAGCGATGGTTGCAGTAGCCGTACTCCATCGCCTCCACGAAGTACTCGATGTGCTTGCTTTGCAGAACGGGTGCCGCGGCGCGCACGGACGCCAGCCAGTCCGCCCAGAGGGTGCGCTGGTTGGGCGGGACGAACGTCGTGCGGAACAGGAGGCGGGCGAGTCCGGCATCCGTCGCGATGAAGCTGAGGAGTTCCCCGAGCAGGTCCGCGGGCTGCTTGCTCCGAGCGTTGATCCCGTACCAGTCTCCGTTGTTGTAGGTCGACCTGCGACCCCCTGGAAACAACGGCATCGGCAGAAAGTCCCAGGCAATCCCCTGGCCTTCCAGCGCGAGCAGGTCCGCCTGCAGGCTGTGCCCGGCGGTCATCCCGAATGCAGCCGACCCGCCGCGCACATCCGCGCCGGCACCGGTGGCTGTCACGTCGCAGACCCCCTGCTGGTAGAGGGGCACCACCCAGTTTGCCGCTTCCACCACCAGGGGTTGGTCGAGCAGGCACCGCGTGCCGTCGGCGCTCATCAGTTCGCCGCCGAACAGGTGGAGGAAGTAGTCCTGCAGGTCGAGCGCCATGCCCCAGAGATGACGGCCGCCGCTTTGACCGGATAGCTCCCTCCAGAGCGCTGCCGCCTCGACCGATGTCCAGTCGGGACCCGGTAGGGCCAGACCACGCGCCAAGACGCGGGTGAGGTTGCAGAGGACCACGGCCGGACCGTCGAACGCCGGCAGCCCGTAGAGGCCGCCCGAGGGTTGCCGCAGGATCGCGATGTGTCCGGGGTCGAAGACCGACAGGTCAAGGCCCGCCGCCCTGACCACCGGATCCAGGGGGGCAAGCATGGCGTTGTCCACGAAGGCGGCAAAGGCATAGCCGGTACCGGTGAGCACATCGGCCCCGTTACCGGCGATGATCGCCGCCAATTGCGCGCCGATGTCGGTGGGCACCCCTGAGGCGTCGAGGGTCGATACGGCCGGGGCGCCCTGGGTCCCGGCCACAGATGGTCGCGGCGCCGGTACGGTCCGCACCTCGACCCCCCGGTGGCGTGCGGAGAAGTTTTGCGCGATGTAACTATCCACCAGGTCCTGGATCACGCCGCCGTAAGACCCTGCCCCCTGATAGCTCAGGTCGACCACCAGGCGCGTGGGGGGCACCGTCGGGGTCGGCCGGACCCGGGGTCCTCTGGGACCGGCGCAGGCGGCCAGGGCGGACCCGAACGCCAGCGCGCCCGCCACGGCCGCTCCCCGGCGGAGCTGGGCGCGGCGCGTCATGCGGGAGGCGTCGTGCTCCGCGGTGTGCTCCACGGAAATCCCCCATCCCTACCAGGCACCGTCGCCGAAGACCACAGCGCGCCGGTCCGCGGCACCTCGCCCTTCCACCGCGGGTCTCTCCCCGCCGCGGGCCGCGGCCGGGTCTGGGGCCCGGACAGGTCCGGCTGCCGCCCCCTGCCCGGCCGCGGCCCGGTCCGTCCGGGCAGGGGGCGCGTGGTCCCGGTACCGGCCGCCGCTACCACCAGTTGCGACCACTCCAGTTCCCGCCGCCCCCGAAGAGGCCGCCCAGCAGGTCGCCGACGAGGTTGCCGACGATGTCGGCTGTGATGAGTTGCCCGAGACCGATGCCGCCGCCGGACCAGCCGCCCTGCTGCGGCCATCGTTCCGGTGGCGGCTGTTGCGGGCGCAGCGGGATCGGCGGCGGCGATTCCTCCGGAGCCTCTTCCGTCAGCGGCGCTGCGGCCGTCACGCCGGCCAGTTCCAGTTCCTGAGCCGCGTACAGGTACTGGCGCAGCACGCCGTCGTAGTAGAAGGCCTCCGCTTCCTCGTGGGTCTCGGCGGGTACCCGCTCTCCCCGGCGCAGGGCGCCGATGACCTGGTCTGCTGCGGCGCACTTGGTTTTGGCGGCCGCCATGGCCAGCACGGCCGAGCGCAACCCGTGGGGCTCGGCTCCGGCGCTGTGTATGCGCACGGATTCGATCCGGGTGCCGATCAGTTCCTCCACCTTGGTCGCGGCGCGCTGCATCGCCAGCATGTGTTCCAGCGGACAGCGCTCGGTCTCGAACCGCGGTCCGGGCAACACGGGGAGCTTGACCCGGGCGGCACCGGGGTAGGCGATTTCTTGGCGCACGGCGGTCACAAGGTCGGGAATCTTCAGGTAGAAGGCTTGAGCCTGCAGGAAGGTCACGTGCGCAATGTGGCGGGGGTGCTTCGGGTCGGTGAACGCATCCAGGACGAAGGCGTCCGCGAACGTGACGAGCGTTTCGCCCGCGGCGAAGTAGCAGCGGGCACGCCGCAGGTCCTTGCCTCCGGCCGCTTCGGCAGCCTGCAATTCCTGCTCCAGATCGTACACTGCGGCGCCGATCCGCCGCAGACCCGCCAGTTGCTGGACGACCGGGTCCTCATGGTGCGTACCGAAGCCGGCGGCAAGCTCCTGGGCCAGGAGCTGGCGGAGCCGCAATAGCCTGCATCCCCTTTGTGCGGTAGATTGCCGGGGACCGCCCGCGGGGACCTGCCCGGCCACCTGCCATCCTCCCGCTCCCGGCTCTGTCGGTCAAGGTGGGGCGGGAAATCGCAGCGCTGAAGCGTGAGGGTGCCGAAACGGGCGGCGGGAGGTGCCGACGGAGCGGCTGTGGCAGCGCCGGGATTGGTGGAGGGCGGGGCGCGCGCGGGCCGGCGCGTGGACGGCGGTCTGAACCGGGCTGAGCCGTGGGGGAGGGGAGCGGAGGGTGTGGCGATGCTCGGACGCCAGCCACGGGGTCAGGTATGTCTCACACTGGATGAAGAACGCTCCCGCGTACCCCGTGGGTACGCATCCGGACCCAGAGCCCGCCGGAGCAAAACGCCAGCGTATGCAGTAAGACAGACCGGCGCATCCCGAGATCAGGCCGGCGGCGCATCGCACTCCGGTCCGGGGGGGCGTGCCCGGCCCGGTAGCCGTCGCAGCCGGGTTGGCGCCCGTGCGGGCCAATTGCAGGGACCCCCGCCGTCCGCGGGGAATCGGCGCGGCGGATCACCACAGGGGGGCCGCCGGCCATCGCTGTCGCGTTGGGCTTGCTCCTCAGCATCGGTTCCGCCGGTTGCTTCGGGCTCTATGTCCTGCCTCGGCGGCGCAGTCCGCTGGACGCCTGGGCCTACACCGCGGCGATGGGCCTTGCGGTGGCCATCCTCGGCGCTCTCTGCTGGTGCGGCTTGGCGTTGGCCGGCCACGGCCGGATGGGCCAGGGGGCCCTTTTCCGCTGCACCCTCTCCGGCGCGGTGTGGTTTCTCGCCAACACCGCCTACACCGGCGCGATCGACCGGATCGGTGTCGCGCGGGCGAGCGCCGCCAAGAACCTGACGGCACTCTTTGGTACGGCCTTCGGCCTCTTGCTGACGGGGGAGCGCCTCGGGCCGGCACAAGCGCTGGAGGCGCTGGCCGGCAGCGCCCTGATCGTCGCGGCGGCGCTGCTGATCGGAAGGGCCAGGCGCGGCGCGGGGATGCCCAGGAGTCAAAGCGACGCGCGTCGCCTTGACCCGCTCGGCGTCCTGCTCGGTCTGGTCGCTGCCGCCGGCATCGGTTATTACCTTGTGCCCGCCATCCCCGTCCTGGATGCATCGCGGTGGGGCTGGCTGCAGTACCAGGCTGCCCTTGGGATCAGCGGCGGTTTGCTCAGCCTTGTGCCGCACTGCCTCCGGCGCCTGCGGGGCCGTGCCGCGCCCCTGCGCCTGCAGGACGAACGCCTTCCTGGTGCTGCCGGCGGCCTGTGGTTTCTCGGCTCGTTGCTGGTCACCCCGGGGACAACGCTCCTCGGACTGGCCATCGCCTGGCCGCTCTCCCAACTCAGCTTCTATTTGACGCTGGGTTTCGGTGTGGCGGTGTTCCACGAGATCGACCTGACCCGCTCGCGCCGCTCGGTCTGGATCGGGGGGGCCTGCACCCTGGTGGCACTCGCGTTGTTCGGTTTGGCGCTGGGTTGAGGGCCGGCGTCTTCGGCCCAGCGCCAGCAGCCGCGGGAGTGGTGATGCGCCGGGCTGCAGACGCAGCACAGCCGTCTGATCCGCCCTGCGGGCTGAGCACCGGCGGGGAACACCACGGCGGCGGGCCGCACGTCGCCCGGCGGTGCCGGCCAGGGTCTCCCGGTTCGGCGCCGGCCGCCGGAGACAGACGCGCGCGGGTATAATTCGGTGCGTTCCGATCCCCCGGATGTAAGGTGGCGACCTGTGCGTTGCAGTCGGCGCGTACCCGCTCCCGCGCTCCGCGGCAGAGGACACCCGGCCTTCCTCTAGCCGCTTTTGCCGCCCTGACCACCCTGGGCCTGTTCCTGGTCGTCGTGCTCGGATTCGTGGACACGGCGACAAACTCTGCGCTGGGCTGCGGCCGCTCATTCCCGCTCTGCCACGGGAGCCTGTTCCCAACCGACAACCTGAAGACGATCATCGAGTGGTCGCACCGCGCCCTGGCCGGTGCGGTGGGCCTGATGGAAGGCGCCGCCGCCGTCTGGGCCTGGATCCGAGACTGGCACGTGATCGAGGTCCGTGTACTTGCGGCGATCGGGCTCGGGTTCGTCGTGATCGAATCGGTCGTGGGTGCCCTCGCCGTGCTTTCCCCTGAGTCGGAGGCGCTCATCGCCGTCCACCTGGGCATCGCCCTCACGGCCTTCGCCGCCACCGCGCTCCTGGCCTGGGCGCTCTGGGGACTGCGCGCCGGGGACGGCGCACTGCGGCGGCATCGGGCGCCGCGGGCCCTTGTGCTCTGGACGTGGACCATGATGATCTTCATGTATGTGGCTGTTTACGTGGGGGCGTACGTCGCGGGCACCGACAGTGGGGTGGCCTGCCTGACGTGGCCGCTGTGCAGCACCGGCAGGGCAACCCTTTCGCTGGCGAATCCGGTGACCGTCGATCTCCTGCACCGCTTCATCGCCCTGGTGGCTGGCGTCATCGCCACGTGTCTGTTTGTTCAGGCGCGGCGCGCCCGCGCGGTCCGCCCCGACCTCGCCAGGCTCGGCCATGCGGTGTTGGCCCTGGTCGTGCTGCAGATACTCAGCGGCCTCGTCCTGGTGCTGACCCACCTTGCGCTGGAGGCCGACGTTCTGCACGTGGCCCTGGCGACGGTGCTGTTCACGGTGGTGGCGGCCATGACGCTGGGGGTGCTGCCCGAGGCCGGCTCGCCGCGGCGGAAGCCGGCGGAGATCCACAGCGCCGCTGGCTGAGACCTCGCATCCGGACGGATGCGGGTGGCCGGCGGCCGGCCGAACAGGCAAGCGGGACGCGCGGCCGCGGGTGCGCGGAGAGTCGGGGTTTTCGGCTTGGCGAGGCGGGCGCTCTGTGCGCACCCTCGCGCATGCCCCGGGGCTTTGGGCGCGCGTCCGACTGCCGGCGGGGCATGTCGGCCTGGAGATGCCTGGTGCCCGCCGCGGCGGGGCTACTGCGCTGCGCAGTGGCGGCCGCTTCCCGGTGGAGCCGCGTGCGCGGCGCGTGCTGCCCTCCGGTGGGCACGGCGTACGCTCATCCTCAAGAATACCCCGCCGCTGGGAGGGCGCTGCAAAAGTCGGTTTCTATCCCCGCCGCGAAACTTGGCTCGTTGGGCGACAGGGGACATTGGAGCGGTGGCCGCGCAAAGGCGGACTTTTGCCGCGGCCACGCAGGGCGGTGCCCGGTGCAGGGTGTGCCCGCGGCCAGGCCGACACCGTACGAAAGCGAAACGGACGCCGCCGCCCTCGTGGGGTCGCCGACCCCGATGCTATAATCCGCCTGTGCGGTCCTCCGCCAGTGCGGACGGCGCGGCCGCGGCGGAACGAAGCGGAGGGATGACCGGTGGGTATCCTGTCGCGCGTATCCACGATTTTCAAGTCGAAGATGAACCAGGCGCTTGACTCCATTGAGGACCCGCGGCAGACGCTTGAGTTCTCCTACCAGAAGCAGCTTGAGCTCCTGCAAAACGTCAAACGCGGTCTGGCCGATGTCGTTGCCAGCAAGAAGCGCCTGGAGCTGCAGGCCGACAAACTGAAGCAGCAGGCCGATACGCTGGAGCAGGAGGCCAAGCAGGCCCTGGCGGTCAGCCGCGAGGACCTGGCGCGTGTGGCCCTCGAACGGAAGCAGGCAGCGACCGGTCAGTTGGATGGCCTGCAGCACCAGATCGACGACCTCCAGAAGGAGCAGGATAAGCTGACCGCTGCTGAGCAGAGGCTCACGACCAAGGTTGAGTCCTTCCGCACCCAGAAGGAGGTCATCAAGGCGCAATACACCGCCGCCCAGGCCTCGGTGCGGATCGGGGAGGCCGCCACGGGCCTTTCCGAGGAAATGGCCGATGTGGGTATGGCCGTTCAGCGGGCGCAGGACAAGACAGAGTCGATGCGGGCGCGCGCCTCGGCCATCGACGAACTGGTGGACCAGGGGACGCTGCAGGATACATTGCAATCCAACGGTGATCCAGTCGCCGCGGAACTCGGCAAGATTTCGGCCACGGCCAATGTGGAATCGGACCTGGCACGGCTGAAGGCGGACATCGCCGGAGGCAAGTAGGGCGCCGGACCCGAGCGGAACCGGCCGACCTGTCCAAGAGGAGGTGGTCCGATGATTGTGCGTATTCTGGGAGAGGGTCAGTTTGATCTGGAGGGGGAGGCCCTCGCCGCGCTGAAGGTGGCTGACGCGCATCTTCTGGAGGTTGTGGCTCAAGCCGATGAGGAGGCGTTCCGCCGGAGTTTCCGCGACGTTCTGGACTTGGTGCGCGGGAGAGGAAAGCCGGTGCCGACCCAGCGTCTGGTGGAATCCGACCTTGTTCTGCCGTCCTCCGATACCTCTTTGGACGAGGCCCGCAGCATGTTTACGGAGCACCCCGCCTGAATGGCGGCCGGTGTGGGGGCGGCTTCCCGATCGGGCGCCGTCTTCACACTGGCGCCCCCCACAGCGGAAACCACCGGGTCACGTCCTTCTCCACGGGCAGGATCCGTCCCAGAGCCGAGCCGATACGGAACTCGGCGGCGTTGTCCCGAGCACGGCCACCCGTAGGTACGAACGGGTAAAAGCTCCCGCGTTTGTAGTTGTATATCAGCAGGCAGGGGGCGTCGTCGCCCGTCTGCCGGAAACGGAACACAGCCGCCAGGAGCTGCTCGCCGTAGCCGTGTTCCTGCAGGGTGCTGCCGGCCAGATGCACCAGGTTGACGGATTCACCGAGATCAGGGTCGGTGAAAACGACCCATACGTAGCCGAGGTCGTCGCGGCTCACCGCCACCTGTCCATGAAAATCATTGCCTCTACAGGCCAGCGCGACCAGTTCGCGCAATTCATGATCGACCGCGGCAAACGCGGCGCCCTCGACCGGCTGCAGGCACACCGCCGCTCGCCCGCCGGGCGCCAGTTCCGCCGCATCCAGGGACGGCTCCGCAGTGGTCAGGGTGAAGAGGTGGTCGATGTCCGGCCGCCTCAGGCGGGTGCTGCCAAACAGCGGGCCCAGGACCGAATCGAAAAAGCCCATGGTCCGGTGCCTCCTTCTGGCGCGGAGGGTTGCTGCGGCACGCCACAAACCGGGCCGCCGCCAGCCATGGACGGGCTCGGTCTCTTCTGCCCCGCGGGTTCGGATCGAGACGTCATCGTCCCCGCCCTGCGGGACCGGACAGTTCGAGTTCGATCCGGCGCAGGCGCCCCAATCGGTGCTCGAGTGAGGGATGGGTCATCAGCAGTTCGGAGAAGCCCCTCCGGGTCGACACGGCCGGGTGGATGAACAATGCGTTGAAGCGTTGCGCCTGACGCAGGTCCTGCGTCGGGATGCGGTCCATCGCCCCACTGATGTGCAAGAGCGCCGAGGCGAGATTGGCGGGCCGGCCCGTGAGCACCGCGGAGCCCCGATCTGCGGCGTATTCCCGATACCGGGACAGCGCCGCGATGAGCAGGAAGCTGATCGCATACACGAGCCAGGAGACCAGCATCACCATGCCGAGGGACTCGCCGCTGCGGTTCCGCCGGCCTCCGCCGCCGTACCCGCCCCCGCCCCAAAGACCGAACCACAGGAGGTTCTGAGCGAGCCAGGCCGCGATGGTAGAAAAAAAGGTGGCCATGGCCATCACTGCCATGTCGCGATTGCGCACGTGGGTCAGCTCATGGCCCAGGACCGCCTCCACCTCGGCCGGGTTCAGGCGGGAAAGCAGGCCGCGCGTGACGGCGACCACCGCATGCTGCGGATCCCGGCCGGTGGCGAAGGCGTTGGGCATCGGGGTATCCACCAGGGCCAGCCGGGGTTTGGGCAGGTCGGCCATGGCCGCCAGGCGGCCCAGCATATCCTGGACCTCGGGCAGTTCACCGGCGCCGACCAGGCGCGCGCCCGTCGAGAGCAGGATCAGGCGGTCGGAGAAGTAGAACTGGAGGAGGGCCATGCCGCCCACAAGCGCCGCGATCAGCGGTACGGCCGCGCCGGCCCTGTAGAGTACGGCGGCGAAGACGACGTAAACCGCGCCCAGCAGGAGCATGGTGAAGACCATCCGCGCCTGCAGTTGCCAATCTGAGGGGAGGCGCCGTTGCATCGACCTGACATCCCCCTTCCCGCGCGGCCGCCACAGAAGCGGCCCGGTGTGGCATCATTGTACCCCGGGGCCGAGGGGGGTCAACACACGCCGCGCCGGGCGCGCGCATCCGTCTGCCCCATGCAGCCGTGGCCGCATTGCGCGGACCGCGGCCCTGTCGCGGCGGGAGGCGTGCACAGAGTGCCTGGCGGGGATGGGCGGTTGCGGAACCGGGTCTGGTTATCCGGCATGCTGCTGTGTGTGGCTGCGGGCTGCGTCGCTTGCGGCCCGGTGCGTGGAGCGCTCCCCGCCGCCCAGGCGTCGACCCCGGCCCCGGGGACCGGCTCTGCCGGCCCCCGGGCTGGGGGTACGCTGACCGTGGCGGTGAGCAGTGACTTTCCGACGTTGGATCCGGCACTCGCCCAGGACACGGAGTCGATCTCCGCCATTCAGCTCATGTATGAACCGCTTTTCTCATACGCCCCGGGTGGTCTGTTGGTTGGGCGACTGGCCCGGGCCTGGCATTGGAATGCCGCCGGTACGGCACTCACGGTCGACCTCCACGCCTCGGCCCGCTTCGCGGACGGTACGCCGGTGACCTCGGCCGATGTCGCTTTTTCCCTTGACCGCATGCTGGCCATGACCACGGATTCACCGCACGCCCTTTCATTCTCGGCGCTGGTGGGGTTTTCCGAGATCCGCGCGGGCAAACCCTGGCTGGCCACAGGTGTCCAGCCAGTAAGTAATGACACCATAATCTTCCACCTCAAGCACCCGGTGCCCTATCTCCCCGAACTCCTGGCGATGCCCAGTACCTCGGTGGTGGAGGAGCGGCTGGTGCAGGGGGTGGCGGCCGGTTCCGCCTGGTGGTTTGAGCACTCTGCCGGCAGCGGTCCGTATGTGCTGGCGTCCTCCACGCCGGGCCAGTCCTTGGAGTTGCGGCCGTCGCCAAAATACTGGCGGAAGGGAATCCGGACGGGGGGCTATCTTGAGGGTCCGTTCGCGGCTGTGGACTTCCGCATCGTGCCCTCCCCGGCTCAACAGGCGCGGATGTTCGCCGCGGGGCAACTGGACATGCTGAGCAACGTGTCGCCGGCGCAACTGGCGGACCTGGCGCCTCCTCCCGCCGGCAGCCGGCTCTGGGAGGCCAGCGACTTGGGCTTGGCCTACCTCGGTTTCAACGTGGCCAAGCCCCCCTTCGACCACGTGCTGATGCGGCGGGCGGTGGCCTATGCCTTGAACAAGCGCAAACTGCTGGCGGCGGCCGGCGGACAGGGCGAGGTGGCGGGGGGTATGCTGCCTCCTGGCATCCCCGGCTACGACCCGGCGCTGGCGCCGTATCCATACAACCCGAGCGAGGCGCGGGCGCTCTTCCGCGAGGCCGGGGGCAAACCGGGGCTCCCGGTGCAGATCCTGACGATCGCGGCGGGGGGGACGGTGCAGCAGGCGACGACGGACGCGGTTGCCGAATCGGTTGCCCGCGACCTGGACGCAGTCGGCTTCCAGGTCACGGTGCTCAGGGACACCTGGCAGGAATACTACCGTGACCTGGCCTCCGGTCGGGCAAACCTGTTCCAGGCTCAGTGGTTGGCGGACTACCCGGATCCGCAGGACTTCATGTTCAACCTTCTGGATTCTGCCGCGATCGGAGCAGGAAACGCCAGCTTTTATCATAATCCGGCCTTCGACAGGGCAGAGGCTGCCGCCGCGGCGATGCTCGATCCCACTGCGCGGGCGGCGGCGTACAGGAACCTCGACGACAGTGTCGCGCGAGCATTGCCCATCCTGCCGGAGTTCTACACCGAGTCGGCGGTCCTGGTGCAGCCGTGGGTGGTACCGCAGAGCTTTGCCATCTTCTTGTCTCCGCCTTTGATGCCACAGCTCGACCGGGTCTGGCTCGTGCCGCATACGGGCGGGTAGAGGCGGTGCTGGGTGTGCAGGCGATCATCTGGAAGTGGCTCTGGAGATTCTGCGGTGCGGCGGTCGCCCTGACCGTGCTGTTTGCGCTGGTGGCAGGTGTCGTCCTGCGGCACCTTTTGTCTCATCTGCCGGCGTGGCTCGGGGGACCGGTGGCGCTGGTGGCGGTCCTGATTGTGGGCGGCCTGATGCTGCCGGCTTTTCAGCGGGACATGGAGCGGGCGCGGCGCGACGGGGAGGACGGGGGGGCCTAGTGGCGCGTCCATCAATTTTTGTCTCGCTGCGTCGAGCGCCGGCAACAGCATGCAGCTCAAGTCCGGGCGCCAATGTCTGCTGCGACGCCCTCCACCTGGGCCGTACCGGCCGCGCCCGATGACCGCTACCTGGAGACGGTGCCCCTGTCCCTTGACGACGGTCAGAACTTGAGGCACGGGCCACTGGATCCCGGCAAAGTCCGGCTGCCCGTTGGCTCCGGCGGCGCCCGGAAACCATGAATTTCCATTGTCGGCGGAACTCAGTCGGTGACGGGAGCGACTGTGCCGAGTTCCCGGCTGAGCCTGGACGCAGAGGGACGGTTTCCGTCCGGTGGACCAACTCGGGGCGGCGCTGCCCCAACGGGGAGCGTGTTGACTGGTGTCTCCAAAGCGTCCCTTCTGGTCCTTCGTGATTCTTGCGGCGGCCGCCGTGCTGCTGCTCAACGCTCTGACCGGTACCAGCAGCAGCCCGTTGCCCCGGCTGTTGCATATTGCGCATGTGCCCGGCTGGTGGCCGCTCGTCTTGGCCGTGGTGACCGGGGTGGTCCTCGGGGGTTTCATCAACCGTAACCGGTCCGGGGGGCCCGGCGGCAAGGACGTACCGGGCGCCGGCCAGAGAGCGGCACCAGCCACGCGAGGCCGGCATGCGGTGCCGCGCCGCATCCGTCGGACACGGCAGCGGGAGGCGCGGCGGCAGGAGCGGATCGAGCGGGGGCAGGCCGCGCTCCGCGCCCGTGCGGAGGCGGCCGCCCGTGCGGAGGAGGCTGCCTCCGCTCCGCCGCCGCCTCGGGGCGCGCTGGGGCGGGTGCGGGCCTTGCTCCGCCGGGGCTCAGGCGCACGCTGAAGCATCCCGGGTTTGGACGCACCCGGTTGCCGGGACGGTGCATCACCACGGGTACGCCGGCAGGCCATGGCGTGCCGGCCCTGCGGACGGTGCTGCCGAACATGCGCGCGTCGCTTTCCATCTCTTTAGAGCAGCGGCCTTGCAGTCCGGTGGATATTCTTCCGTGGCTGCACCGGGCGGCGGCGCGGTAAAGGCGCTGCGCGCGCTGCCGGCCGCAGCTGCGGGCTGGGGATCTAGAGTTCGAGCGGCGCGGCGCCGGACGGCGTGACGCGTCACCGCCGTGCCGCGCCGTCCTCACCGGGACGGATCCGCGCGGGCGGTCTCCGGACGGCGCCAGCGCCGTCCGGCGCGGGACAAGAGCCGGGCGGCCGCCGGCGGCCCCCACGATCCGGCGGGATAGGGCTGGGGGCCGCTCGCGGCTGAGCCGGCCGCCCAGCCCGCGTGGATGGAATCCACGATGCGCCACGCCGCCTCTGCCTCGTCGGCTCGTGTGAAGAGCGTGGCGTCGCCGTAAAGGGCGTCGAGCAGGAGCCGGGCATACGCGTCGAGGACCGGCTCGCCGAATCTGGCGCCGTACGCGAAGTCCATCTCCACCGGCACGATTTCGATGTCCTGTCCCGGTGCCTTTGCCCCGAAGCGCAGGAAGATGCCTTCCTCCGGCTGGATGCGCAGCACCAGCACGTTGGGACGGAGCCGCCCGGCGCCGGTGCCGGAAAACAGTAGCTGAGGCGGGCGCTTGAACTCGATGGCGATCTCCGCCACCCGGCACGGCAGGCGCTTGCCGGTGCGCAGGAAGAATGGCACGCCGGCCCAGCGCCAGTTGTCAATCTGCAGGCGTGCGGCCACAAACGTCTCCGTACCGGAGTCCGTTCGGACCCCGGGTTCCTCGCGGTACCCGCAGGCGCTGCCCCCGCCGCCGTCCCGGCCGCCGATGTATTGCCCCCGGACCACGTATCTGGCGACCTCTTCCGGGGAGAGGGGGTGGATCGAGCGCAGAATCTCGACCTTGCGGTCCCGGACGTCGTCGGCGGAAAAGGCGATCGGCGGCTCCATCGCCACCAGCGACAGCAACTGCAACAGATGGTTCTGCACCATGTCCCTCAGGGCACCGGCGCCCTCGTAGTAGGCGCCCCGGCCCTCAACGCCGAGGGTTTCGGCGGCGGTGATCTGGACGTGGTCGACATAGTTGCGGTTCCATACGGGTTCGAACAGCCCGTTGGCAAAGCGGAACACCAATACGTTCTGGACGGTCTCCTTGCCCATGTAGTGGTCGATCCGGTGGACCTGTCCCTCCCGGAAGTACCGGTGCAGACGGCGGTTGAGTGCTTGCGCCGAGGCCAGGTCCGTCCCGAACGGCTTTTCGATAACGATCCGCGTCCAGCCGCCGGTGGCCGGGGGGCGCGATAGGCCCGCCCGGCCCAGGCGCTCCACGATCTCGGGATAGAGCGGCGGGGGGGTGGCCAGGTATAGGAGGCGCCGGGGCGGACTCCCCTCCCCGCCGAGGCGGCGCGCGATCTCTGTGTACGCCTCCGGGGCGCCGAAGTCCCCGGCGAGATAGTCGACCTCAGCGGTGAAGGTCGCGCGCGCGTCCTGATCCTGGGCGCCGGAGACGCCGGAGTCGGCGATCGCCCGGTCCACAATCCCACGGAACTCCGCTACCGGATGATCCTCGCGCGCGAACCCGAGAATGTGCACCGCTGCTGCCAAGCCGTGCCTGCGCAAGGCAAACAGGGCCGGAAGCAACTTGCGTCTGGCGAGGTCGCCCGTCGCTCCGAAGAGTATGAGGCACGCCGGTTGCGTGGGGCCTCGTCCGCCCGGGCGCAGCGTTTCCGCCAATGGCCATTCCCCCCTGAGCGTCGCGGTGAGCTTCCGCCGCGGCGGCCCCTCCTCCTGCACCGGGCATCGGAGCGGGCTCTCCGTCATACAAGGGCAGGGAGGCGGTCGGTTTGCCGCCGCCCCGGCCGGTCCCCGCGGCTGCGCTCAGCATTCGGTCCAAGCAAAGGAGGCTCCGCGATGGCTTCGGTCAAGGATCACGCCAAGTCCCTGCTCGACATGGAGGCACCGCTGGTACAGGGATACAAGGAGCTCCGCGGCTGTGCGGTCACGCGTGCGGAGCAGGCCCTGACCGGGGCGGTGCACGAGGCGCAGAAGGCACAGATCAGCTACCTGCAACTCCTCTGCGAGGACCTGCCGCCACAATTCATCAGTGTGGGCAGCATTCATTCGGACGCGGTCAAACTGCGGCAGGGACCGGGGGGCAGCCACCCGCAGGTCGGTGAACTGCGGGCCGGAACGCCCGTGATTGTCATGGAGTGGAGCGGTTATTGGGCCCAGGTCCAGATCCCCGGAGGTCGGCGGGGTTTCGTGTTTCGGGATTACGTGCGGGCCGAGGGAGCCCCCAAGGAGGCCTCGGGGTGGCAGCACTGACCGGCGGGGTGGTCAGCCGGGGTGGACGCACGCAAGCCCCGCCGGGGTGAGGGCTGATGTCGGACAGGCTCAGGCCGCACCGTGGCGCGTGGGGCGGCCTGAGGACGTGGCTGCCGCCTGTCTCCGCCGCTGCTCCGCGGCTGCCGGGTTGCTGCACGGCAAGTACATCGTGCTGAACGGATGCATGACGCGCAAGGCGATCTACGGACCGGGGCCCCGGGAGCAGGCCTTCCCGGCGGCGGGCAGAGTGCCGCCGCTTCCGTAGTCCGCGGCGGTTGGGCCGGGACGCAGGGGCCGGTTCGCGCGTCGGCACGTGCCCCTGCAGGAGAGCCTGACGATGCGCGCCCGGCTTGCGGCCTGAGGCCAAATCGAGCGGGCAAGGGTCATGCGTTCCCAGCCGCCACGGTGTGGCGGCCGTTTTTCGGCGGGCCGCTGCGGCGCCCATTGGGCGGCCGTACGCACCCGATCGCGCGCCGCGTGTGGGGTTGCGCCCCGAGGCGGCTTGTGCCACATTCTTTGGGTGGCCATTTGCGTGCTCGCCCTCGATATCGGGACCTCGTCGGTGAGGGCTTCGCTCTATGGGGCCGATGGTGCGCCCATTCCTGGCGCCGCGGCCCGCGTTCCCCATCAGGTGGACTATCGGCACGACGGCGGTGTGGAGACGGATCCGGATATCCTGCTTTCGCGCGTCGATCAGGCCGTGGCCGAGTGTCTGCGGGCCGCCCCCGGTCCGGTCGCCGCCGTCGGAGCCTCCTGTTTCTGGCACAGTCTGATGGGGGTCGACGGGCAGATGCGTCCCCGCACCCCGGTGCTCATCTGGGCGGACACGCGCGGTGCGGCCGACGTTCCGGTACTGGCTGCGCGTCTGGATGCGGATGCCTTACGGCGCCGTACCGGTTGTCGGCTCCATCCGAGCTACCCTCCCGCCAAGTTGGCCTGGATCCGCCGCGGTCGTCCGGATTGGTGGCAGGCGGTCCGCTATTGGCTGTCGTTCGGTGAGTATGTCACCTGGCATCTCACGGGCGAACTGGTCTCCAGCGTCTCTCTCGCCTCGGGGTCGGGTCTCTATGACCAGGGCGCGGGGGCGTGGGACGCCGAGGTGCTGGAGGCGGTAGGGGTGCCCGCGACCGCCTTGCCCCCCGTGGCGGATCTCGCCGAAGCCGGTCCCCTGCGTCCCAGGACCGGTACCCCCTGGACGGTCCCGGCGCTCTCGGGCGCGCGGGTGCTGCTTCCCGCCGGGGACGGGGCCTGCAACAACGTGGGCAGCGGCTGCATCGGCGAGGGCCGCATGGCGCTGATGATCGGCACCTCCGGGGCGGTGCGGGTGTGCCGGTCCGGGGGGCCGTGGACCGTTCCGCCGGCCCTGTGGCAGTATCGGCTCGATCGGCGCCGCGGTCTGGTGGGGGGAGCCCTGAGCAACGGCGGCAATCTCCATCAGTGGCTGTACGACACGCTGCGGTTGCCGGAAGCCGAAGTGGATTCCGCTGTGCAGGCCATGCTGCCGGGCGGCCACGGGCTGGTGTTCCTACCCCTCCTGGCGGGGGAGCGCAGCCCGGGCTGGTCCTGCAGTGCCTTCGGTGCGGTCCTGGGCCTCCGGGAGGCGACCACGCCGCTCGACCTGCTGCGGGCCGGCATGGAAGCGGTGGCGATGCGCTTTGCCGCCATCGCGGCCGACCTCGGCCCTGCGTCGCTGGTCGTGGGCAGCGGCGGCGGCATCTGGCATTCAGCCGCCTGGACCCAGATCGCGGCCGACGCCCTGGGACAGGACATCCACCGCTCGTCGGAGCGGGAGGCGAGCAGCCGCGGCGCGGCCCTGCTCTGCCTGGAGGCGCTCGGCGTCCTGCGGGATGCCGGCGACCTGCCGCCGCCGACGGCGGGTGTCACCACCGCGCAGCCGGAGCGCCGGGACGTGTATCGTCGCCTGTGGGCCTTGCAGCAGAGGCTCTATGAGGTCCTGCGCGCGGATGAGGCGCTCGGCTTCGGCGGCGGGCCGGCCGCATCAGCCCGATGATCCGCGCCGCGGTATCCCGTGTGCGATTGTCGGGGCCGGCGCAAGCGTACCTGTGAGGAGTGAGGGAGACGGCGACAGAGGTGACCGCGCAGCAGACGCTGGACGATCTCTGCATCAACACGATCCGGACGCTGTCGATCGACGGGGTGGAGAAGGCCAATTCCGGCCACCCTGGATTGCCGATGGGCGCGGCGGCGATGGCGTATGTGCTCTGGACCCGCTATCTGCGCCACAATCCGGCGGACCCGCGGTGGCCCGGCCGGGACCGCTTCATCCTTTCGGCGGGCCACGGCAGCATGCTGCTGTATAGTCTGCTGCATCTCACGGGGTATGACCTGTCCCTCGAAGAACTCCAAAACTTTCGGCAGTGGGGCAGCAGGACGCCGGGGCACCCGGAGTACGGCCTGACCCCCGGTGTGGAGGCGACCACGGGCCCGCTCGGCCAGGGCTTCGCCATGGGGGTCGGCATGGCCATCGCCGCCGAATACCTGGCCGCCCGCTTCAACCGGCCGGGCTTCGATCTCATCCCGTCCACCATTTACGCTCTCGTCAGCGACGGCGATCTCATGGAGGGCGTGTCTGCGGAGGCGGCCTCGCTGGCCGGGCATCTCGGGCTCGGCCGGTTGGTCTACCTTTATGATGACAATCTGATTTCCCTGGACGGGCCCACGGAACTTTCATTCAGCGACAGGTCCGTCGCCCGTTTTGAGGCGTATGGATGGCACACGCAGCGCGTGGAGGACGGCAACGACCTGGAGGCGGTATCCGCGGCCATCGGGGCGGCCAAGGCGGAACGGTCGCGCCCCTCGCTCATCGCGGTGCGTACGCATATCGGTTACGGCAGCCCCAATCGCCATGACAGCAGTGAGGCCCACGGCAAACCCCTGTCGCAGGGGAACCCGATCGGCAGGGAGGAGGTCGCCCTCACCAAGAGATTCTACGGCTGGCCGGAGGAGCCCGACTTCCTCGTGCCGGACGAGGCCCGGGCGGCGTTCCGCGAGGCGCTGGTGCGCGGGAGACGGCAGCAGGCGGAATGGGAGGACCTGCTCCGGCGGTACGCCGAGGAGTATCCGCGGGAGGCGGCCGAGTACCGAGAGGCGTTGGCGGGCACGCTCCCCGAGGGCTGGGAGCAGACCCTGCCGCGATTCAGCAGCGGCGACGCCCAGGCGACGCGGTCGGCATTCGGCAAGGTGATGAACGCCGTCGCGGCCGCGGTGCCGGCCATCCTCGGGGGCTCGGCAGACCTTTCGGGCAGTAACGACACAACCATCAAGGGCAGTGTGCCGTTTTCCAAGACCGCGCGGGGCGGGCGCAATCTGTACTACGGTGTGCGCGAGCATGCCATGGGCGCCGCAATGAACGGCATGCTCCTCTTCGGCGGGGTGCGTGTCTTTGGCGGCACGTTCCTCACCTTTTCCGACTACATGCGGGGCAGCGTGCGGCTGGCGGCTCTGCAGGAACTGCCGGCGATCTATGTGTGGACGCATGACAGCATCGGGCTCGGGGAGGACGGTCCGACGCATCAGCCCGTCGAGCATCTGAGCGCGCTGCGCGCCATCCCCGGACTGGTCGTGCTCCGCCCGGCGGACGCCAACGAGACGTCCGGGGCCTGGGCCACCGCGTTGCGCCACAGGCACGGTCCGACGGCCCTCATCCTCTCCCGGCAGAAGCTGCCCGTGCTGACGTCGGCCGACGGCGCCACGGAGCGCGTGGGCAAGGGCGCGTACATCGTTTCTGACGCCGAGGGCGGAAATCCCGAGTTGATCCTGCTGGGCACCGGCTCGGAATTGCAGTTGGTGGTGGAGGCGGGACGGCGGCTGTGCGCGGAAGGGCGGCGTGTCCGGGTCGTCAGCGTTCCTTCCTTCGAACTGTTCAAGGCGCAGCCGAAGGAGTATCGTGAGATGATCCTGCCGCGGACCTGCCGCCGTCGTCTGGCGGTCGAGGCCGGAGCATCGCAGTGCTGGTGGCAGTGGGTCGGTCTGGACGGCGATGTGATCGGGCTCGACCGTTTCGGCGCCTCGGCGCCGGCGGAGCGCCTGCTTGTAGAATTCGGATTCACTGCGGACGAGGTTGTGCGGCGGGCGCGGGCGCTGGCCTGAGCCCCTGCCCGTTCGCGAGCGGACAGGCGGTGTGGCGGGTGCCGGCAATCCCTGCCGGCGCCCCCCGAGGTTGGGAGGTACTCTGGTGGCGAATCCGCTGCAACGGCTGGCCGAGTACGGTCAGAGCGTTTGGTACGACAACATCAGCCGTGCGGTGCTCCGGGACGGATCGCTCGCCCGGCTGATCTCCGACGGAGAAGTTCACGGGGTGACCAGCAATCCGTCCATCTTCGAGAAGGCGATCGGCGGCACGTCCGACTACGATGCGGATATCCGCCGTCTGAAGGCGGAGGGCAAGGCTGCGGACGCCATCTACGAATCCCTCGCCATCGGCGACATCCTCGCGGGCGCGGACCTGCTGCGGCCCGTATTCGACCGGACGGGCGGTCTGGACGGGTACATCAGCCTGGAGGTCGCGCCGGCTCTGGCGGGGGACACTCGGGGAACGGTCCGCGATGCCCTGCGCCTCCGCTCCCTTCTGGCGCGGCCCAACGTGATGATCAAGATCCCCGCGACCCCGGCCGGTTGGCCGGCGATCGAGGAGTGTACAGCCGAGGGGCTGTGCATCAACGTGACGATGCTGTTTGCGCTCAGCCATTACGACCGGGTGGCCGACGCCTACATGCGGGGTCTGGAGCGCCGAGTCGCGCGGGGGCAAGATATCAGAGGCATCCGCTCGGTGGCCTCCGTCTTCGTCAGCCGTTTCGACGTGCTGGTCGACGGCCTCCTGGAAAAGAGGCTGGCGTCCGCGGCCTCCGAGGCGGAGCGGGCCCGTCTGCGGGCGTTGCTCGGCCGTTCCGCCCTCGCCAATGCCAGGCTCACTTACGCGCGTTTCCGCGAGATCTTCGCCGGGCCGCGCTGGAAGCCTTTGGCGGACGCGGGGGGGAACCTGCAGCGGCCGCTCTGGGCCAGCACGAGCACCAAGAATCCGGCGTACCGCGATGTGCTCTATGCTGAGCAGCTCATCGGACCGGATACCGTGGATACGATGCCTCCGCAGACCATCGACGCCTTTCGCGAGCACGGTGAAGTGCTGCGGACCGTCGATCTGGGTCTGCCCGAGGCCAGGCAGACGATCGCCGATCTGCGGGCCGTCGGGATCGACATCGAAGAGGTGGGCCTGCAGTTGCAGACTGAAGGCGTGTCCCGCTTCGCGGCGGACTTCGCCAAGATGTTGCGTGAGTTGGAGGAGAAGGCGCAGCGCCTGGCGGACTGACGCGGCAGCTGCCGCGCGGCGGCGCGGGGCCGGAGGCGCTCCCGGGTGATGCGCCGGTCGGTTCTCCCCGTGCGGAGGGAGGCATCCCGGGTGCGGAGACGTGAGGCCTCTTGTCTCCTGGCCCGCAGAGAATGGTGGTGCGATCCTTGGCAGTGACGATGGAACATGCGCTTGAGGTCGGTGCGGCCGAAGTCGTCGGCACCGGAGACCGCAGGCCGGCTCCATTCACGTTCGTCGTGTTCGGCGCCAGCGGCGACCTGACACGGCGCAAGCTGGTACCAGCCCTGTACAGCCTCGACAAGCGCGGTCTCCTGCCCGAAAAGTTTGCCCTGGTGGGGGTCGCCCGGCGACCGCTAGGCGACGAGGCCTTTCGCAGTGGCCTCCAGGAGGGCCTGCGGCAGTTCGCCGGCACGGATCAGGACTGGCGCTGGGAGCGGCTCCGGAATCAGGTCTTCTACTTCCAGAGCAATTATACGGATCCGGGTTCGTTCCGCGAACTGGCGAGCCTGCTGGAGCGCGTCGAGCGCGAAAAGGGCATCGGCGGCAACCGGCTCTTCTATCTGGCTACGCCGCCCGAGGCGTACGCGCCCATCGCCGAACTCCTCGGCGCGGTCGGGCTGGGCGGGAACTGGACAGGCGGGTACTCGCGCATTGTGGTCGAGAAACCCTTCGGCCGTGATCTGGAAACGGCGCGGCGCCTGAACACGCAACTGCACTCGGTGTTTCCGGAGGACCAGATCTTTCGGATCGACCATTACCTGGGCAAGGAAACTGTGCAGAACATCCTCGTCTTCCGCTTGGCCAACAGCATTTTCGAACCGCTCTGGAACCGCCAGTACGTGGACCATGTGCAGATCAGCATCGCCGAGAGTATCGGTCTGGAGGGGCGCGGGCTCTACTACGAGGAGTCTGGGGCCCTGCGCGACATGGTGCAGAACCACCTGCTGCAGCTGCTCTCGTTGGTGGCGATGGAGCCGCCCGCCAGCTTCGACGCGCATGCCGTCCGCGACGAGAAGGTTAAACTCCTGCACGCGATCCGTCCGTTCGATGCCAAGGCGGTGCGCGAGAGCGTGGTGCGCGGCCAATACGTCGCGGGCCGCGTGGCGGGGAAGGCCGTGCCGGGCTACCGGGAGGAGTCGGGTGTCGTCCCGGATTCGCAGACCGAGACATATGTGGCCATGAAACTGCTCATCGACAACTGGCGCTGGGCCGGTGTGCCGTTTTACGTCCGGACGGGCAAGCGCCTGCCGCGGCGGGCCACCGACGTGGCGGTCGTCTTTCGGCCGGCGCCGCATTCGGCCTTCCGGCATACCGGTGCCGGGGCCCTGGACGCCAACGAATTGGTGTTGCGCATCCAACCGGACGAAGGGATCGGGCTGCGCTTCGGTGCCAAGGTGCCCGGACCGGCCATCCGCATTCAGGATGTCGACATGGACTTCTCTTATGGGGCCTTCGGCAGCGGGCAGCCGGAAGCCTACGAGCGGCTGCTGCTGGACGCCGCGCTCGGGGATTCGACGCTGTTCACCCGCCGGGATGAGGTGGAGGCGGCGTGGGCGGTGATGACCCCGGTCCTGGAGGGTTGGGGTAGGGTGGACACTCCCGGAACCATGGCCGGAGGTGCCGTCGGCAATCGAGAACTGCCCCTGTCGACGTATGCGGCCGGCTCCTGGGGCCCGATGGCGGCCGATGAACTGCTGGCACGGGATAGCCGTACGTGGAGGAAGCCATGAGCGACGGACCACGCGTGACCACCGTGCCCGGCGTCGACTCATTGGCCCGCGTGACCGCGGAGCGTTTCATCGCCGCCGCCGCCTTGGCGGTGCGCACCCGGGGAGTGTTTCGCGTGGCGCTGGCCGGTGGTACCACGCCGGCCCGCGCCTATGAGATCATCGCCGCCGCTCCGTCTGGAGCCGTCCAGTGGACGGAGACCCATGTGTTCTGGGGGGACGAGCGGCCGGTTCCGCCCGACCACCCGGACAGCAACTATCGAATGGCTAAAGAGGCCCTGCTGTCCCGCGTGCCGCTGCCGGAGGGGAATGTGCACCGCCTCCGGGGAGAGGCGCAGGACCTGGAGGCGGCCGCCGCCGAGTATGCCGAAGAACTCGCGTATGCCTTCGGTGTTCCGATGGCGGGCGCGCCGCCCCGCTTTGATCTGATTCTGCTGGGCATGGGTCCGGAGGGGCACACCGCTTCACTGTTCCCGGCGTCCCCGGTGCTCGATTCGCGCGCCTGGGTGGCCGCCCCGTTCGTCCCAGCGCTCGGTATGCGCCGCCTGACCCTCACTCCCTGGGTGATCAATGCCGCGGCCGCCGTAATCTTCGCCGTCAGCGGGACGAATAAGGCGACAGCGCTTTCGGTCGTACTCAGCGGCGAGCGCCAGCCGGAGCGCTTTCCGGCCCAGGCGATCATGCCCGTGGACGGCCGTCTCGAATGGCTCGTGGAGGCTGAGTTGGCCAGAGCGGCCGGTGTGTGCTGATTCGCACGGGTCCGGAAGGCAATGCCTCGGATCACTGAGCGTGGGCGGGGGGGGATGGAGAGCCGGCCTCCCTATCCTCATCCCCGCCCGCTGATGGTCTGACGGCACGATTACTTCTTGAAGAAGTCAGCGTTTTTCTGCACGTAATTTGCCCACTGCTCGGGGACCTCATCCTCATCATAGATCGCGTTGACAGGACAAACGGTGGCGCAGGCGCTGCACCCGATGCATTCGTCGGGGTCGATGTAATATTGGTCCTCGCCCTCGTGGATACAATTAACCGGGCACACCTCGACGCATGAGGCGTCCTTGGTCCCGATACAGGGTTCTGTGATAACAAAGATCATGCGCGCAACCCCTCCCGCGCCACATTGCCCGAACCCGGGTGGCCACTGCAAAAATCCGCCTTTGCGCGGCCGCGGTTCCGATGCCCCTTGTCCCCCGAGGGTCTGCGGTTCTCGGTCGGTGCGGAGCCCTCTTTTTGCAGCACCCCTCTGGGTGGCCGCGGCAAAAAGCCCGCTTTTTTGCGCGGCCAGCCTTCCGCTGCCCCTTGTCCCCCAAGGACGCATGGCTTACGGCCTGCGCCGAAACCGATGTTCGCAGTCCTCTCCTGGATTCCCGACGCCCACCTGCAGGCCACCAGTCGGCAGTTGCTCCTAAAACGCCGCGGAAGACGCTTCTTTATTTTAAACGTACAAACTCCGACTGGCCCACGTTATGCTAGCACGGGGATATGCCGAGTTCAAGTGCACAGTGGCCGCCCGGCACGACCCCAGAAGCGTCGGGCGCGAGGCGAGCCGAATCCGGTGCCCGCATCGCACTGAGGTCTGGGATGCGCGTTAATCCACCAAGTGTAGGGACATCCGTCCTCAGCGGCACACCGCCAGCGGTGGGTGTGGACCAGAGACCCGAGCGCAGCGCGGGATGACCTTGCCAAAGGGGACCCTTGCAGCGGCTACCAGGGGAGGCACGATGGGGTGGGAGAGGGTCGGCGCCTGTCTGTGGAAGGTCGGCGCGACGCCGAGGTGCGAACGGGGGCCGAGCCGGTCGTCCCCTGCGCCGGGGCCGGTTACGCGCCGGCAGCGTCCGGGGTCCTCACGCGTGCTGGGTGCGCACTGGCATTGGACGCACCGGATCTGCTGATCTTTGACATCGACGGTGTTCTTTTGGACACGGCGCAGAGCTATCCCGCGGCCGTCGAGGCCGCGGTGCGCTGGTTTTGCCGGGAGCGGCTCGGGCGCGCGGTGACCGACGACCCCGCGCCCGCCCCGGATCTGGCGGCGTGGAAAGCCGCGGGCGGTTTCAATGACGATTGGCAACTGGCCCAGGGTATCTGTCTCTATTTGACCTGGCACCACCTGCGGGGAGATTGGCCGCCCGATGCGGGGGCAGAGGCGGCGCTGTGCGCTGCCATCCCTTTGCGCGGGGGCGGCCTTACCGCCGTCCGCGCCCTCTGCCCGGGGGCGGATGCCTGCGGCGCGTGGGATGCGGAGGCGATTGCGCGAGTCTGCATGGAGCGCTACGGTGGCGACGATGCCTGTGAGGCGATGTTCGGGATGCGGCCGACGGAGGGCGTGGGACCGGGTCTGTGGCACCATGAGCGCGCCCTGGTCCCCGCCTCCGCCCTGGAGGCCTGGCGCGGGCACCTCGGCGTGTATACCGGGCGGAACAGCGCCGAGGCAAGTCTCGGCCTCCGCGCTGCCGGCCTTGATGCGCTTTTCCCACTGCAGATGCGGCAAACCTCCGATGCAGGTCTCCGCAAGCCCGACCCGGCCGGCCTGATCGCGCTGGCCGAGCGTGGGGCGCCGCGGTTGCTGCTGTTCGCGGGAGACACCCCGGACGATGCGGCCACGGTGCATCGTTACCGCGCGGTTGCCGCGCGGATGGGGGGAATGCCCCCGGCCATCTTCGCCGGGGTGCTCGGAGGCGCGCCCGGGGTGTTGGGGGAGGATCTGTTCCGTTCCGCCAGCGCGGAGATCATCGCCACAGACGCGCATGCGCTGCTGCGCTACCTGCGCCCGCCCGCGATGACCGCAGGGCGGTGAGCACTCCTCCGGGTACGCCAGACGGTGCGCCGGCGCTTGCGGTTGCTGGAGCTTGTCCTGTGCGGCGCCTCACCGGGTACGGTTTCGGCAAAGTCCGGTTGCCCGTTGATCCGTCCGTGCCCCAGAGCCACGATCCCTCATTGCCGGCGGATCGCGCCGGCGGCGACAGGAGCGACTCTGCCGAGTCCCTGCCTCCCCGGGGGGGGCGGGGGCGCGGTCCGAGGGGCCGCTGTGATATAAAGATCCGGTGTGCTGTGGCCGTCGGCGCGATCAGGGTGTGCCGGGCGGTATTGGCTTGCGTCCCGTGTAACCGTCGCTTTCGCCGTGGTAATAGGCGATGGACTGTTCATCCATGCGCCAGCAGAGGAGGGCGGGCCTCCCTTGGATCACTGCGGGGAAGTCGCAGAGGCCGGCGGCTAGGTCCTTGACCTGGCAGCCGTGGACGGCGATCTGCTGCAGGAGCAGTTCGCATTCCGCCCGATGTTCGGCGATGTGCCTTTGCACAGCGGCATGATCGGCCGCCAGGATGAGGGTGCCAGCCGGTGTTCGGCCAACGGCCTCCATGCGGCGCATGGCGCGCACCAGGGCGCGCATCTCCGAGACGTGGGTCTGAGCGGCAGCCAGCGTTGTGCGCAGGTATGGCAGTAGCCGCGTGGCCGCGGCGAGGGTGAAGACGGGCGATGTCGGGTTGGGTTCACCGGGGGCCGGCGACGCAGAGGACCGATCCCCGGGCCAGGGCGGCACAGGCATCCGTAGACGCCTCCCTCTTGTGGGCGATCGTCTGAGGCTGTGGCGCGACCATTCGGGATGGCGGGTCGCGGCGCCTTCCGGACACCGTGCGTACCTGGGCTCCGCGGGACGGTGGCGCACGCCGGGTCCGGGCGCCTCGGGAGCAGCTTCAGGCCGTCCGGTGGCGTGCACAAGGAGGAAAGCTGGGGTTGGCAGATTCGGGCGTCCGAAGGTTTGTGATCATTGGCAACGGCGCCGCGGGAACGACGTGTGCCGAGATCTTGCGGAAGCAGGAACCGTCCTGCAGTGTGACGCTGATCACCGACGAGGTGCATCCGCTGTACAATCGTGTCGCGCTCCCCAGGATGCTCAAGAACGAGGTTCCGCCGAGCAAGGTCTTCCTCCGCACCTTGCGGTGGCACGAGGAGGCGGGAATCCGCCTGCTCCGGGAGCGGCGCGTGACGCGGCTCGACGTGGAGGGACGGATCGTGCTCACCGATCGCGGTGAGGAATTGCCGTGGGACGCCCTGCTGGTGGCGAGCGGCGGCCGGCCCAACCCGCTGCCGGCGCCCGGCGGTTCTGCTGGCAACTGCCTCAACTTTCAGTATTACGACGATACGCTGGCCCTCAGTGAGCAAATCGCGACGAGCCGGCGCGCGGTTGCCGTCGGTGGCTCGTTCATTGCCTATGAATTGGCCGACGCGTTCCGCGCCCGCGGCCTGGAGACTGTCTGGATGAGTCGCGGGCCGCGATGGCTGCGGCGAGTGCTCGACGAGGAAGGCGGCGCGCTGGTCGACCGGATCGCGGCTGCGCACGGGGTGCATGTTCTGCACGGGCAGGAGGTGGCCCGGGTAAAGTTGCGGGATGGTGTCGCGGTCGGCGTGGTTACGACAGGCGGGGAGACCATTGACTGCCAATTGGTGGGGTCCGGTCTGGGTCTGACCATGAACACCAGCTTCCTTGACGGCAGCGGCGTGCGGCTGGCTACGGGGGTTGTCACGGATCGCTGTCTGCGCACCAACATCCCCGGGATCTATGCTGCCGGGGACATCGCCGAATACGAGGACGCCGTCACGGGGCACCATCATGTGATGGGCACCTGGGACAACGCCCTGGCCCACGGAAGGGTGGCCGCTTTGAACATGCTTGGCGGCGACGTGGGATACGTCGACGTGCCGACGTATCAGAGTGGGCTCTTCGACACAATCATCGCGGTGCTCGGGATGACTCCGGAGAACCTGCCAAACGTGGCGGATGTGATGCGCTGCGATATGGAGGCCCGGACGTACCGAAAGCTGTTCTTCAAAGGCGACATCCTCGTCGGCGCGGTGATGATCGGTTCTATCAAGGGTAAGAAAAAGCTCATGGACCTGATCAAGGGGCATGCCACCTTTCGCACGCCTGAGGAGAAGCAGGCGCTGCTGAACAGCTGACGCGTCCGCGGCGGGCAGTGCGTCATCATCCTGGGCGCGTGCGGCGGTCCCGCGGCCGCATTGCGGTTACGGTCCGTCGCTGCGCTGGGCTTGCCCCGGCCCCGCAGCGGAGGGCCGGGCTAAGGTGCGCCATGTGGCACAGGGCGGCAGATCCGTTTCTGAGACAGACTAAATGTTCATGGCCTGTCATTAGCGGCGGGTCACCCTCCGCCGACAGCTTCCTGGAGGAAGCCCCGCGGGGGCACCGAAAGAACGACCGGGCCGGGACGGCTTGCGGAGGCGACGCCGGTGTGGCGTGTGGTCTACATCGCAGCCAATCCCTCGCTGGCAAAACGGCTGCAGGGGCTCCTCTCGGACCGCGGCTTCCTTGTCTCCATTCGCGAGCACGGGGCCGAGGGTGGGGGTGGCTGCGCTGTGCTTGTGCCTTCGATGGAGGCGCGGGCCGCTCAGGAGGAATTGGGTCCACTGTTGGCGCAATTGCGCGTAGGGGGGAGCCCTTGCCGCCGCGGGGAGCGCGCGGCAGGGCAGGAGGGCCTGACATCATAAACGGCCGTCGGGACCTGGATGCAATGCCGTGCGCTCCTGCGTACGCCTCCATGAACGAATGATCCAGACGCCGACGCCCGCGGTAGCCCGGTTTGCCGGGATGTGGCCGTAGGCCGTTTGTTGCTTTGGTCACGCGTGCGTGTCGGCATGCCGACCCCGTGGCTTTCCAAAAAGCGCCGGGCCGCTGGTGGGTTTCCCCGTGGCGGGCAAGGATGACGTGACGGCGGACCCGCAGGGCAACGTGCGGCGCGTGTGCCGTCGTGGCGTGTGGCGCCCGCAGCCGGCATGGTGCCGGCTGCCAGATCTGCCGACCGTCGACGTGCATGGACCCCTCTCGCCGCAGCTCCCCGGCGCGCGGGCACGGGACCGGGGGCAGTGGGGCGGGAACTCGGCACAGTGATTGCCGTCGCCGCTGGAGCACTGCTGGCAACGAAGCGTTGCGGCGCCGACGGATCGGCGGACAGTTGGACTTTGCCGCTTTTCCGGGGCATGCGGGGTTGTGCCTGGAGCGGATCCGGCCGAAAGAGGTGAAGGGTTTGCGCCGTACCAAGATCGTGGCAACCATCGGCCCGGCGAGCGAGTCCCCGGGGATGCTCGCCGACCTCTGCGCGGCGGGGATGGACGTCGCCCGCCTCAACCTGTCGCACGGCGGGAGGGCGGACTACGAGCGCCGGCTGCGCGCCCTGCTCGCGTTGCGCGCCAAAGAGTTCGGCCGGTCGCTCGGCATCCTGGTCGACACGCGTGGGCCGGAAATCCGGATCGGGGCTTTTCCCACAGGGCGCATACAACTGGTGCCGGGCACGGCTTTCAGCCTCTATGGCCGTGAACGGGCGGGGGATGCGGTCGGGGTCGGGACGAACTATGAACGCTTGGCGGCCGGTGTGCGTCCCGGGCAGACCGTTCTCCTCGATGACGGTAATTTGGTCCTGCGCTGCGTGGCAGTGGACGGCAACGAGGTTCGCTGCGAGGTGGAGGTGGGGGGCGAGCTCCTTTCGGGCAAGAAAGTCAATCTTCCGGGTATTCCCCTCGCCCTGCCCGTCCTGCAGCCCGCCGACGCCCTGGACCTGCAACTGGCTGTTGCCCTGGGCGCCGATTTTGTCGCGGCATCCTTCGTCAACAATGCCGAAGACGTGTTCTCCGTCCGCCGGGTGCTGGAGCAGGCAGGCGGCAGTGCGCTGCAGATCATCAGCAAGATCGAGACGCAGCAGGGTGTGGCGCGCGCCGAGGAGATCCTGCGCGCCTCGGACGGGCTGATGGTGGCGCGTGGCGACCTGGGCGTCGAGCTCCCCGCCGAGGAGGTTCCGCTGGTCCAGAAGGAACTCATCCGTAAATGCCTCGATGCCGGCAAGCCGGTGATCACGGCCACGCAGATGCTGGAATCGATGGTGACGCATTCCCGGCCCACCCGTGCCGAAGCCTCCGACGTCGCCAACGCCATCTTTGACGGTTCGGATGCCGTCATGCTCTCGGCGGAGACCGCCATCGGGCGGCACGCGGTGGAGGCAGTGCGTACCATGGCCCGCATCGCCGAGCGCACGGAACAGGCCCTGCCCTTTCGCGAGCAGTTGGCGAGGCGCGCCGTGACTTCCGGGGCCAGCGTGACCGACGCCATCAGCTACGCCACCGCCATTGCCGCACAGAACCTCGGCGCTTCGGCCATTCTCAGCGTGACCGAGACGGGCCTGACGGCGCGGGCAGTGGCTAAGTATCGCCCCCGGACGCCCATTCTCGCCATGGTGATCCGTCCAAGCCTCGCGCATCGCCTCAGTGTGGTCTGGGGCGTCCGACCGCTCTTGGCGGAACGGGGCCAGACCACGGAGGACACCATTGAGCGTGCGGTTCGGGCCGCGGTGGAACAGGGCGCCATCCAGCACGGTGAGCTTGTGGTCATCACCGCGGGCGCCGGCGGCGGCAGCGGGGGTACCACAAACACGCTCAAGGTACAGACGGTGGGTGACATTCTGCTCCGAGGGCTCGGGATCGGCAATCGGGCCGCGACAGGGCGCGTCGTGATCGCAGTCAACACCGACGAGGTGCGTGCGCGCTTCCAGGCAGGCGATGTCGTTGTGGCGCGGACGGCCACAGCGGATCTCCTGCCGTTCATGGAGCGGGCAGCGGGGGTGATCACCGAGGACGGCGGGCAGACATCGGAGGCGGCTCTTCTGGGCTTGGCCCTCGGCATTCCCGTGATTGTGGGCGCCGCGGGAGCGGTGGACCTGCTGCGGCACGGGGAGATCGTGACCATCGACGGCAGCCGGGGCCTCTGCTACCGAGGGCGGGCGAGGGTGCTCTGAGGTGCCCCGGGGGGGGCATGGCCCGCGTTTGGTCGCGTCCCCGATCAGTTTGGTGCGGTTCTCGGCTCATCGGTGGCCACCGCGGCGATCGGTCGGGTGACGGCGAGGGCCCGACCGAACCACTTGCGGAAGTCTTCCGCCAGGGCCACCGGAATCGCCCAGCCTGATCCGGGTCCGGCCGCCACCGTGACGCGCAGGGCGGACGGCAGGCAGGTCACCTGCAGCGGCAGGGCGCGGCCATGGGTCTCCCGGTCGATGAGTTCAGCCAGCGCCAGGGATAGTCCCATGCGGACCGCCAGACGTTCGTCGCCCGGCTGCAGCACGGCGGAAAAGGGTGCGAGGGTTTCCCGGAGCCCCGAGGCACCCTCAAAGGCGGCCGCGGCGGCGAGAATCAGCCGCTCGCGGTGGTCGCAGCCGAACAGGCGTGCTTCGCGCAGGATGTAGCCGGTGTGGCGCCGCCAGTCGTAGTAGCTGATCCCGCTGCCGACGCCGCGCAGTTGCGCGGCCGCCAGAACGAGCCGCGTCGCCTCCGGTCCGGCGCCCGCGAGCGGGCCGAGGGCGGTCCACAGCGCACCGGCCACGGCGGCGACGCGTGCTGCGCGCTGCGGGGGCAGACCATAGAGGTGCACAAGGTTGTGCGTACTGGCCTCCAGCACGTCGTCATAGAGACATCCGGGCCGGTCGCGCAGCAGGTAGCTGTAGAACAAACCCTCACGCAAGCCGCCACCGCTGATCACGAGCCGCTGCGGTGCGGTGCGTGCCACCGCCCAGGCCAGAATGGCGGTCCCCGCGGCCATCAGGTCGGCCCGGTCGGCGCCCAGACCGGGAATGCGGGCCCGTTCGCGCGCAGGCATCCCCGCCAGACGGTCACGCATCGTACGGCAATATTCGGGATCGAGCACATAGTTGTGGGTCGCATCCAGGGGGTAACGCCGCCGTCGGCGATCCATCTTGGCGAGCGCCCGTGCCGTCCCGCCCAGAGCGATCAGCGTACCGTCCGGTTCCGGCCGGATCCACAGCGGCCCGTCTCCGCCAGCGGCGTCCCCGGCCACGGCGCGATCCAATGCCTCTTCCAGGGCCGGGATCGCGCCTTCCGGCGCACGGTCGGCCAAACCGAAGGCCGCGGTCGCGTTGACCGCGCCCAGCGGCAGACTGACGCTGCGGATCCGGCGGCGATCCGCGAAGCGGGTTACCTCGGTGCTCGCCCCGCCGACGTCGATGAGGTATCCGTCACGTTCCGCCAGGGTGTTGAGGGCGCCGACCATACCGAGGTCGGCTTCCTCTTCTCCTCCCAGGAGACGCAGCGGGATGCCCGAGCGTTCCGAGACCGTGCGCAGGAACGCCTCGCCATCCCGGGCCTGGCGGACGGCCGCTGTGGCGACGGCGATCCATTTCCGGACACCCCATTGCGCACCGGCCCAGGCGAAGCCGAGCAGTACCCGCGCCGTCTCCTGCGCCGCCTGCGGTCCCAGCGTGTCATCGGCGCCAAGGCGCGCTCCGAGCCGCAGGCCCGCCTTCTCCTCGTGCCGGACGCGATAGGTGCCCTCCGACTGGATCTCCACCACCGAGAGGCGTACGGTGTTGCTGCCGATGTCGATGATGCCGACCGCTTCCAAAAGAGTGACGCCTCCGGCCGGGAAGCGGCGCGGGCTGGCCCCGGCGTCATGCCTCCACGGTAAAGGTTATGGGGAGCGCGTATGTCCGGGCAAACAGCCTGGACTTGCGCCGCAGGATGCGCGAGATACCGCCGACGCTCACGCCCGACAGGGACAGCTCAAGCCCCCCCCGGCGAATGCGGACGGCACCGAGCCGCGCGGCGGCATCGTGCCCGTAGTCGCAGCCGTCAGCGATGCGCAGCATCGCCGAGAGCCCGAGCACCGCGCGGGTGCACGCCGCTCCCCAGGCGTGGGGGGCGGCGCGGGGACGCTTGCGGTGATTGCGGGCCACAAGCCCCAACGCCTCGCGCCAAGGCTGCGGGTAGTCAGAAAGGAGCGCGTCGTGACGGATCAGGTACTGGCTGTGCCGGTGGTGCCGCCGGGCATGGACGAAGTAGCCGATATCGTGGAGCAATGCCGCATGCTGCAGCAGTGGCGCCCACTCCGGCCCCAGGCCGTGCACCTGCGGCAGTTGCTCGAAGATGCGCAGCGCCAGGTCGGCAACCTTGCCGGCGTGCTCCGCATCGTAGCCGTACTTCTCACCCGTGGTCAGCACGGCGGGGGTGAGCGGACGGAGGTCCGGCGGCTGCGGGGCTCCGGCAGGGGCAGCCGACTTCCGCGTCATGCCGGCGGCTACGGGACTGGTGCGGGGGACAGTTTGGCGCCAGATCCGCGTGTGCCCTGTCTCATTCATCCCGTGCGGCCTCCCGGTCCGGGGCGCGCAGCAGGTGGAGCAGCCCCTGGCGGATCTCATGCTGGACCTGCTCGGGCGGCGCGCCGGCATCCAGGCGAATCCAGTGGGCGTCCGCACCGGCCGCGATGCGGGCGTACTGGCGATCGAGCAGCGCCTGGTAGCGGACGAAGGCACGCAGGGGGTCGGCATCCAGACCAAGGTCGCGACCCGATTCACGGAAGTCGGGCATGCCGCGCTTGCCGATCTCGCGGGCGAGCCGTTGGCGGGGATCGGCGTCGAGGTAGAAGGTGATGTCGGGTAACGGAGCCTCGGGCAGAATGGCCTCGAGCCATCCCGGATCGACGCCGCGTACCTGGCAGCGGGCCCGGGCCGCGCCGATCCAGCGGTCAGCGATCACAACAAAGCCCGAGGCGAGGTCAGAGCGCACCGAACCCTCGACCTGCGCGCGCAGGTCGGCCGCGTACAGCAGTGCCAGTGTCTGCGGGCCGGCCTCCGGCGTGCGGCGATAGGAGCGGAACGCGCGCCGGAGCAGGGTGGATCGGCCGAGACCCACTCGGGTGGCGGCCCAGCCGTTCTCCTCCAGCCAGGGGAGCAGGAGCCGCATCTGCGTCGAGCGCCCCGTCCCGTCCCCGCCTTCCAGCACCACGAAGAGCCCGGGTTGCAGGCGCGGCGGGGATGTGGACAACCCTGCATCGCTCATTCGTCCCACTCCCCGGTCGCGGGCTCGGCGCCCGTGGAGGCTTCAGGACCTGCATCGGTCGCCGTGAGCGGCTCCCGACGGCGCAGGGTGCGGCGCACCAAGTGCCGGAACGCTTCCTGCTGCACGGCCACCGGCCCCAGCCCGTCGATGGTGCGGAGTCGCTCCGGAGCCGCAAGGGACTCATAGTGTTCGGCAACGCGGCGCTGGAAGATGCGGAAGCTTTCGGCCGGTTCGGGGGACAACCCGAGGTCCATGCCCGCTTCGTAATAGCGCAATTCCGCCCGGCCGCCCTGAATGCGGGCCACCGCCACGTCCGGGGGCACCCGGAAGTACACTGCGAGATGCGGCCGCGGAGCGAAGGCATACAGGCGACGCAACCACTCGGGGTCGCATCCGCGGGCGGCGTCTCGCGCGAAGGCGGTGGCTGCCCACCGGTCGGCGAGGACGATGTGCCCGGCGCGCAGGCGCGGCAGGATCTCCCGTTCCAGGCGATCGGCCAAATCGGCGGCATGCATCAGGCTGAAGGTCAGTGGCTGAAGGCTGCGCTCCCGTTTCGCCCGCCGGGTTGCTTCGTGCACGACCGGCGAGGAGTTCCAGGCAGTGAGATGCACTGGCAGGCCCGCGGCCTGCAGCCAACGCAACAACAGGCGCAGTTGGGTGCTCTTCCCAGATCCGTCGATGCCTTCAACGGCGATCAGCCGCCCGCGGTAGCGGGCGGACGCGGGATAGACCGGAGCGGTCGCCGCGGCGGCGGGGCTTTGCGTCTTGGCCACGAGCCCTGGCATATGGCGTGCCGGTTGCGTACAGACGCACCTTCCCCCCGGAAAACCGTTGCAGGGCCGTCGACGGCATACCGCCGCCGCGGCTCCGCTCACACAGCCTACATACAAAGGCCGCGCTCGGCATGCCGGGCTCGGCCTCGACGCATACCTATACGTCTCCCTCTTCGCCACGGCAGCGACATTCCGGATGGCCGGCGGCACGGGGCCGAAGAGGGTCACAAGCCAAAGCCGGCGCGCCCGTTCGCCTCCGGGCGCACCGGCTCATCCGCGTCAGTGGCCGCAGCTACAGGCGTGTGCCGCCCCGCTCCCGTCTTTGCTCTGGAAGGATTGCCCGCAGCCGCAGGTCGAGGCGGCATTGGGGTTGGTGATGGTGAACCCCCCGCCCATCAGGGCTTCGGCGAAGTCAACCTCGGCACCGTCGAGGTAGGTGGCGCTCATCGGATCGACCAGGACCCGCACGCCCTCCTGCTCGACCACCGCGTCCTCCTCGGTCGGGGCATCCCAGGCCATGCCGTAGCTGAATCCGCGGCAGCCCCCTGCCGAGACGTAGATGCGCAGGGCCAAATCATCGCGGTTCTTCTGTGCCAGCAGGTCCTTCACCTTGAGGGCCGCCTTCGGCGTCAGCGTGATCATCTCCGGCACCTCCGCGGGGCAATAGTCGCCGATGAAAGGATATCGAGCCCCATGCAGTATATCGTAGCAGCATGGTGCGTTGGCAAGACGGAAGCCCCTGTGTTCGGCGGCGGGAGGGTGGGCATGCGGATATACACGCGATCCGGGGATGCGGGCGAGACCGGCCTGTTCGGAGGCCGACGGGTACGCAAGGACGACCTGCGCATCGAGGCCGGTGGCGCGGTGGACGAACTGAACGCGCACATCGGCGTCTGCCGCGCCAGGACGACGGGCGAGGTGGATGACGGCTTGCTCGGGGGGCTGCAGGCCGACCTGTTGCTTGTGGGCGCCGACCTCGCGGCGCCCGAGGGGGCGCCGCGGGTTGGGCCGGCGCAATTGGCCGCGCTCGAAGCCGCCATCGATGCCTGCTCCGCGCGACTGCCCCCGTTGCGGAACTTCATTCTCCCGGGCGGCAGCGACCTTGCCGCCGCCCTGCACGTCGCACGAACCGTGGCGCGCCGAGCGGAGCGGCGCTGCGTCGCCCTCGCGGCGGCCGCATCCGTCCCTCCGCATGTGCTCGCCTATCTGAATCGCCTTTCGGATCTGCTGTTTGTGTTGGCCCGACAAGCCAACAGGGCCGCCGGGAGTGCGGAAGAAGCGTGGATCCCGTAAGCACGGAGGAGATCCAGCGCCGCCTGCTGGGGTGGTTTGCGCGGCATCGGCGCGACCTGCCCTTCCGACGCGACCGATCCCCTTACCGTGTGCTCCTGACCGAGGTGATGTCCCAGCAGACGGCGGCGGAGGCGGTGGGACATCACCTCGAGCGCTTCCTGGTGCGCTTCCCGGACGTGCCGACGCTGGCCGCCGCCGCCGAGCAGGACGTCCTCGCGCTGTGGCAGGGTCTCGGCTACTACAGCCGTGCCCGGAACCTCCACCGGGCCGCGCGCATGATGGTGGAGCGCTTCGGCGGGCACGTCCCCGCGGATCCGGCCGACCTCCGTGCCTTGCCCGGGGTGGGGCCCTACATCGCGGCGGCGATCGGCAGTTTCGCCTTCGGTCGCGACGCGGCGGCGTTCGACGCCAACGCGGCGCGGGTGCTGGCGCGTCTCTTCGATCTGGACCGGGCGACGCCCGGACTGGCGGAATCGCTACTGCCGCACGGGCGGGCTGCGGACTGGAACGAGGCAGTGATGGACCTCGGGGCCTTGGTCTGCGTCCCCCGGGCGCCCCGCTGCGCCCTGTGCCCGCTGGCCGACCTCTGCGCGGGTCGGCAGGCCGGCCGTGCGGCGTCACTGCCATGCAAGCCGGTTCGACGACCGCGGCCCGAGGTGGAGGTGACCACCCTGGTGCTGCGCGATGGTGCCGGGCGCCTCGGATTGGTGCAGCGCCCGTCGGCGGGCCTCCTCGCCGGCATGTGGGAATGTCCGAGCGTGGAGGGGGGCGCGTCGCCCGCCGAGGTCGCGCGGCGGCACAGCCTCGACCTCTGCGGAGAGGTTGAGCCGCTGCCCGCGCTGCGTTACACGTTCACGCACAGGATCTGGAGGGTGCGGCCGTATCGCGCCGTCGGCCACGGGCCCGTCCGGTGGGTCGACGCGGCGGAGATGCGGGAACTGCCGCTGGGCGGTCCTTCCGCGCGCCTGGCCGTTGCGGAAGGAGCGCGGATTGCCGTTCCGAAGTAGACCAGACTCCCGTAGCCTGACCGGAGGTGGGGCCCAGTGGCCGCGCAGCCTTCCGACTCCAAGCTGGACGCGCTCCTGCGCGAGGATCGGGTCTTTTCTCCCTCACCGGCATTCGCCGCGAGTGCGAACGCGGGCGACCCGGGCATATACGCACGTGCCGAGCGCGATCCCGATGCCTTCTGGGAGGAACAGGCGGCCGCGCTACGCTGGATGGCCCCGTACATGCACGTCCTGGAGGGCGAGGTCCCGGCCGTCCGGTGGTTCGCCGGCGGGCGGCTGAACGTTGCCGACAACTGTGTCGACCGGCATTGCGAAGGCCCCCGGCGGAACAAGGCAGCCATCCTCTGGGTCGGCGAGACCGGCGAGACGCGGACGATCACCTACCACCAACTCCGTCGGGATGTCGCCCGCTGCGCGAACGCGCTCAAGGCCCTGGGCGTCGGTCGCGGCGATCGGGTGGCCATCTATATGGGCGTGGTCCCCGAGGCGGCTGTCGCCATGCTGGCCTGCACCCGTATCGGCGCGCCGCACACCGTGGTCTTCGGGGGCTTTTCGGCTGAGGCGCTGCGCGAGCGCATGGCCGACGCCGAGTGCAAGGTCTTGATCACCCAGGACGGGGCGCACCGCCGTGGCCGGGTGGTGCCCCTGCTGGACAACGCGGCCCAGGCCGTGCGCGGAGCGCCCTCCGTGCAGAAGGTCCTGGTGCTGAGGCGCATCGGCGATCCGGCGCTGCGCGCCGCGCTGCCGCCTGGCATGGCCGTGGACTGGGAGGAGGCAGTGGCAGGCGCCTCGCCGGACTGCCCGTGCGAGCCCATGGACGCCGAAGACATGCTGTACATCCTCTATACGTCGGGGACCACCGGCAAACCCAAGGGCATCGTGCACACCACCGCCGGCTACCTGGTGGGCGTCTCCGCCACGTGCCGCCTGACTTTCGACCTCAAGGAAGAAGACGTGTACTGGTGTACGGCGGACGTGGGCTGGGTGACCGGTCACTCCTACGTCGTCTACGGCCCCCTCTGCAACGGCGCGACGACCGTGATGTACGAGGGGGCTCCGGACTATCCGGCGCGGGACCGCCACTGGAAGATCATCGACGAACTTGGCGTGAGTATCTACTACACGGCGCCGACGGCGATCCGCACGTTCATGCGCTGGGGCGACGAGGAACCCGCGCGTGCCGACCTGCGGAGTCTGCGGGTGCTGGGCAGTGTCGGCGAGCCCATCAACCCCGAGGCCTGGATGTGGTATCACGAGCACGTGGGCCGTGGCCGCTGTCCGATCGTGGACACCTGGTGGCAGACGGAGACGGGAATGATCATGATCACCCCCCTGCCCGGGCTGGTGCCGACCAAGCCCGGCTCCGCAACACGCCCCTTCCCCGGTGTGCAGGCCGCTGTCGTGGATGAGAACGGGGCGCCCGTAGGGGCCGGAGCCGGCGGGAACCTGGTGCTGACCCGGCCGTGGCCGGCGATGACGCGGACCATCTTTCGCGATGATGAGCGGTTTGTGCGCCAGTACTGGTCTCGCTATCCCGGATGCTATCTCACGGGCGACGGCGCCCGGGTGGATGCCGATGGTTATTTCTGGCTGATGGGTCGCGTAGACGATGTGCTGAACGTCTCCGGGCACCGACTCTCGACCTACGAGATCGAATCCGCGCTGGTCGATCACCCACAGGTCGCGGAGGCCGCGGTGATCGGCCGCTTCGACGAGCTCAAGGGCCAGGCCGTCGCCGCCTTCGTCACGTTGAAGGAGGCTTCGGACGTCAGCGGAGCGGCGGCGGCACCGTTGCGCGATGAACTCAAGGCACACGTCACCAAGAAGATCGGCCCGATCGCCCGGCCGGAGGATGTCTTCTTCACGGTGGAACTGCCCAAGACGCGGAGCGGCAAGATCATGCGCCGTCTGCTGCGCGACATCGCCGAGGGACGCGCCCTCGGCGACACGACGACCCTGGCCGATCCGGCGGTGGTGCAGCGGCTCAAAGAGCAGTATGAGGAGGGGGATTAGTATTCAGGATTGGTACTATCTGCGGGAAAATCAAGAAAGTGGGGCGCGGCGTCTGCTGCGCGGGAGCATCCACCTGCGCCCCGTCGCGCAGGGGACTTGGCCGACGCGTCACAGGTGCAGGAGCCGATGAGGGATGCGCGGGTTTCGGGACGCTGGGGGTGGTAGCAGGGCATCCCGTTCCCGCGCTCCTGAACGTTTTCACGGTTCATCCCATCGTCAGAAGCGAATTCCGTAGTACGGCTCTGGCTCTGCTGCCGCAGTCGGGCGCCGCTCAACTAGCAGCGCTTGCCACCGCCTCAGCCACAGCCCGGCTGGAGCGCCGCCACCGAACCGGCGCCGATCAAGTGCTCGTCAGCCGGGTAGGCGCCAGCGCCTACCACCCGACCGTCCACGCAAACGATGGGTAGCGCCTTGACCCCCTTGTCCAGCAACGCTTTGTACACGTCCCGGTTGGAGGAGAAGGCCAGCGGATTCCGGCTCAGCATATAGCGGTTCACTGTGTGTCCCTCGGTGCGCAAGCGGTTGAGCAGAGTGTTCACGCGAATCAGTTCAGGATCTGGCGATGGACCGCAGACCCCGGTGGAGCAACACATTTCGGGATCGTAAACATCTATTTGCAACGGTGCCGCCTCCTTGGACGAGCGTTGCTCAATCGGCCCGGGAGCGCCGCAACACACCCCGGCGCGCTCATCGGTCAGCGCTGAGCATCGTTCGAGCTCTTCGGATCATGCCCTTCTCCGGATCGTAGAAGTCGATGGTCATCGCTTGCCCCTGCCCGTGCACGATGGACAGGATCTTCAATTCCGTGAGGCCGGCGCTGGCCGTGCTTTCGTGGGCCACTTCGTCGATCTGCGTGAAACCCTGCACCTTTGCCGCGCGGGCAATGGTGAGCACATCCTCCAATTCCTCCGGACTCACACCCAACTCCCTCGCGCGCCGGACGTGACCCTCCAGTGCCGGCACGCAGCCGGCGGCGTACGCCGCCGCAACGGCGATCAACTCACGCACCCGGTCGTCCAACCGCATCGTCCTCCATACCACCACGATACATATATCAATCACTATATAACAATGAAGTGGGCGCTGCAAGATCCGTCCCGGTGCCGTTCCCGCCTCCGCCATGGCCTGCCGCAGTTCAGCGCCGACGATGGCACGCAGGGCGAGTGCCGCTCGAAGCGCCCCAGCACGCACTTGCCGCTGATCAGCGCGGCCACGGAAACCGCGCTGGAAGAGCTTGCGCAGGGAAAGCCCAAGGAGAGGAGCCGAGTCGCGCTCCAGCGACGCGGCGGACGGAAGGGCCTGAGCCTGAGGCCGGCAGGCGCCGTGCGTGCAGTATGCCTGTTCCGCTGCTATGGAAATCACAGATCGCCCGACCTCCGCGCTGGAGAAACGGCCGCCACCCGCCGGTGACCGGATGGCGATCGGGAAACGGGGCCGGGGCGGTGCCCCGGCCCCGCGGGGTTCCTTAGCCCGCCCGCAGAGGCCGGACGCCGCTTGTGGGCGACCCCGCACCGGTGCGGAAGCGGGTCTGCAGGATCTCGTCGATGTGCTGCGTCAGATGGTTGAGCATGCGGTCCCGCGCTGCGGGGGCCAGTTCCCCAAGCTGGACCCGCCCGTTCAGATCCTGTTCGGCCGAAGCCAGGATGGCCGCCTTGAGGCCGTCCGCGGTCTTGCCGTGGGCTGTGGCGAGTTCCGCGAGGGTCTTACCCTGGCGTAATTGTTGTGCCAGTTGCTCCCGGGGCAGGCCGAGATATCCGGCCGCCGCGGTGAGCAGGCCGCGTTTGGCGCCGCCGCCGAAGCGCACGGCCAGGGTCAGCGGCTCGTTGCGAATGCGTTCGCCGATTGCCTTTGCTCGGGCTTCGGGAATGTGGTGCGCGCTGGCGAATGCGTTCCACCGCTCCAGTTCTGCGGCACGTACCGCCGCCTCAAGTTTGGCCGCGGGTACGCCCAGGTTCCGCGCGATCCCGTGCAGGAGCGTCGGAGGCGCACTGGGCGTTGTCGCCGGAGCCGCCGCCGCCCCCAGGCCTCCCCCGAGGAGCATGAGTACCGTGACGGCGCCGAGGCACCAGCGCTTCCAGCACGCAGGCACACGGCATCCCCCCTTCGAGGAGCAGCCTGTGCCTTGCGGGCGGACGCCGCTCAAGCAATGGTTGGCTGCAGTGGGCGACCGGCGCGGAAAGGGCAGGACAGGCGGGGATTGGCGCCCCGAGGAGCGGCGTGGAGGCGCTGCCACAGGTATCCACCCGGCGGGCCGGCAGGAAGTGGTCGGATGGATCCGGTCCCGGCGACGGTCTAAGTCGGTGCCCTGCGTGGCAGTGTGAACCAGAAGCGCGTGCCGCGACCGACGGCGGATTCCACGCCCATGGTGCCCCCGTGCGCTTCGACGATGCGCCGGGCGATGGTCAGGCCGAGGCCGGATCCGCCCGTTTCGCGCGCGCGCGACGGATCGACGCGGTAGAAGCGGTCGAAGACGTGGGGAAGGTGCTCGGCCGCGATGCCGACCCCCGTGTCGGTGACGTCGACGCGGACGATGTCGCGCAGGGCTTGCGCCGCCAGACGGATCTCGCCGCCATCCGCGGTGTAGCGCAGGGCGTTGGCGACCAGGTTGTGGATCACCTGGGCAATGCGCCGGCGGTCGGCCGTCACCGCAACGCCGGGCTCCGCCGACACCTCGATGCGGACGCCCTTGGCCTCGGCCTGTAGATGGAATCCGGCGGCGGTGGACTGCAGGATGTCGGTGACATCGAGCGGGCCCGGCTGCAGACCCAAATCCGCGGCGTCAGCCTGTGCCAGGTCCTGCAGATCGTCCACCAGTTTCTGCAGGTGGACCGCCTCCTCATGGATGACGCCGAGGGTGTCTGCGTCGGGCTCAGCCATACCGTCCTTGAGCGCCTCGACGTATCCCCGCAGCACCGTGAGCGGGGTGCGCAGCTCATGCGCCACGTCGGCGACCATGGCCTGCCGCTGCCGCTGCCCCTCCTCGAGGCCCTGCGCCATGCGGTTGAACTCGGCGGCGACATCGGCGATCTCGCCGGGGCCGCGCACCGGCACGCGGATCGTCAAGTCGCCTTCTCCAAACCGCTGTGCGGCGCGGGCCAGCCCGGCCAGGGGTACGGCGATCCGGCGACTGACGAGCAGGACCGCGGCCAGCGCTCCGAGCAGCCCGAGAACGCCCGGAAGCAGCAGCGCACGCAGGATGGCCAGAAAGCCAAGGTTTGGGTCAGGCAGGCAGAGCAGAACCTGATAGACGGGCATGCCCGGTGTCGCCAACGGAAACTGGAAGGGCTTCTGGTTGCAGGTGGGGGGATGTCCCGGCGCCGTATCCAAAACGACGGCGTTGCCGGCGTACACAATCACGCGGGCGCGATACTCTTTGGCCAGTTTGGAGAGTGCGCCCTGCAGTCCGGCGCTGCCCTCGTAGGTGTAGACCTGGTTCAGAAGGTAGGCGATGTTCGTCGCCTCGGAGTGGGCTTGGCGTTGGGCATAGGTCCTGCTGTACGCACGGTTCGCCCCATACCCGATGACGCCCATCGCGATCACGATGCCGACCGCGGCCGTGAGGAGCAGGTGCGGCCAGATCCCGAGCCGGATCCGGCGCGGACTCATTCCGGTTCCGCCTGATAGCGGTAGCCGACGCCGTACACCGTGCGCACCGGGCTCGGCCGCATACCCAGCTTCTTGCGCAGGTTGGCCACGTGTACGTCGACATTCCGGTCGAAGCCGGCGAAATCCGGACCGGCGATATGGTCGAGCAACTGCTGCCGGGTGAAGGTTCGCCCCGGCGAGGCGATGAGGGTGTGCAGCAGCCGAAACTCAGTCGGCGTCACGCTGATGTCCCGGCCGTTGATGGTGACCCGGTGCATCGCCGGGTCGAGTTCGATGGCGCCGGCGCGGAGCGTCTCGGTGGTGTCTGCGCGCGACCCTGTCCGCCGCAGGACGGCCTCGACCCGCAGTACGACCTCGGCCGGGCTGAACGGCTTGGTGACGTAGTCGTCCGCGCCGTCCTTCAGACCCCGCAGCCGATCCTGTTCCGTGGTGCGTGCGGTGAGCATGATCACGGGGATGTCGCCCTCGGCGCGCAGGCGGCGGCAGACTTCGAGCCCGCCGATCCCGGGCAGCATCAGGTCGAGGATCACAAGGTCAGGGCGCTGCACCGCGATGCGCGCGAGCGCCTGCTCGCCGTCTCCGCAGGCGTCGACGGCGTAGCCCGCGCGTTCGAGATACATGCGCAGCAGGCGCTGGACGTGCACGGCATCATCCACCAACAAGACCCGCTTATTCACGCTTTAAAGTATAATCGCCACGGCCGGGCGATCATCGCCGAAATGTTAAGGCACGCACGGGCGGGCCGAATCCCGCGAAGTCCCTGAAGGCGGCGCCCGGTGACGGTGCGGGCGCGATCAGCGCGCGCACTCCGGCGTGAGCCAAACCGTCTGCCGGCCGCAGCGGACCAGCCCGCGGGCGGCGAGATCGCGCAATGTGGCGTTGACCGTTTCCCGGCAGACGCCGGCCAGTGACGCCAGATCCTGCTGGCGCAGGCGCAGGCGCAGTTTTCCCGCGTCAGGCGTGCCATGGCGGCGCGCCAAATGCTGCAGGAGGCGCAGCAGGCGGTCGCCCGCGCCGTCGAGCACCAGTGAGGCCGAGAGCATCCCGAGATCGGCCACGCGCCCGGCGAGCGCGATCAGCAGCCGGCCGGCGAGTTCGGGGTCGCGCAAGCTCACGGCGGGCAGTGCGTCGCGTGGTACGCAGAGGCAGCGGCTGTCCTGCAGGGCTTCGATGTACAATCCGATTGCCGGCTGACCGTCGATGTCGGAGTGAAGCAGTGCCTCGCCGGGGCCGACCAGCCCCAGGCCGCACTCGCGGCCCTCCGGCGTGATCGCCACCGGTCGGAGCAGTCCCTCCTCCACCAGGTAGACCCAGGTCGCGCCGTCTCCGGGACCGAGGGACAATCGGGTATGAGCCTGCGCCGTCGCCATCCGGACCGGGTACAGGACGACCGCCCCCCACTGCAGAGAGGATAGCGCCTGGACGATCTGTGGTCCAGACCACACGACTCTATGGGCGCCCGCGCTAGACTTTCCGTGTTTTGCGCATGATTGCCGCATGCGGCTGCCGCTGAAGCCACGGTGCCGGAGCGGCGCAGGCGGGTCGCGGATGAGGAAAGGGGTTGGGGTTCGGTGCCCGAGACGGGGCGGAGAAGCTTCGTCCTCGGCGTGCTGGGTGCGGTCGGCACCCTGATCGCCTTGGGCTATGCCTTCGTGGCGGAGCGCTTCATGCTGCCGCCGCCGGAGTCGGCCTCGACGCTACAAAAGGTTGGGACCTCGCAGGACTTCCAGCCCGGCGATGTCAAGCTGGTGGTCTACACCGGGGACGGGGGATTCCCCGATGGCGTGTACATGGTGCGGGTGCCCGGCAGCAGCGCCCTGGCGGCGTATGACGAGCACTGCGCCCATCTGCAGTGTCCGGTGCAGTGGGTGGCCGGTACACAGACCTTCGATTGCCCGTGTCACGGCTCGGTCTACAGCATCCAGGGCACCAACATCGCCGGGCCGGCGCCGCACCCGCTCAATTACCACACGGTGGTCGAGCAGAACGGGGAGGTCTATGTCGGCGGCATCGTTCCCTGGGGCACGCCCCAATGGCAGGCGCTTGCGGTCAAGTGGGGAACGACCGGCGCATGGGTCCCCGGAGCCGTCCCGGGCACCATCCGGTTCTCGAGCAAGGCGTGAGTAAGTTGGAGAAGGGTCCCAACGCCCAGGAGAGCGTCCCGAGCGGCGGCGCGCGCGGCGAGGAGCACATCCTGCCGGCGGCGCCGAACGAGGAGGTCCTCGATCCGCAGACGGAACGTTCTCCGCTGTGGAAGTATGTCAACGTCCGCCTCGGGCTGGAGAAGACCGGGCTCAAACCGCTGGTGCTGGAGGCGATGAACGCCCCGCATCCGCGGTTCATGAACCCCCTGGACTACATGGGTGACATCCTGCTGTTCCTGTTCGTCAACCAGGTCGTCACCGGGCTCCTGCTGATGACCCACTACAACGGCTCGGCCTTGGGCAGTCCCTTCCCGGCCTATGTCAGCACGTTGGCCATGACGCACACCTGGTGGACGGCCTTCGTTCGCGACCTGCATTTCTGGGGCGCCAACGCGATGGTCATCGCCCTCGCGGTGCATATGGCTCGCGTCTTTTATGTGGGGGCCTACAAGCCGCCGCGCGAATTCCAATGGCTGTCCGGCCTGATCCTCTTGGCCTGTACGATCGGGCTGGCGTTGTCCGGCTACCTGCTGCCCTGGGACCAGCAGTCCTACTGGGCGACCCAGGTCGCGACGGCGATGGTCAAGTACATACCCTTCGTCGGGCACGACCTGCTCTTCTTCCTGCGCGGCTGCCGCTACACATGCGCCTCGACCCTGACCCTGTTCTTCGCCATCCATGTCGTGCTGCTGCCCCTGATCCTGGTCCTGACGATCGGGCTGCACGTGCTGCTGGTGATCATCCACGGTCAGGTCGACGTCGAGGCCCGCCTGCCCGAGGAATACAAGAAGAAGCACCGCTTCGGTCAGGTGTCGGACTTCCCGAAGGGGTTCGTTCCGTTCTGGCCGAACATCGTGGCCAATATCGCGCTGTACTCCGCCGGCATGGCCCTGGTCCTGGTGCTCATCGCCGCGAACAAGGCGGCGCCGCTCACTGCCCAGGCCAACTACGTCAATGTGCCGCCGGCCGTCGCCGCATACTACCGGCCGCTGCCGGTCTGGTACTTCCTCAACTTCTATCAGATCCTGAAGATCGCGCACGGATCCCTGGAGGACCACCTGCTGGTTCTCGGCCTGCCGCTGATCATCGTGGTCGCGCTTGTACTGCTGCCGTTCCTGGACAGGAACCCCTCGCACCGGGCCAAGGACCGGCCGATCGCGCTGACCGTCGGTGCGCTCTTCTCGATCGGCGTCCTCTACTATACGTACGCCGGGTGGAAATCCGAGCAGCCGGCGCCGGTGATCACCAAGGCCATCCTGCATCCCTCCTACCAGAAGAACCTGCTGCCGATCTTCAACACGCAGTGCACGCCGTGCCATACCGGGGCGGCGAGCAGCGACCTCGCGAACTTCCAGATCAATACCTACGCCGGCATTATGAAGGGCGGTACGCTGGGGCCGGCGATCAACGTCAAGGACCCGGCGCAGAGCCACATCATCCTGCTGCTGGAGGGTAAGGATCCGGCGGCCCCCGGGCTGACCATGCCTCTGGGCGGCACGCCCCTCAACCAGGCCCAGATCCAGACGATCGAGAACTGGATCAAGGACGGAGCGCCGAACAACTGATGCGGCGGGCCGAGGCGGGTCCATCTGCGGCCCCGGCGGTCGGAGGGGCCCGGGTGCGGTGGGTTGGGCGGTCCAGGTTCCGTGCCGGGCAGTTGGGGATGATGTTGCCGGAGCGGCGGCGCGGGCGGCGCGCCGCCCGCGCATGCGCTGGCGTGGAGGGGATGACCACTTGGCGGACAGGTTGCGCATCGGTCTGATCGGCGCTGGCGGCATCGCCAACGGGGCACACATCCCCGGTTACAAAGCTGTCGCCTCCGAGGTGGAACTGGTGGCGTGCGCCGATGTGCATCGCGAAACGGCCGAGCGAACGGCGCGCGAGCACGGTATGCCCGGTGTCTACACGGACTATCAGGAAATGCTGCGCCACGAGCGTCTGGACGCAGTCTCGGTGTGCACCCCCAACAAGTTCCATGCCCCGGCAGTGATCGCGGCGCTGTCCGCCGGATGCCACGTGCTCTGCGAGAAGCCTCCGGCGATCACGGCGGACGAAGCGCGGGCGATGGAGGCGGCCGCGCAGGCCGCCGGGAAGATCCTGACCTTCGGGTTCATGTACCGCTTCAACCCGGAGGTGGCCGCGGCGAAGCGCTTCGCTGACGCGGGTGCCTTCGGCGACATCTACACCGGCCGGGTCACAGCCACGCGCCGCCGAGGGATCCCCAGTTGGGGGGTCTTCACCAACAGGGAACTGCAGGGGGGTGGTCCCCTGATCGACATCGGGGTGCACATGCTGGACGCGGCCCTCTATGTGATGGGCTATCCAGAGCCCGTGTGCGTCACCGGCGTGACGCACACCAAGCTTGGCGACAAGGAGCCGGGGGTCGCGCCCTGGGGACCCTGGAACTATCGGGAGTATTCGGTCGAGGACGTATGCAACGCCCTCATCCGCTTCGAGAACGGTGCGGCCTTGATCCTGGAGTCGAGCTTCATCGCCAACATCGAGCCCATGGAAGAGCTCAACGTCCGTCTCGCCGGAACAAAGGCGGGCGTGAAGTTCTTCCCCTTCACGGTATATCGCGAGGAGCACGGTACGCTGGTCAATGAGACGGCGGCGTGGCAGCCGGGGGCAACGGCCTATCATCGCGAGGTGGCACACTTTGTGCGTGCCGTTCGCGGTGAGGCCAGCCCGATCAGCACCCCGGCGGAAGCGGTCAAGATCCAGCGCATCATCGAAGCGATCTACAAATCCGCAGCGACGGGACGGAGCGTGGAGGCGTAGAGCGGCCCGATTTTCGGCCCTGGTCCTGCCTCCTGCGAGGAGGGTCGCCGTGAACATTGTACTGATCGTTGTGGACACATTGCGCTTCGACTATCTTGGCGCCAACGGTCATCCGGAGGTGGCGACGCCGTCCCTGGATCGGTTGGCGGCCCGCTCGTGGAACTTTCAGCGGGCCTTCGCCGGCAGCTTTCCGACTATTCCGCTGCGCACCGACCTCATGACGGGTCGTTACGGCGCTCCATTCCATCCGTGGAAGCCATTGGATTTCGACCGGCCGACGCTGCCACGGGCCCTCTCCGAGCTCGGCTACTGCACGCAGTTGATCCACGATACCCCGCATCTGGTCAACGGCGGTCATGCCTTCGACTTCCCGTTCCATGCCTGGACGCAGGTGCGCGGCGCGGAGGTCGATCGGGCCTGGATCACCGACGATTGGTCGTACCTGCCCAACTGGCGGCTGGATCCCATGTTCGACCCGCTGCCGCGCGACGAGGAGACGGTGCTGCGGCGCGGTTGGAACCCGGGGGCCGGATATGTGCCGACCAACCGGGGCCGGTTGCGCGAGGAAGACTGGAACGTGGCGCGCCTGTTCACCACGGCATCGCACTTCTTGCGTGAGAACGTCATCCGCGACAACTTCTTCCTCTGGCTCGACTGCTTCGATCCCCACGAGCCGTGGGACTCGCCGCCGGAGTATGTGCGGCTCTATGACCGGACCCCGGGCTACGACGGCAGGCTGGACCCGCGCTCCTTCTCCCCGGGCCGCAACCGCCCCGACCTCTCGCCGCGCGCAGTCGCCAACCTCAAGGCGCAGTACGCCGCCAAGGTGACGTTCATGGACCGCTGGCTGGGCGCGTTTCTCGACACGCTGGAGGAAACGGGCCTCGCCGCCCGGACCGCCGTCGTCCTGCTCGGGGATCACGGCACCAATGTCGGGGACCGGCAGGACTCTCCCTTCGGGAAGGCCGCGCCGCCGTTGGAGAACGAGGCCCATGTCCCGCTGCTGGTCCACGTGCCGGACGCAGGGGCCGGTACAAGTTCGGCGCTGGTGCAGTCTCAGGATATCTTCGCCACGCTGCTGCGCATCGCGGGGGGCCGGCCCCCGGAGGGGGTCGTCTCCCACGATCTCCTGCAGACGGCCCAGGCCGGGCAGGCCCCACGCTCGCTCGCGCTATGCGGCACGGCCGTCCATACCTGGAAGCAGCGCAGCGCCGGGGTCCTGTTCTCAGCCTTCGACACGGAATGGGCCCTGGGCGTCGCCGCCGACCCCGGGCGCTGTGAACTGCGGCGCTTGGGGGAAACAGTGAACGTGGCTGCGGACCACCCCGACACCGTGGTTCGGCTGCGTCAGGCGGCAGTGGAGGAGATCGCGCGCCGCGGGCTCGATCCGGCGCTCGTAGCCTGGTTGGGTACTGAGGGCCGCGAGCCGCTGCCCCGGGACTATCGTGTGACGGACGCCCATCCGGCCCCGCCGGGTTGGCGCACCTATTTCGGTGGGCTGTACCACGGGGAGTGAGCGTCCGACCGTGCGGCCACGCACACGGCCGCACGGTCCGTCCTCGCGCTGGAATCAGGCCCACCAACCCGCGGCAGCCGAGAAGTCGACCTCCGGTTTGCGTTCCTCCGTTGCAAGCCGCAGTGTGCGGCTGGGACCGTCGGTTGCCTCCCGCATCCGCCGGGCCGCCGGGCCCATGATGCCCTGTGGCCCCAGCGTAGCGTTCACCCGCATCGGGTCCACCCCGCCAGGTGACGGGTGGGTGTACTCCCAGTCGTTCAGTAGTCCGCTCAGCGCTTGGACCACATCGGCGCGCTCGCCGCCCAGGTCGTGTTGCTCCCAGGGATCGACCGTGAGGTCGAAGAGTTGCACCGGAGGCAACTCCCAGTGCCCGGGGTTGAGCGTCCTGATCAACTTCCACCGGCCCTGCACGACTGCCCTTTGCGCCGTGTACAGGCCATGGCCGCAGACGAGGTACGGCCGCCCGCCGTCGGCGGCAGCCGGCGCATGCAGGCGCGGCCAGAGGGACCGGCTGTCCCAGGCGGCAGGAATGGCCAAGCCGAAGGCTTCGGCGACGGTCGCTGTCACATCCAATTGATACGCCAACCCGCCATCGGTCTCCCCCTGGGCGATGGCCCGCGGGTAGCGAATGATCAAGGGCACGCGGGATGTCCCCTCGTACACGCTCCAGTGTTCAAAATAGACTCCGTGCTCTCCGAACTCCTGACCGTGGTCCGCCGAAAGGATCACCAGCGTGTCGTCCAGGATGCCGAGGTCGTGGAGGCATTTCAGGATCAGACCCACGTGGTGGTCGGCGTAGCGCACCTGGGCGTCGTAGCCGTCATACATGCGCTCGACGGCCGCGCGGTCGGTCATTCCCGCAGATCGCGCGCTGTGCCAAGCGGACATGCCCTGGTGCGCGGAGACCTGCTCTGCTGTGGGCCATTGCGGGGGAACCGCGCCGGGGTCGGCGGTCACCGCCTGCAGACACCCGTCCGGCGCATTACGCCAACCGTGGGGGTCCCACATGTGCACGTGTAGGAAGAAGTCTTCCGTCGCGTGTCGGCGCAACCAAGCGATGGCCCGCTCCGCGCTTGCCCAGGCCGGCACTCCCTGAAAGCCCCAGCCCGTGGGGTCCGCGACCTCGTCCCAACCGACCAGAAACCACGGAGACGGGTGTCGGCCAAAGGACGAGACGGTGCAGGTCCGCAGTCCGGCGTTCCGCAGCAGCAGCGGCAGGCTGGGTCCGGGAGCCTGCAGGAGTTGGGCGCGCGGCCCGTGGGTGACGATGCCGTTGCGGATGCCGAAGCAGGCGCTGAACAGAGCGGCGCGAGACGGCATGCAGGGGCTGTCCGAGGTGTAACAACGCGTAAAGCGTACGCCCTGTTCGGCCAAGCGGTCGATGTGCGGCGTCGTCGGCCGGCGGTAGCCGTAGCATCCAAGATGGTCCGGTCGCAAGCTGTCGATGTCCAGATAGACGACGCGCAACGAGAGTCCCCCTTTTTCCGGCACCCCCTGTGCGCCGGCCGACGCGCTGGCGTCGCATGCCGGTTTGCCTCCCGCGCCTCCCCGGAAGCTCCGAGACTGGGCCCCGCGCGTCGAACGGTGCCGCCGCCCGTTCCGGCCTCGCATACTGGCCTGCCAGGCGAAAAACGGTTGGAATTGCGAACGTTCCGCGCCCGGCAGTCGGAAAACCGCTGCCTGCACATGCCTACGCCGGGTCCGCCGCCCGCAGTGCCCGGGGATGGGCGCGGATGAGATCTGCAGTTCGTGCCACGCCGTCCCACTGGTCGCCCGGGCCTTCGTAGACGGCGGTGTAGGCGCCGTCGAAGCCGGCGTCGGCGGCGATGTCCAGGAGGCGGCCGAACTCCACGCCGTCGAGGTTGCCGTCGCGGTCGCACTCCGGCTTGGCGTGGGCGGAGCGCGCGTAAGGGAGGATCGCCGCCAGCGAGGCCGTTCGACTGGCCCTGGGGAAGTTTCCGAAGTCAGCGGTAAGGTGCACGCGGCCCTCAAGGTGGCGGCAGATCGCTGTGCAGACCTCCGCCGTGGAGCACAGACGGCGGAAGTTCTCGGTGAGGAGGCCCACGCCCACCGCGCGCCCGGCGTCCGCCAGGGTTCCGAGAGCGGCGATCGCCCGATCCACCGCCGCGGGGTCGTCGGGACTCCCCTCACCTGCCACCGCCCGCACGTGCCGCGCCCCCAGGGCGGCACCAAGCCGGATCCACTCGGCGATATAACGCTGGTCTGCCTCGCGGCGCCGCGGATCGGCGGAACTCAGGTCTCCATAATCCACCAGGAGGCTCCACAGTACCACCCCGGCCTCGGCGAAGGCCTGGCGCACCTCTGCGGCGTAAGCGGGGTCCAGGGATTCCGGTGCGGGCAGGTGAAAGTGCCCTAGCTCGCACGCTTGGAGTCCCATGGCGCGCAGCCGCTCCGGGAGGGAGAGCAATGGCAGCGTCTGCGGGCGGTCCTCAGGGTGCGAGACCGGGCGTTGCGCCGATGGATCCCACTTCGTCCAGCGCAGCGGGCCCAGTTGACGGTTGAGGGCCCAGGTCGACACTGAAAGTAGGGCCATGATGGGGGCAACCTCCTTCGGGGGCCGCCGTGCCGGCGGGCCTCCCGGCGGGGACGGACCACTGGGGCAGCGCGGGCGCGGGCAGGATCCCGGGCCAATGCCGCGATGTCACATATGCCCGAGGATGGTACGCTTGCTCGGCCCTGCCGCGGGCGACGTCGCATCCGCCCTGACTGCGGTCCCGTGCATCTGAACAGAAAACAATTCGCCATCCGCCGGTCCAAGCCTATCCCCATTCGGAGACGATCGCTTCCATTGTTGCTCCGGCCGAGAGAAGTTCGGCTTCCGCGAAGGGTGCTGCGGCGATCTGCAGACCGATCGGCAGGCCTTGGGGTGTGCGGCCGCAGGGTAGGGTGAGCGCCGGCCAACCGACGACGTTGAAGGGTGCGCAGAAACGCAGCAACGCTAGGCCCTCCTGGGGCGGCGCGCCGATGGCCGGCGCCGTCGTGGGCAGGGTCGGCGTCGCGATCAGGTGGACGCCCCCGGGGAGGGCCAGGACCGCCGCATAGCGGCGGCACAGCAGGTTGCGCAGGCGTTGGGCCTGCAGGTAGGCTTCCGCGAGGACATACCGGCCGGCGAGCAGGCGCCCGCGCACTGCTTGCCCATACCTCTCGGGAGTGGAGCCCAGGTGGGGTGCGTGCCAGGCGGCCGACTCCGGCAATGCGATCAGCCGGTTGACCGCCGTCGCGAAATCCGCCGACCCGAGGTCGAGAGGTACCACGGCGGCGCCCAGCGCCCGGCAGGCGTCCAGGGTACGCTCAAATGTGGTCCGCACCGCCGGGGAGGTGCCGATGCCTCCGGTCGCGACCGCGGTGGGCCCGGCCTCCTCCAGCCAGGACCACGGCACTCCGATGCGCACCCCACGTAGCCCATCGGCACGCGGCAGGCCGAGCCCGGAGCCCGAGGGCGGGGCCGGCGCCCGGAGGGTGGACGGATCCGCCGGATCGACGCCGGCCAGCGCGGCGAAGAGCAGGGCGGTGTCACGCACTGTGCGGGCGATGGGGCCGACGTGGTCCAGCGACCAGGACAGGGCGAAGACCCCGGCGCGGCTCACCCGGCCGTACGTCGGTTTGAGGCCCACAACGCCACAGCACGCGGCGGGGATGCGGATGGAGCCTCCGGTGTCGCTGCCAAGGGCGCCAGAGGCGAGGCCGGCCGCTACAGCAGCGGCGCTGCCGCCGCTGCTGCCGCCGGTGATCCGGCCGAGGTCAAGGGGATTTCTTGCGGGCCCGAAGCGTTCGTTCTCGTTGGTCGTCCCCGCGGCGAACTCGTGTGTGTTCGTCTTGCCGAGGCACAGCGCCCCGGCGGCGCGCAGGCGCGACCAGCAGGCGGCGTCGCGTGCCGGTACGTGACGTTCCCGTTGGGCCGAGCCCCCGGTGGTGCGCAGGCCCTCGGTCTCGATGATGTCCTTGACCGCGAGGCAGGCTCCGAGCAGGGGTGCGTGCGCCTGCTGCGGATGGGGCAAAGCCTGCATGTCCCCAGGTGCGCAAACGGTCAGAAAGGCGTTCAAGTCCGTGTTGCGCTCCGCGATGCGCAAGCGGTAGGCGTCGGCGATCCTCTCGGGCTTCACCCCGGCCGCGGCCGCGGCGAGGTCCGCACTGAGGCTCCCGGTGCCCTGGGGACGGCCCGGCGTTGCCCCGCGCCCGGCGGTGGCGGGGGAATCCGGCCAGGGGTTGGCCACCACCCCCGCGAACGGCAGGGTGGGATCGAAGTATACCGCCGGTTCCAGATCCCAGGCCCATGCTTTCGGGGAGCCCGCCGCCGGCAGGAGGGAGAGGAGCCCGGCCGCGACATGCCGGAGCTCCTCCTCCGGCGGCGCCGGGTGAAGTCCCGCCAGCATGCGGATGGCCCCGAGTTCCGCCGCGAGTCCGTCAAGGTCAGGGACCTGCCACGGCGACTCCGGCATGGGCGGCCTCCCCTGATCGTCCTGGGTGCGATGCGCCGACGGGCCCGCGTGCACGTCCCGCACCGGACCGGTGCCGCAGGAAGCGGTGACTCCATTATGCGGAGCCGCGGCGGGTGAAACAATCGCGGCTTGGGGGGCGGTGTGGAGTTGGGCACGGGACGGAACTGGTTCGGACCCCTGGAGGTGTGGGCGGAAGAGCGGCTGGCGCGCGTCCTCGAGGCCAATGCGCAACGCTGGTTCGACCGCTGGGCGCGTTCGGATGCCGGCCGCCGGCTGTTGGCGGCGGCGATGGCCGACGTGGCGGCCGATGCCGTCGCCCCGTCCGCTGACGGAGGGTCATCGCTGCTGGAGGACGTGCTGGTGGCTGTCGTCGCGCGCATGGGCCGCGACGGGCCGCTGCGACGCCGGTTGCTGGCGGCGCTGGAGGCATCGGGCCAGGAGGGGGAAGCGCGGGTTGGGGACCGTAAGGTGGGGGGGCGATGCGCCCCTCGCCGCGGCTGAAGAGGGCTGTAGCCAGGGGGAGGATGTCCTGAACGCCGCGTGAGGCCGTGCGACAATCGTCTGCTTGGGGCTTTAAGTGCGAACGGCGGCCATGCCGCGAGTGGTGTGTCCCCGTCTCGCCTCCGCTTGGCGGGTGCCGGCGCGGCCAGGCTCCCGGCAAAGTCAGGTCAGGGCAGGTGCCCACCACCAGCGTTTGTGGGTCACGACCGTCCGGGCCCCCCGCCGCTTGGCCCACTGGACGACTTTGCCGGGTTCCTGCGGCGCGGCGAACCGTAGTGGTGATCCTCCGGCGCAGCCGGCTTCCGAAACCGCGCTTCCGATGGCGATAGCCGCCCGCGCAGAGCAGGGAAGCGGAACCGGGGCCTGAGGGTGCCGCGCGGTCCTTCGTCGCGACACCCCCTCCGGAGGGTGCCCGCCGGTTCCCGGTTCTGGCCGCGTCCTTGAAGGCATTGAGGGACAGGAAATCGGGGCATCGAGCGTGCTGCGAAGGTCCTGCTTTGCGGCACGCGCCCAGCGGCAGTTGGCGCCGACGACGGTTCGGAACAGCGGGGCAGTGGTCGGCAGGGCGGCCCCAAAGTGCATGAACGGCCGGGCAGGCCCGGTTCGCCACTTCATGAGTTCCCACCTCGGCCCAGGCCTTGCCAGTGCGGAGGACAGTACTGGCGGCGCGTCCATCAAGTTCTGTCTCGCTGCGTCGAGCGCCGGCGACAGCATGCCGCTCAAGTCCTGGCGCCAATGGCGGATGCGACGTCCTCCACCTGGGCCGTAACGGTCGCGACCGATGGCCGCTATCCCGAGGCGGTGCCGTTCCGTTGGTGACGGTCAGGACTTGATGGACGCGCCGCTAGCGGCAGTTGGCCAGAGTTCCCTGCAGTACCACCGGGCCGACCGCTCCGACCGCTGTTCCCGGGAAGACCAGCACCGTGGTCGTAGCGGGCAGCGACGCGGTGACACCCGCCGTACCGCCGGCATACACCGCTTGCGGTGCAGAGGTGGTCATCCCGAGGGCGAAGCTGAGCGACGGGCCCTGCGGCGGGACGAAACGTGTGAAGTAGGTGTCGAAGGCACCGAAAGTGGCGGGAGGCGGAAGGTTGATCGCCCCGACGAGCAGGGTCGTGCCGCCGAGGCTCGCAGACGGGCTCACCAGGGCAATCCCCGAGGCCCCGGCAGGACCGCCGCCGGGTGGGGTCAGCACCAGGCAGCAGGCCGCCGTGCTCACCGGCACGCAGAGCACCAGTCCGGCGGTGATCAGTTGCGGGTTGGCGGTCACCAGGGACTCGAGCGAGATGCCGAAAGCGGAACCGATCGATGGTAGGGTGTCCCCCGGCCGCACGGTGTACAGTTGCCCGCCGGTGCAGGCCGGCGTCGACGCATTGACGCTCACGTGTCCCATCCTCCCTGGGCGCTCCGCGCCCGCCGCGGGCGACGCCTCTGGGACAGGGAATATGCGGGTGAGCCCCAGGCGGTGCATCGCCGATGATACGGCTGAGACGACCGCCGGTCCGGAGGCGCGAGGCGCCGCAGAGGTACTGGAGCGGCGCAGGTGCGAGCGGCTCCCGACCCGACTCAATCCGATTCCAGCAGGAGTGCCGCCGGCAGACTGCTCCCGCTGGGCGGCATCCATTGTATGTGCAGGTTGACCGGCATGCCCGCGGCGAGCGCGTAACGGCCGAGAAGGATTCCCGAGGTGGGGTTGGCCGAGAAGCCGCCCTCCGAGGGTATGTTCACCAGCGCGCCGGGCACAAAGCCGATACCGAGGCGGGCCGCACCGGCGAATGCTCCTCCCAACGGGTCGAAGATGGCCGCCAAGGGCTCGTTGCGGCCCGCCGTCACAATGACGTGCATGTCATAGAGCACGCCGTAGTTGCCGTAGTCTTCGGTCGGCACCCCGTCGACGGCGGAGAAGCCCCGGAGGTAGGAGATCGGCGAGGCGACCCGCACGTACTGCATCCCGCCGTTCCCCTGAGCCGTGAGACGCAAGTCCGCCTGGGGGAAGGTGCCCCGCCCGATGAACCCTGTCGGCGTCAATGTCGCCGGCAGGATCGCGAGTCCCGCCAGGTCCGCCACCGCCCTGCTCTGGGCCACCACCGACACCAGGATGTCTCCGTCGGCGGTGGCGTCGAGGATGCCGGTGACGTTCTGACCCGACTGCGCCGTCCGCGGGGTGGCCGCCGGGTCGAGGAACGCCGTCTGTCCCGGTGCCAGAGTCAACGTGGCGCCGCCCGAGGATGCGAGCCAGCTGTGCTGCGCCGCCTGCCCGTTGCGGAGCACCGCACGCGACGGGCCGGCCTCCCCCACCCGCCCCAGGCGGATGTGCACGGGCCCCGTCCCGCGGTCGGTCGCCAGTACGGAGAAGGCCAGCGGTTCGGCGGCTCCGTCGACATGGTCGAAAAACACGCGAAATGCGCCGGAGACGGTGTCCTGATAGAGGATGCCGGGTCCCGGCACCGTCTCGGGGTCGTCGCTGAAAAGCAGCGTCGGCCCGCTGTGTTGCACAAAGGCGTGGACGCGCTGTGCTCCGAGGAGAGGGTCGTTGATGTAGGTGATGATGGCCCCTGGCAGTGATGCCCCGCTCCCTGCGGCCTGCACCGGTCCGGCGGTGGCCAATATCCCCGCCAGGGCCAGGATCGCCATCCACCTGGGGATTGCACGCACCCGCAAGCCCCCCAACGCTGCGACCTCTGACGCCGGCCTTCCCCGCGCTGCGCAACCCGCACCCGCTGGATGTGGGCCGCCACACGGGGAGATCTGTCGACGGGGCACACGGCCGGAGTGCTCACGTCCGCCGGAGGGCTTGGATGTTCGCCGGTGTCCACGGGTTCCCTCCGGCACCGGTCGTCTGGGCTGCGGAAATCCTGAGGACAGATCCAGGCGCCCACGTCGCCGAAGACAGGGCGGGCAGTCCCGGAAGGCACCAGGGGTGCGGCACCCGATCTAGAAGCGCCCCGGCGGCCTGGGCGGCTGATCCCTTTTCCGGCCGTTTCAGCGGGGCCTGGCGGCCCCCACCACCTCGGACACCCGGCGGATGCCCTGTTCGCGCATCCATCCCAGTAGCTCGTCCCGTATCCTCAGCGGGGACCAGGGATCGGCGAAGATGGCCGTACCCACCTGCACCGCCCGCGCACCGGCCAGCAGGAACTCCGCCGCATCAAGGCCGCTGGCGATGCCTCCCACGCCCACCACGGGGATGGACACCGCGCGCGAGACCTCCCACACCATACGCAGAGCCACGGGCTTGACCGCCGGACCGGACAACCCGCCGGTCGTGTTGCCCAGCACGGGGCGGCGCCGCGTCGGGTCGATCGCCATGCCAAGCAGCGTATTGATCAGAGACACCGCGTCGGCACCGGCCGCCTCCACGGCCGCGGCGAATGCCGCAACGTCGGAGACGTTGGGGGAGAGCTTCACCACCAGCGGCAGCCGCGTTGCCGCCCGGACGGCGGCGGTCACCTCGGCGGCGGCGCGCGCGTCGGCGCCGAACTGCAGCCCACCCTCCCTGACGTTGGGGCAGGAGATGTTCAGTTCGATCCCCGCCACCGCCCCGGTCGGGGCTGTACCCAGGCGCTCCACCACTGCCACGTATTCCTCGATGGTCCGTCCGACCACGTTGACGACCACGGTCGCACCCTCGGCGGTGAGCCACGGCAGCTCCACCGATAGGAGGTGGTCGACGCCGGGATTTTGCAGGCCTATGGCGTTGAGCAGGCCCGCGGCGGTTTCCGCGACGCGGGGACCGGGATTGCCGGTCCAGGGCTCCACAGAGGTACCTTTGACGCAGATCGCGCCGAGTTCGCGCAGCGGAAAGAGGGCGGCGAGTTCGCGCCCGTAGTTGCAGCAGCCAGAGGCCGTCCACACGGGGTGGGCGCAGCGGATGCCGGCTACCGAAACGGCAGGATCCAGGCCGGCCGCGACCCCGGTCGCGACCGTAGCCCCTGCGTCATCCTGCGCCCGCATCAGATCACCTCGCGCAAGCGACGCTATATGCTGCCGCGGCTGTAGGCAAGGCCCGCGCCCGCCCTGGCACCGGCGCTCGGCATTCCTCAGGGCCTGCCTGGGCGAATCCGGGCAGCATCGGCCGCCTCCTCCGGGGTGAGGGCGAAGAGGGCGTCGAGCAGGGCCGGGATGAAGGAGCCGGGGCCGCCGGCGACCTGCGCCGCGCGCTCCGCGGCCACGCCGAGCACCGCCAGGGCGCAGGCGGCCGCCGCCGCTCCGGGCGGCTCCACGGCGAGGAAGACCGCGATCAGCGCGCCGGCCAGGCATCCGGTGGCCGTGGTCAGGGCAAGCAGGGGCGTGCCGTTTTCCACCTCGAAAGCGCGCCGGCCGTCGGTGGCGTAGTCGACCGGTCCCGTACGCACCGCGACCAGCGCGTGCCGGCGGCACAGGGCCCGCGCGGCGTCCACCCCCGCCGCCGGATCGACGGCCTCCGTGCCGTATCCGACCAGGGACGCGGAGGGATCGCCGCCCAGGGCCAGCACTTCGTCGGCGTTGCCCTTCACCGCCGTCACCAGGCCGCGCCCCAGGAGGTCCTCGGCGAACGCGAGTCGCAGGCGGGAGGCCCCTGCGGCCACCGGATCCAGGACGACCGGCCGGCCACCGCCATGCGCCGTCTCGGCGGCCGAGCGCATTGCCTGGGCCGTTGAGGGGTGGAAGGTCCCGAGGTTGACCAGGACCGCGGAGGAGACGGCTGCCATGCCGGCGGCTTCCGCGGGATCATCGGCCATGACGGGGGAGGCGGCGCCGCACGCCAGCAACCCGTTGGCGGTGAGGGCCATCGCCACGGGGTTGGTGATCGCGTGCAGCATCGGCCGGCGCCGGCGCAGTGCTGACAGGGCGCGGCGGATCTCACCGCGCAGGGCTTCGGGTTCGGGCATGGGTTCCTCCTCGGGATGCCCGGGTGGAACCCGGGCGACTCTCAGGCGAGCACGTTGACCTCAGGCGAGCACGTTGACCTCCGCGGCGGCAAAGACGGGTCCATCCACGCAGGCCTTGAGGTAGCCATCCCCTGCCGCGCGCGAGATGGCGCAGCCGATGCATACCCCGAAGCCGCAGGCCATGGGCCGCTCGACGCAGAGCCAGCACTCGGCGCCCGCCCGCCGGCAGAGGTCGGCGACGGCGGCGAGCATGGGGTTCGGTCCGCAGGCCCAGACCTCCATATCTGCCGACAGCCGGGCGGATAGGATGTCCGTGACCAGTCCCCGCCGGCCCGCGCTGCCGTCCTCGGTGGCGGTGACCACGGCACCGCCGGCCGCTCGCACCTCCGTGACGCCGGCCAGATCCGCCGCGCGCCGGGCCCCGAGAAGCGCGACCGGTTGCCGGCCGGCCCGTCTCGCCCACGCGGCGGCACCGGCCAGGGGCGGGATGCCGAGACCACCCCCGACCAGCAGGAGCGGTTGGTCGGGGCGCCGGGACGGTTCGGGGAAGGAGCGGCCCAGTGGTCCGAGCAGACTCAGGCGATCCCCCGGGCGGGCGCGTGCCAGAAGCGCCGTGCCCCGCCCCACGACGCGGTAGATGAGTGAGATGCGGCCGCCTGCGGCATCGATCGTGCAGAGGGAGAGCGGTCGGCGCAGGAGCGGGTCGGCCGTACGCGCCACCGCACCGTCGCCGCGCACATCGACCTGTACGAACTGGCCGGGTAGGGCGGCGGTGGCCAGGGCTCCAGCCGAGAGGGTCAACGTATACCAATCCGGGCCCCCGCGCGCGTGTCTCAGGATAGTGGCGGTCTCATGCGCCCAGGGACTGCGGACGCGCCCGTCCGGAGATTCGGTATCTTCCAGCTGGCTCCATCCTCCCGTCCGGTCCGGGGTGTGCAATGCGGCCGGGCGCGCCACAGGAGCCCCGCAAAATGGGCGCGCGCAATGTCGGCGTGGCTGCGCGCAGGGCCTCCTGCAGACGCTGCAGACGGCGGCCAACGGATGCGCGCGCACGCCTGTTCCGCAACGCACCCATGACGGTAGCGGGTTGGCGGAGGGGGCGCAAGGCCCGAACTCGCCGCTCGGGCCCCGGGCCGCCGCCGCAAGAATCCCTTCCAAACATAGGTGTATGGACTGTTTTCAAGTATTTGGCTCCAATGCCAATCGCTTCTGGTCCGCCTCGGCCGTCGGTCGTGTGGAACCGCGCTCAGCGCGGCACCGGTCTACCCGTGTCCTTCCCAGCAGGTTCTCTGGAGCCCTGTTCGGGTGGGCCGGCCCGGCGTGCGCGGTGCGCGGTGCCTCGCGCGGGCGCAGGGGGCCGGCTCCGGCCCGGTTGTCCCGGCGGCACCATTTGAAACTGCAGTCTCTGGCCATTCGGCGGAGGGCGTGCCGGCCGTAGCGCGTGTGCGTGATACCGGACCGTCGGTACGGGCCTGTGCCGGCGCCGCAGCTGGGGTGGGTCGCCGGTCCTCCCGCGGCCGAATAATGTAAAAATTGTACTGGACTACTAGTATATGGATGGTATAGTCTGGATGTGCACCCACTTTACCTTACGGGGTGGTCGGCGTGACCGATGCCGTGATCTGGCGCTGGCGGTGGCTGCTGGAGGTACACGCGACCCTTGATCGGCTCGCGGTGGTCATGCGCTCCGGGGGTGACGCGCGACTGGTCCGCTCCATGGTCGCCGAGTTGCGGCGCGCAAGGCGGGATGTCCGAGCCCTCGCCACAGTGGATGCGGACACCGCGGCCTTGGCGGCGCTGCCCGCAGTCGGGCCGCCCGAGGCGGCGGCGGTGGCGTTGCGGCTGCGGGGCGTGTCCCTGCGGGCCGCGGCAGACGGGGGCGCGACGACGACAGACCGACTGCGCGGTGCGCTGGACCGACTGGCCCTCCTGGTCCAGGTGGGCGGGCCGTGCTCCGTCCCCAGCCCGTCAACGCATGGCCGCGACGCCGTGGTCCGGGTGGAGCCGGCTGCGGAGACGGGCGGGTTCGAGGATGGGCGGTCAACGGATTGCGCCGGGGACCCGGGCGAGCGAGCCGAGGGGTGCCAGCCGACGGCGTGGATCGCCCGGACACGAGATGTCGCGTGGACACTGCGCTACGTCGGCCTGGCCGTCGCCGCAGGTCGACTGCCGGCAGGGATGCGGATCACGTCGCTGTGGACCGCGGTGCGGCGGGGTGGCGGTTACCTGCGCATCCACTGCCCGTTCGACCTGGGTGCGGTCTGGACATGCCTGCGCGGCTGTGGTCTGCGGCTTATCGGCCCGGCGGCGTCGCCGTAGGTGGCGGCAGGGGAGTGCACGGGGCTTTTGCTCTACGTCCGCGGGGGAGACCCGGTGTGGGCCGAGTGGACGGTGGTGGCGCGGGCGGTCGGTGCGGGTGTGGTGATGGACGCCGTCCCGCCGGGCGGGCCGGCCCGGATCGGAGCCGCGGCTGCCGTGCTCGTCTCCGCGTGGGACGGGCCGGCCGTGGGCGAGGTGCAACGGGCGGTCGCCGGACTGGGTGCTGCGGGCGCGGTTTGCGACGTCTGGCTGGTTTGCAGCGATCCGCCGCCCGCGCTCCGAATGGATGTTCTGGCCGCCGGAGGGGTCGGCTGCCTGCCACGTGTGCCCGAATCGCGGTCGGTGGCGCACGTGGCGCGGCTTGCGAGATGGCATCCCGGTTGTCTGAGCACAGGGCCGGAGGGTGAGAGCCGGGCTGCGGGGGCCGGAGGCGCCGGCCGGGCGGTCTGGGGGGTGGGCGCAGGGGTGGACGCGCGGGCCGAGGGGGTGCGGCGGAGCACTGGCACCGGTGACTCGCGGGCCGATCCGCCGCGGACCCGTGGGGCCGTTGGTCCGGAGAGCGGCTCCGCCGGGCCCCGTGTCCGAGCCGGCCGGCCGGGATGGCAAGCGGCGGTTCCGGCCGCAGTCGTGGGACCGCACAAGCAGCCGGACCGTCCGGTGCGGCAGGAACGGTCGCCCCAAGGCCGCCCGTCTGTGGGTGGCCCGCGCCCGCACCCGGAAACCTCGTCCCCATGGTGGACGTGGCCGGACTTGGATGCCGGCGAGGTCCTGGCCGTAGCGGCGGCGACGCACCCCGGCGCAGTGGTGGCGCGGCGGGCCCTGGAGGTGTGGGCAGCACGCCGTGGTCGGGGCGTCGTTGTGTTGCGTGCCCACCCCACCCTGCCGGGATGCCTTGTGCCCGACCCGGGCGATGGGGTGGTTTTCGGGGTGGAGGAGGAGGCCGAAGTGCGCGGTTCAACGGCGCCCATCTCTTCGCAGGTCGCGGGGTCATGGCCGGACCTCGACAGCGCGCTGCGGGCAGCCGGATCGGCCGACGGGCGCGGGGTGGCTCTGGCGCTCGGCAGTCCGCCGCCGCCGGTACTCGGGCGCGTGCACCCGCTGGTGCGCTGGGCTGCACAGTCCCAGGCGGTTGCGGTTGTCGCGCTACCCGAAGCGGCGGAGGTGGAGGCGTCCGCGCGACTCATCGCCGCGTTGCGGGCCCAGGGCGCGCGGGATGTGCGCGTCTGGCTGGCAGGTGGGTCGGTCTCGCCCCGGCTGCTGCACGATTTGGGTTCGGCACTCGGCGTGCGCTGTACCGATCTGCGGCTCTGAGAGGTGTGGGGGGGGGGAGCGGCGGGGGTGAGGCGCCCGCGCCGCCGCCGGGGAACGGATCTTGTCGGAGGTGGGCGGTTTGTCGGCGATGCGCATCGAAGGATTCTCGGAGGCGCGCCGGGGCGGGGCCGTATGGTTTTTGCTGGTGGCGGTTGTCTGCGGCCTGGGGGCAGCCTGGCTGGCGGTGCGTTCGGTGGCGGCGGCCCGCCGGGAGGTCCCTGTGGTGATGGCCCGCCGCGAGGTGGCTCCGTTGACCCGCCTCCGGCCGGGGGACGTCATGGTCGCGGATGTGCCGGCGGCCGCCCTGCCGCCCGGGGCGTTGCGGGCCGTCAGGGCGGCCGCCGGGCACTTCACCCGGATGGGGCTCGTCCCCGGGGAGATTGTGACCGCCTCCGCCTTGAATGGCGGAGTGACCGCTGCTTCGGCCTTCGACGTGCGTCTGGCGGGCCTCGCCGAGACCCAGCGTTGCGGTGGCCAGGCGAGCAACCCTCCGTCGCCAGCCGCGTCGGCCGCGGGTGCGCCCTCCGCAGGCGGGGGTTGCCGCCCTCTGGTGGCCATGTCCCTGCCGATCTCGGCAGATCAGGGTTTCGAGATGGTGCACACCGGAGACAGCGTCGACGTGGTGGCGGGGTACGGTGTGCATGCCGGCACGGTGGCCCAGATCGTGGCGTCCGATGTGCCGGTGCTCGAGAAGGTGGCATCCGGTCAGGGCGGCGTGCCGGGGGTCGCGCCGGCGTCAGGGGCGACGTCGGGGTACCTGGTGGTGGGCGTGTCTCCCGAGCAGGCCCTTCGGCTGCAACTGGTGCTGACCGAAGGCAAGCCGGCGGTTCTCCTGGAACCGCCCGGAGCACCACCGCAGCCGGCTTCGCTCAGCACGCGCATCCTGGATACCTCCGGTCTGGCCGGCACCGGTGGAGCGGCGCCGGGGGTGCCGTCTACGGCCGGGGTGCTCCCCGGCGCGGGGGAGGGATGACCGGTGGCGATCGCTGACGAGTTGGGACAACCGGTGTGGTTCGTGGCCCTGGACGACGACGGTGCCTGGCTGGAGCAATTGCAGGGGATGTTCCTCGGTTCGCGCGACCTCCGCTGTGCGGGTGGCACCAGTCGCGTCGAGGACGTGACGCGTCTGGTGCGGGACAACGGCGCCGACGTGGTGCTGGTCGACCACGGGCTGGCCGGGCGGTCCGGCCTGGGGGTGGCCGGGGATTTGGCGCGGCGTCTGCCGTCGGTGCGCGTCTACGTGATGACAGAGAGTCCGACGCGCGAGCTGTGGGAGGAGGCTCGCCGGAGGGCGGTGCGTGGCGTGGTCAAAAAGCCGTTTGACGTCGCTGCGCTTGTGGCCCGCATTCGGGAAGACATGGAAGTGGATGCCCGCGTGGTCGCCGACCTGGACGCGCACCCCCCCGCCAGCGCGCGCTCTGCGCCGCCGGATACCGAGGGGCCGCGCACCATTGCCGTCTTTTCGTTCAAAGGAGGTGTGGGCAAGTCCCTGGTCGCGACCAGCCTGGCGCTGGCCGCCGGGTCGCCCGCCGCCCGGCGGCGCCGGTCGGCCGTTCTCGTCGATGCGGAAGAGGGGGTGGGCAGCGCCGGTGTCCTCCTCGGCGTCGTCGCGCGGCCAACCCTGCTTGATTGGGCGGATTGGCGGGGCGAGAGACAGGTCGATCCGGCGATCGCCGCGTGCAAGTTGGCGGAGACCCGATACGGCATCCGGTGTCTGTTCGCTCCCGGTGAAATGGATCGCTCGGTCGACAGGTCCTTGATGGAGACTGTCCTGTCCACCCTGCCGCGCATGGTGGCTGTCACGGTCGTGGACTGTGCCCCATCGGTCAGCGCCGCGGTCCTGGCGGCGCTGGAGGCCGCGACGAACGTGGCCCTGGTGGTGGAACCGACACTGGATTGCCTGGAGAAGGCGCGCAAAGGCGTGCAGGCTCTGGCCGCCGCTGGCGTCGGGATCGGTAAGTTCAGGGTTGTGGTGAACATCCCGCGGCCGGGGGGGGGGCGACTACACTCCGGCGGAGGTGCGGGAGGCGTTGGGGCTCCAAGTCCTGGGTGCACTGCCCTTCGACCTCGCCGCGAAGCGGGCCGCGAACCGCCGCCGCCCGCTGGCGGTTGAGGCACCGCGGGGAGCGTTCATGACTGGAATCGGCAGGCTGTTCGACGGCATTCTCCCCGGCTTGGGGGAGGTCGGGGCGAGGGGCCGTCTGCTGCGTTGGCGGCGTTAGATGTCGGGACGGAAGCCGGCAGCGGGGGGATTGACCGTGGCAGAGAACGCGCTGGCCCAGTTGCGCGCCCGACGTTCGGAGCCGCCAGGATTGACAGATCCGGTCGGCGATGTCGCCGCAGCGGGGGACGAGGGGGCAGCGGCGGCGTTTCTGGCGCTGCAGTCGGAGGGGGCGTTGGGCCCGGAGCAGGAAGCCGTGCGGCGGATCATCACGCGTCTGGCGGAAGAGGGCCAAGGACTGGCCGAAGCGGAGTTGCGGGCCCTGGTGCGCGCGCTGGTGGCGGGCGAAGCGGCGGATCTGACCCGGGCGCAGTTGGAAGCAGTGGAACAGGAGGTGCTGCAGAGTCTGGGGGGACGGCTCGGGCCGCTCCAGCCGCTTCTAGAGGATCCGACGGTCACCGAGGTGATGGTCAACCGCCCGGATCAGGTGTACGTCGAGAGAGCGGGGCGGCTCGAACGGGTGCCGGTCCACTTTCGCGACGACCGCTCTGTGCAGGCGTTGGTGGAGCGCATCGTCGCGCCGCTGGGGCGCTCGTTCTCCGTGGCGCACCCGACGGTGGACGCCCGCCTTCGGGACGGCTCGCGCGTCAACGCGGTGCGCCCGCCGGTCTCGCTCCTCGGCACCACGCTGACGATCCGTCGCTTCCCCCGCAGCTTCAGCCTTCCAGAACTTGTGGAAGATGGCGCCTTCGGGTCGGACCGGCACTGCGAGCCCGTGGATCTGGACGGACCATATCCGGCGGGAGGGCCGCCCTGGGCCGCGCTGGCCTGGTGCGTCCGACATCGGCAGAGTCTCATCGTTTCCGGTGGTACCGGTTCCGGGAAGACCACGGTGCTCGGGGCGCTGACCGGGTGCATCGCGCGCTCGGAGCGCGTGGTGTTCATCGAGGATGCCGCGGAGCTTCAACCCCGCCTGCCTCATGTGGTACGCCTCGAATCCCGCCCGGCGAACGCCGAGGGAAGCGGTGCGGTCACGATCCAGCATCTGGTGGTCAATGCTCTGCGCATGCGCCCGGACCGGATCGTGGTGGGCGAGGTGCGGGATATCGAGGCCCTGGATATGTTGCTGGCGATGAGCACCGGCCATGACGGCTCGCTAACGACAATTCACGCCAATTCACCCCGCGAGGTGTTCAATCGACTGGTACAGGCCACGACCCTGCGCAGTTCCGGCGCCGTGGGCGCGGAGCGGCGGACGATCGTGTCCGTCGCGGCCGGCGCACTCAAGCTGATTGTCCATGTGGTACGGCATGAGGCGCGGCGCCGCCTGGACGCCATCGTCGCCGTCGAGGGCACCGATGCGCAAGGCGAACCCCGGCTGCGCACACTGTACCGCTGGGATGGCCAAGCCCTGGCCGCGACCGGAGAGGTGCCGTCCTGGGCGCGGACCGGCCGGCGCTTGTCCGAGAGGGACAGACCGGACGGGCACGGGGCGAAGCGGGAAGCGTGCGGGGATGTATCGACCGGCCACCCACCCATAACCTCCCAAGCTCCGCTGGCGTGACGGGCCGAAGATCTTCCATCCTGCATCCTGTCGGCACCGCACCGGTGTCCGCGGGGTGCACGTGAGTGCTGCCGCGGCGGCCGCCGGACGAGATCGGCCCGAGGCGAGGGCTCAGGCCGCGCTGGAGGTTTTCGGCCGAAAAGGGCGTGCAGACAGGAGCGGTGCTGCCGTGGGCGTTCTGTTCGTTACTACCGCGATGGCCTGCCTCTGCCTTGAACTGTGTGCCGCCGTGTGGTGGACAGCTCGGGCGGGGCGCGCCCGCAACGATCTCGTTCGCCTGGAGGAGGTCCGTGTGCGTGCCGTGGCCGCCGAACAGACGGCGGCGAGCGGCGGAACCGCGCGTACAGAGTTGCCCTTTCCCTTCGCCTACCTCAACCGGCGCCTGCGGCAGGGCGGCATCGCCGCCAGCGTCCAAGGGGTGCTGCTGCTTGCCGCAGTTGGTGCAGTCGCCTGTTGGACGTTGGCAGCCATGATCGCGGGTCCGGGTTGGCCCGCAGCCGTGGCGTCCGTTGGCGGACTGTGGGCCCCCGTGCTGTGGGTGGGGCGCGAGGCACGGCGCCGGCGCGAAACCATGGCCGGCGAGATGGAGCGCATCGCCTCGGCGATGGAGGGTGCCGTGTCCGCGGGACTGGTGGCCTATGAGGCCGTCCTTGAGGTCGGGCTAGCCAGCGGGGGCATCCTCGGACCAGAACTGCTGCGCGTGGTCGCCGACGCCGACCGCGTGGGACTGAGCGAGGCTTTGGCCCTGTTGCGCCAGCGCCTGCCCCTGCCCGAGGTCCAACTCTTTGTCGCCGCGCTTCGCCTCAATCAGGGCACGGGTGCCGGTCTGGGTCCGGCACTGGCCGGACTGCACCGCACTCTGCGGGAGCGGCGGGAGACCGGAAGCGCCATGCGGGCGGCGACCGCCGCAGGGCTGTGGCAAGCCAACATGCTGATCACCGTGCCACCGCTACTGCTGATGTTTCTCCGACAGGTCTATCCCCAGTTCGAAGCCCCCCTGTTTCTGACCACGGGGGGGCGGCTGTTGCTCTGTGCGGCAGCCGGGTGGTTGGGCATCGGATACGTCGTGGTGCGCCGCATGTGCGTTCCTGAGGAGGTGGTGTAATGCAGCCCTTGTTTCTCGCCGTCTTCTTGGCCGTAGTGTCTCTGTATCTGTTGGGCGAGGCGCTGGTGTTCAACCGCCACCGACGAGTTCTCTTCTTGCTGCAAGATCTGCAGACCCAGCGGGTCGCCCAGCTCCACGGGGAACGGATGTCGGCTCTGTTGCGGCGCGGTGCGGCCGGTGCGCTGCGGCGGGCGCTGGAACGCTTGGCACAGGCGCTCCACCCGCATGCGGGGGGCGACAGCGCCCGCCGGCTGACATGGGCCGGATCGGTGTTGACGGCGGAACAGTTCGCGGTGCTCCGCCTATTGGCCTGCGGAGGCGGGGCGGCGGCCGGGCTACTGCTGGGCACGGTGGTCCTGGGCTCTGCGGCGGCCATACCCACGGGGTGCGCCGGCGCCGTCGGTGGCTATCTGGTGCCGGACATCTGGCTCGAGGCTGCCCTGGCCCGCCGCCGAGCGGTGATCGATCGGGAGTTGCTCTACTTCTTGGATTTTCTCGCCCTGGCCGCCCAGGCGGGGCTGTCGATGGATAGCGCGATCATCGAGGTGACCCGGGAACTCCCGGGCGTTCTCAGCGCGGCCTTCGCCCGCGTTCAGGCCGAGCGTGGGATGGGTCAGTGGAACGAACACGCCTTGGCCGGGCTCGCTTCTCGCCTGGGGCACCGTGAGGTGCAGGCGGTGGTGGATGCCCTGATCCGAGCTGGCCGTTTCGGCTCGCGCACTGCGGATGTGTTGCGTGAGCTGTCCGGGGCCATCCGTCGGCAGCGTGATCTGGCGGCTCGGGAGCACGCCAACCGGGCGGGAGCCGCCATCATCCTCCCCGTGGCTGTGTTCATCCTTCCGCCGATCATCCTGATCCTCGGCTATCCCGCGCTACAGGTGGTGACGGGCGCGCTGGGATCACCCTGACGGCTTTCCCGTGCGGCGACTATGCCCTGAGAGCAGGCGCGCCCGTTTTCGGGCGCGTTTTTGTTCGCCGGACCCCTGGTCCGGTGCTGCTACGGTCGGGTAAAGGGGGGAATGCGCAGATGCTCGCGATGCGTGTGCTGTTCGGCATACAGCTGCTGCTGTTGCGGGGGCGCCGCGTGTTGACCGCGGAGTGTGGGGCGGAGGTGCCCGAGTATGTGCTGGTCGTTGCGATCGTGGCGATGCTGGCCGTGGCAGGTCTGGTGGCGGTCAAGGCGGGGCTTGTTTCCAACCTCGACAACATCGCCAACTGCCTGACGGGTACGGCTCAGGGAACCGCGACGTCCTGTGTGTGACAGCGGTCGGCGGCGCGTCGGCGGAAAACGACCGACCGCGCCGACCACTGCGTGTGCCGGTGGCGCTCTGGGAGACACCGGACGGAATACCCCGTCCGGCGTCTCCCAGAGCGGGAGGGGGGCGGCCGCGTAATGACACTGCGGGCGGGTATTCGGGCGTTCATGCGGCGTTCCGGTCCCGGGCATCCGGAGGGGCTCCGCTGGCGAGCGTTGATCCGCCACCGGAGCACCGCAGCAGGGGGGGAGCGGGGAGCTGCGGTGGTGGAGATGGTGCTTGTGCTGCCGTTGCTCATTGGCATCCTGATGGCGACAGTGGCCTTCGGTATGGGCACGATCGCCAAGGCCGTCGTGACCAACGCCGTCCGGGACAGCGCACGTCTGGCGTCCATCGAGTGCGGCCAGGGCGACGCCAACTGGTTTGCCGACGCGCTGGCCGCGGCTCGTTCCGCTCTTGGGCGCGGACTGCGCGTGGGGGCACTGACGGCGACACCGCATAACTACGGCGATTGGGATTTCGCGGCGTCCTGCAGCACGCCTGGGCAACCTGGCGGAGCGGCGACCGTGGTCCTGACATACGAGGAGATCAATCTCTTTCCCCCGATCGCCTCCTTGCTGGCCCCCGGATCCGGGCCCGGGAGCCAGGTGTTCCACCTCCAGGCAGCAGCCGTATTTCCCGAAGAGTGACGTGGAATGTGGACGGATCCGGGGAACGGTGGTCAGCGAAGCCGGGCTCTGCCAGCCGGCAGGCGCCCGTGCCGGGAGCAAAGGGGATGACGGCGGTTGTCCACGCCGCACTGCGGCTGGGCGCGGAGCCACCGGTCTGTCGAAGCGCAAAGGGATCTGGACGCCTTGCCCACGGCGGAATGCTGCCCCCGCCCGGCGCGGACCCGTGCACAGGCCCTTGCTGCCGAAGACGGGCAGGTGCTGGTGCTGGGAGTCTTGTTCGTGGCGTTGGGCCTGGTTGCCATGCTGGTCGTGCCGGGGCTGGCGATCGGCTACGCGGAGCACGCCGGTGTCCAATCCGCCGCCGACGCGTCCGCTCTGGCCTGCGCTTCGCAGGCGAGGATCACCGAGTACGTCGACGCGCGGGGGGAGATCTACCAAGAGACGGTGGCCGTGAACAAAACGCTCGCTGCGCAGGCTGGGGCTGTGGCCTGGGGTGACAATGTCGCATTCTGGCCTGTGCGGACGGTCTTCTTCGCGGCCGTGCCTGCGGGCGCGCATTGCACGGTACAGGTGGAAGTCCGGTCGACCCTCCCGGTCCTGCAACTGGTGGGCTCGGATGCTCGGACCCTCCGCTTCGGCACAACGGCCGAGGCCAGGGCGTACCTCACGCCCTCGTGAGATAGGAGGTCCGCCCAATGCGCATGCTGGCTGAGGCGTTGAGCGCCGCCGTTCTGACCCATGCCGCCTACACCGACATCCGGTGGCACGTGATCCGCAACTGGGCGGTCGGGGCGGCGGCCGCCGCCGGGTTGGCGCTGGACGGTGTTCTGCACGGTTTCCCAGGGCTGTTGACCGGGCTGGAGGGACTCGTGGCCGGGGCCGCCTGGTGGGCCGCGGTGACCTTCGCGGGGCTTGGGGCGGGAGATGCCAAGCTGGCCATGGCGATTGGGGCGATCCTGGGGCCCGCGGCCGCCTTGGCCGGACCAGCCATTGGCCACATGCTCTGCGCCCTGGGACTCGTCCCCTGGATTGTCTGGCGCAGGATGCGGCGCCTGCCGTGGCGCGAGGCGGCGGTGCCGATGGCGCCCTGGATTGCTGCGGGCACCGTGCTACTCACGCTGGTGCGGTTGGCTTGAGGTCAGCCGGTGCACGGTGCGTCCGCGTCGGGCGCGCGCGGACTGCTGACGAACGGGCGAGGCGCCGCAGGCAGGCCGAGCTACCGGCGATGGCCCGGTGCGGGTCGGTGCAGGGCCAACCGGATCTACGAGTGCTCTGGCGCGGGCGCTGCCAGATGGTGACAGCCTCGGCCCGGGTCGTGGGGAGTACCCGGTGGCCGGCCTGAGTTCACGAGGGTGTTGCACAGGACCGGAAGCGCGCCGGAGGACGGTGGTCGTAGATGGAGACCAGGAGCGTGGCGGCGGGACTTGCAGTGATCGGGATCATTGTGGCCGGGGGGAAGGTGTCGGCTGCGGGAGGCGCCATGCCAACGTGTACGGTCGCCGGCATTGAACTGGTGGCGAGTCCGGCCGCCGCAGAGCCGGCGATCCAACTGCTCGCCACTGGGGGATTCAGCGGTTGTTTCGGTGCGTACGGATTCTTGGGTGTCACGCCACGGCAACTTGGATACCCAGGCCGCACGACAGACAACTATACCGAACTCGCCGTGCTGCTCAGGCACTGGAACAGCATCGACGGGGTGCCGGCGGTTACGGAGTGGGTCGATCTGTCCCCCGCGGTGGCGGAGGGCATGCGGGCGGCGGGGATCAGGCCCATGATGTTTCTCCAATGGGTGAACGAGTATGACGGGGCCGGCACCGTCGATCATCCGGCGGTGCCACCGACCTGGCCGCCGTGGCTGCCCAGAGCGCTCGTGAGCGATCCGGCGACCATCTCGGGCGGCGCGGCGGATCGGGTGATCTCGGGGCCGCAGTCGAGCCCGCCTCCGGACGCGGCGCCACAGCATCCGGTGATCGCGACTGCCGCTCCCGCCCTTCCCACCTTGGCGGGCCAGCCGGAGTCGGCAACCACCTTGCGCGCTCCGGGGACGGGACTCCGGGTGGGGCGGGCCACACCGCCGGTTGTGGCGACGGTCGGTCGCGTCACTGTGCCCTGCGTTGTGACGCTCGCATGCCGGCGGGCGGTGTCTGCCCACGACCGTTGGGTCGCCGTCCCGTGGTTTGTGAAGGTGGGATTGGATCTCTGGTGGGATCGGTGGTGGGCAATGGCGGCACTGGCACTGGTGGTGGCGGCGGTGCTCAGAGCCCGGGCGGCGTTCGTCGGCCATCGCAATCTGGCGTGGTATGGCGACATCCGCGGGCCGAAGTGACCTTCCTTCCAATCCGGCGACTGGGCGGGGGCTGCTACGGCAGGGGAGAGGCCTTCGCCCAGGCGGGGGGTGATGGAGCGTGCGGCGCATTCTGGCGGCCGTCCTGGCCGCCACCTGCGTTCTGTTCGGCGGCGTGCCGGTGTCGGCTGACAGCTACACCTGGGGATACACGTACCAGCGCGACCGTACAACGGTAGCCCCCGTGGCAGAGGACGGGGCGAACGTCCCGCAGTCGGTCGGGCCTGCAGCGGTGCCTTTCATCGTGCCGCTGCCCGGGCACAGCCAGAGCACTCCGGTCGTCGTCGGACGTACGTGGTATCAATGGACTTACTGGGACAACGGGAACAATGGTGCGCTGTGGACGGGTGGCCTGGAGAAGGGCAATGGTACCAGCACGGAGGGGACGGCCATCACCCTTCCGGGTAAGGATGGGCCGGTCGTGACGGCCCGATCCGGTGAACAGTTGGCTGAGCCCACGGATGCCGCCATCAGTCCGGACGGGAAGTGGGTGGCGTTCGGCGCGGGCAGGACGCTGTACTGGTGGCCCGCCGGGAATCCGGGGGCCGGGGCGCACGCCGAGATTACCGGCCCGAGTTACACATCCGCCAACAGCACCAGTCCAACCTTCGTGCCGGACCCCTCCTCGCCCACGAGATGGGATGTCTGTGACGGCAACTGGAACGGCGGTTTCGCGTGCTTCCGGGCGGCTCGCGGAGACGGGCGCGCACCGATGTGGACCAGCGAGTACCTCGTCACCATGACCACTGCTGCCGATGCCGACGGTTACACCGCCATCACCTCCTCGGCTGCCTACGGCGGTCCGTTGCATCAGCTGTACTTCGGTGTGGCCTCCGCCCACGACCCTCGGGTGATGGCTCTCAATCCGCGCACCGGTGCCTACTACGCCATGGACGGTCGAGGGAGTGGCATCCGGGTGCGAGCCCCAATCTGGGCATCCGTCGCCCTCGACGGCAGTGACGTGTACGCGACCGATGTGAACGGTTCTGCATACCTGTTTCACGCCCTGACCGGACATCTCGTCCATGAGATGATCGCTTATGCCGCGTCCGCGAACATCGTCTCCCCGGCGGTCAGCGGAAACTATGTTTACGTGGTGGTGGGTGCGTACGGCCTGATCTTCCGGCTGGACCGGCACACGCTGCGGTACGCCAATTTCGTTCCGGCCCGCCCGGACCGCGTGACGCGGGCCTCGGCGATCACGGTGGTGCGCGACGGCCACCTGGCGCCGGAACTGTTCTATGCCACAGTCGGAGGCGGAGTGAGCATTGCGGTGCCGGGTCCGGCAGGGCGGAGTGCCCCTGCGGGACGGTATACGATCCGCCAGATCGGCGGCTGGGTCGGAGCGCCGGCGGGGGGCTCGTACAACTGGACGGCCGCGGTGGTGGACGGTCGCGACGTGATGCTTTGGAGCGATGGGGCGGATGCGGTGTGGGCGGGCAAGTCTCCCGCGGCGGCTGCGCCGGCCGGATTCGGGCTGGCGTCCGGCGGGATCCAGATTTACCGCCTGCGGCCGCGACTGACAGTCCTGATTACCCAGAGGTTGACGGTGGGTCAGGGGGCGGCCCGTCTGGACGTTCTGGCCGCGCCGGGGGCCACCGTCACAGCATTCGGCATCCCGTGGGGCGGCATCGCGCTCCGGCCCGATACCGCCGATCCCTGTCCGGCGGCGATCACGACGCAACAGGGTGACAATTTCGGCGTGTTCCCGGAACGGGTCGCCGCATCGGTCGGTCCGGTCAACGGTTGTGGACCGTTCTCCCAGTCCGCCGCGCGGTGGACCCAGTACGCACGGTTGTTCGGCAATGGCGGGCAGGTAGCGTATGCGGGCCTGCTGCCTGCGGGATGGCAGGCTGCCGGCGCCGGATATTCGGCTTGGCAGGCGGCTTTGCCCGCACCACGGACGCAGGGCGCCTTCCCGATCTCGGTGACGGAAACCACGCCGAAGGGGGGCGACAGCAGCGAGGAGGTCTGGCTGGTGACGACCTGCCCCGTCGGGTGGGGCGCGGGCCGCTCGGGCCGATGCACGGTCGACGTACAACGTGCGCCCGGTCCGTGGGGGAATAAAGTCCAGCTGCTCGGGGACAAATGTCCGCCCGGTGTGGCTGCGGGTGTTGGGGGCATGACGCAGCAGGAATTCGCCCTGCTCTGCAAGCCGCTGCCGCCCTGGCTCACCGACCAGAACGTGATCAATTGTTACGGCTCATGGTGGAACTTTATCCGTCGCCGATACGCACAGAGGAGCTGCATCCTATCGGGGCACGTCACACATGCGGGGCCAAGCGGGCCGTGAGGCGGACGCCGTGTTCGTAACGCGATGCATCCCGCGCGCCGGAGTGCTGCGCCGACCGGCATTCCGAGGGACTGGACGCGGTGGGGCTCATCCCAGTGTGCGCGTTGAGGAGGACCTGATGCGGCCTGGCGTGTGGGGTGAGTTCGCGGCAGCCACCAGCGGTTGCCGGCATGGGGGAGACGGTATGGCGCTGGCCCGCCGGTTTGGGAACGAGTCCGGGCAGTCTCTGGTCTTGGGCGGCATGGCGACCGGGCTGGTCCTGATCCTCCTTTCCTTCGGCGTGATGGGTGGAGTCTCTCTGGTCAGTGCACGCGCGGCACTGGCCGAGGGCGCAGACGCCGCGGCTCTCGCTGCCCTTGGCCAAAGTTCAGCCACCGTGACGCTGCGGGTGTCCTACGTCGAGTACACCTGCCGGCAGAGCTACCAGTGGGGTTTCCAAGGGGGAGGTCTGCAGCGGTCCCGGGCCCTCTCCTGCACAAGTTCGCCGGGGCAGACGATGGAGGCGGTGAGCGGTGGGGGAGCCTTCGCCGTCGGCTCAGGCGGCCCGTTCGGCCCGCTGCCGGGATGGGCGGCGGCTGCCGGCTGTGTTGGGACGGCTTGGCCAGGGCCGGGCGGATCCGCTGCCGTATATCGGATCTGCACCGGGCAGCGGGTTGTGTCCGCGGGGCTCACCGAGCCGGTTCGGTCACAGATGGAACAGACTTCTCAGCGATGGCTGCAGGCCAATGTGCGGATGGACGGGCAGCTCTATGAGGCCCGTGTTACGGGCGTGACGGTGGGCACCGAGGGGCAGGTGACGGTGGAGGCCGACGCGCGCGTGCGGACGGGGCTGCTCATGCTCCGCAGCGTGAGCGTGGCGGAGACCGCGTGGCCGGGGCAACTCGGCTGACGGACACCATTGCAGGTGGAACCGAAAACGAGGGTGTCGGGTGGCCACGCGAACGGGGCTGTCGCCAGTGGTGGCGGCCGTCCCACCCGGACCCGGATCGCGGAGTGAGGACGGGACAGTTGCACCGCCCGCGCTCCCGTGTGGGCGCCCGTCAGTGACGGCGCCGGATGCGGGCGCCAGTCGGCGGTGTGTGCCAGGCGAAGACGCCGTGGATACGTCATGGTACGGCTCTGCCCCCAGTTTCGATGCTCAGAGACCAATATCTTCGCCCGGGCCCGGTCAGAGACGGCCGGGCCCACGCGTTGCCATCCGGGACCCTGGGGAGGATGTGCCGTGCGTAACTGGCTGTTCGGGGCGCTGTTGGCGGCAGTGTGCAGCGGTGTGGCGCTCGCCGCACCCCAGACGACGGGCAAGACGACGACGGTTGCGCAGGTGTCCGCGACGCAGAGGCCACCCGCCGTCATCGCCGCGGCGGCGGGCCATCCGGTCCGGGTGCCCGATCCGACCTACCGCTGGCGCGGCCTGACCGTGCCCGTCGGTGCATGCGGCGCGGTCGTCGGCGGCCGGGCGATGGTCCTGCCCTGTGCCGACAAACGCGTGGTGGCCTACCGCCGCCGTACCGAGCGGCGTGCGGCTGTGCTGGCTGCCGTGCTTGCGGTCGCTGCGGCAATCCTCTGCGGTGGCACGGTGCCCGCGGCACTCCGTGGCACGGAAACCGGACACGGTCGGAGCAGCGAAGGAGGTGAGTCGTGATGTGGCGTGCATGCAAGATCGGCATCCTGTCTCTGCTGGCGGTAACGACCGGCTTTCTGGCGCTGCTGTCGGTTCCGGTCCTTGCCAACTCGCTGACCGAGTCCCTGCCGGTCTACGGGGATGCCTGGTGGTGGACCTCGGCCTACGGGTGCGGAAACGACGGGACTCCGGTTCAGGTGACCGGAGTGGGTCAGAATACCGACGGAGCCGGACCTGTGGTGCAGCAGTTCGGCGCGGGCCCGCCCACCCTGCCCGCCGGGGCTTACTGGGTGGGCCAGACCGTATCGGGCACGATCACCAATGGCAACCCCGGTTATCCGGGAACATCCCACGTGGGGGTCGACTACACCTTCGGGTGCATCAATGCGCCATATGGCGGAGGATACGGGTATGCCGCAGGTATGCTTGGGGGGCAACTCAGCCTGGGTGCGGGAG
>JAJZMB010000160.1 GCA_021803205.1 Bacillota bacterium | reverse complement strand
CACGGTGAACGGCGTCGCCTGCGGCGGCACGTATTACCTGCTGCTGGGCGGCACCTCGCCGACCACGGTGCAGTTGGCGACGTACGACAACGTGCCCACCGGCACAACCTATGAAGTCAACCCGGCCAGCGACGGCTCCGATCCCGGAACCGTGCCCGACGTCACCTACCTCACCGCCAACGACGCGGTGACGTACACGCTCAATAGCAGCAACAAGGTCGCCTCCCTGGTGGAGAAGGACACCAACGACAAGATCGGGCGGGTTGTGAGCACGGCCTGCGCCTCCGGCTGCGACAACACGATCGCCACCGGGGCCACGCCCTCGATCACGATCAGCATCAGCAAGAAGTCGTACACGGTGAACGTGCAGCCGTACACGCAGCTGACGCTCAACGGCGCCTCCGCGACGCTGAGTAAGGCCCTGGACGGCACGGTGGCCTACGTCAAAGTGGTGGGCGGTTACGGCACCAAGACCCTCGGCCCGTCGAACCCGGGCACCGGGGACGGCAACGCCGCGACGATCGCCCTCTACCAGAACCAGGTGACCGGCACGGTCACGGCGATCAACTCCAGCAGCACGGCCCCGAACATCAAGAACGGCAACCCCCTGGAGGTCAGTTCGTTCACGCTCAGCCTGAGCAACGGCTCGAGCCAGACCTACACCGCCGGCGGGCGATTCAACAGCAGTAACCTCGTGGTGGGCGCGCAGGTGACCATCGCCCTGAACGCCAAGGGGCATGCCCGCTACGTCGTCACCACATCGGCCACCTCGACGCCGACGGTGGCCCTGGTGACCGGTAGCGGCCAGGTGCAGACGCAGACGCAGAAGACCGACACCATCGCCGTTCAGGACGTGAACGGCGCGCAGACCTTCAACGTGCCGGCCGCGTACACCGCGTCGCCGGAGAGCGGCCAGGTCTACAGCAGCACGTACAAGGACGGGGCCAGCGGCGGCAATAACGGCGCGGTCCTGTTTGTGACCAACGCGTCCGGCCAGGCCGTCTCGCCCGTCAGCTCGGGCAGCGACCCCCTGCTGATGACCCAGGCGACTGCGGCCACCCTGTTCCCGGGGGCCCCGAGCACCGATGAACTCGGCGTGGTCTCGACCACCAGCAACAGCGTGGTGCTCGGTCTCTTCAGCTGCGGCAACAGCTGCGGCAGCACCAACGTGACGTGGTCGCTCGACACCGCCACCGCGGCCAACCCGTATATCAGCGTCGTCGCGGGCGCGGCCTTCAAGGGCAGCAACGGCGATAACCTCGCCTTCACCGCCCTGAACGCCGACAGCTCGGGTGGCGACTGGGTGACGGTCTACACCGCGCAGGCGAACAACGGGCAGACGTACTACGCCCTGATCGCCCAGACCCAGTAAGCGGTTCCGCCGGGTCCCGCAATCAGCGGCCGGGGGCGCCCCGCAGGGGGCGCCCCCGGCCGCTTCCTTCCCCGTCTCCGGATCCGCCCGGCAAGAGGCACGCACGGGCCGAGGCGCGGCTGGAGCTTTCATAGTCGCACCCGAGCCCTGCAGAACCGTACCGGCAACGCCCGCGCAGCGGGCAGGCGATGGGCGCGGCCCCAACGCACAGTTGCTTGTGTCCGCGGCACGCTCGCCCGCGGCGCGGGCGCCGCCCCGAATTCATCCGCAACCCTCCGGAGACGCGGGGGGCAGTACCGGGACGGCGAGGCAAGGGCCGGGTTCCACACCGGCCGTGCAGCGTGGACCCCTGTGGGGCCAGGGGCAGCGGCGCGGTGGGGCACGCGGGAGCGGGACGGGGCAGCACCCACCCCGGGCCGTCCGGGCGCCGGGTGGCCGCAGGGCGCACCGCGGCGTCCGGGGCGGGCAGCCGGGAGGGGCAGCGTCAACCCAGGGGAAACAGGCGGCGGAGTTCGCCTTCATCCGGACGGCGGCCGAGTTCGCAGATCTCGAACACCTCGGCGTACTGGGCGGCCTCGGCCCGCTCCGGCCCGTACCAACGCGCGAGCAGGTCCCGGTGGCGTTCGGCGCGCGCGGCGTCCGCCCGCAGCCAGTGCCGCAGCCAGACCAGGCGCTCGGCCTCCGCCGCCGGGACCGCGGGGAGTGTGCCGGAATTGTACGGAAGCCATTCATAGACCTGGGATGCGTGCCGGTGCAGCGCCCGCAGCTTGCGCTCGGCGCGGAAAGTGGTGTCCACCGCCACATCGGGCACCAGTGGACAGGGGCGGGTGAATTCGTCCGCCACGTAGGCGAAGACCGGGTTGCGCCCCAGGTGTGCGGTCAGCGGCGCGACGTTCGGCACCGTGACCATGTAAGCCGCGTCCTGGACCGCCTGGGCCGCCGCCCGGTGATCCGGGTGGTAGTCCCAGGGCCGGGGGAGAAGGACCAGTTCCGCGCCCACCTCCCGGATGATCCGGATGACCTCGGTCCGGAGCTCCAGCGACGGGACCAGACCGCCGTCACTGTGCTCCAGCACCCTGCAGCGCACGCCGAGTTCGGCGGCCGCGTCCTGCGCCTCCGCGCGGCGCCTGCGCGCGAGTTCCCCACCGGCCAGGGACTGGTGTCCGGCGTCGCCGTTGGTCAGGGAGACGAACAGCACCTCGTCCCCGCGCTCCGCCCAGGCGGCCGCCGTACCCCCCGCCTTGATGTCGTCGTCGTCGGGATGCGCCCCGAACACCACCACCCGCACCGGCTCTGCCATGCGTACCCGCCTCCTTAGGTCTGCGCCTCCTGGCTTCTTCGGCCAGGAGGTCTTCCCTGGCGCGCCGCCGCGCATGACCGGGGAGGTGTCAGGCCGGAGAGGGGGCCCGGGCGCGGGGTCCGGCAACCCGGGATGACGGTCGGCGCAGGGCCCGGGTGACACGGAGCGGCGCAGGCGTTTACTGCGCAGGGGCTCCCGGCGGGGGACCCGCCCCGCCACCCGGCGGCCCGATGTCGTACGGCGGGGGTGCGCCGCGATTTCGGGCGACGGTCGGCATTGTCTGTGGTCCGGACCGCTCACCGCGGCCGGCGTGACCCCACCAGGCATGACGCCGGGCGTACAGCGTCGACGTGCGGACATCGTGCGAGGTGGGCCGCCCGCTCCGTGCCCGCGGGGACGGCGGTTGCCCGGCTCGGCGCGGCAAGTGTCGGTTCCCACACCGACCACGTCCAGCGAACCCCTGGGGGACGACGGATATCGGATCAGGGGCCGCGCGGGAGCGACCTTGAAGGTCGCCCCCGCGCGGGCGCTCGCAGCCATCCGGATATGTGTGCGGCGGTTGCCCGGCTCGGCGCGCGCGGGACGCGGACTTCACAATTCGTTCACAGGTTTGTGATCGAACTGTGATCGTGAACAATTGCTTTCTACCAGTTTTGTGTTGCTTTGGTCGGGGACCGGAGTCAAGATCAATGGGGCGGCAGTTACGTGCCCGCCGATGGGGGGATGTGTGTCCATTGGACTCCACGCGGCAACGGTTCCGGAAGGGGGAGAATCGCGCATTGCGCCATGCGAAGGCCCTGGTGACCCTGAGCGCCGCGGCCCTGGTGATCGGCTCGATCGCCACCGGGCTGCCGGCCAGCGCGGCGAGCGCCGGGTCGGCTCCGTTCTCGGATATTTCGGGAAGCAGTGAGGCGCCGGCCATCACCTTTCTCGCGAGCATCAACGCGGTCAACGGGGTGGGCGGGGGGATGTTCGACCCGAGCGGGCCGATCACGCGGGCCGAAATGGCCAAGGTGGTCGTCAACCTGATCGGCAAGGGCAACGTCGCCGCCGCCC
>JAJZMB010000087.1 GCA_021803205.1 Bacillota bacterium | reverse complement strand
GCGCCACTAGATGGCAGGGCGGGGGGGAGAGGGGGGTTCACATCACCCGTCCCCGCTGCTTGCTCCGGCAGGATTAGTCCGTCGTCGTCGGCAGAGGCATACCCTGGAGAAGCGGCATCATCGGCGGCGGTCGACTGTGCCGGTACGTCGGCGACTGAGCTCGGTGCGAGATCTTCCTCCTCTGGGTCCGACTCCAGGCGGGCGCAGCCTCCCGACGCCCGGCCGACCGCCTGACCCTTCTCCGGCGGCGACGGGGCACCGAGCGGCTCCTCTGTTGCAGGCGAGGATTGCGCGGAGGCGGCTGCCTCGCGCCGGTACTGCAAAGCTGGGATGGACGTGCGGGCCCGAGAGGCCCGCCAAGTCCTCTTCCTTGCCGCTCTGCTGCTGCCTCCGCGCAGTGTGCGCAGCAACGCACGGATCGCTGCCAGCAGCCGACGGGGGACGTCACAGGTCATGTCTCACTGGCCCCATTACAGATTGAGGATGAATCTGGCAATCGCCCTTGTGACCAAGGGGCACACCGCGTTGGCCAGTTGCTGCTGCTTGTGCTCAAGGCCGCCGGCCCTTGGTTCTTGGCTTCCTGCGAATCGAAACCAGTCCGGGAACGACTGAAGTCGGGCGGCCTCGCGGAGGGACAGGCCGCGGGGCTGCAACGGATGAACCAGCATGCTCTTGCGGTAGTGCCCAATTGTGATCGAGGGCTCGTCCCACAGCAGGCGGCGGTAGATGTTGCTGTGAGTTCGATTGATGTCTGAGTAGTTGGTCATGGTGTGCGCGATGCTCTCCCAGTTGCCGCCCGGCGGAATCTCCCGGTACCGCTGGATGACGTAGTCAGCGTGCTTCGACGTCACGTGGTCCGTGACTACGCGTCGCTCAGCCCCGGCCCGCAGGAAAGATAGGAAGCCATTTGCCCTGAGATCGTCATCAGTCGGCTCGACGTAGACCGTCCGGTCTGCCGCGTGGCCGTTCCCGATGGGCGGAAGGTCGCCCAATGCTTGGCCGACGGTAACGTACCCGTGCGGCGTTCCCGGCCCGTGGGTGGGCGCGGGGAACGGACCCCAAGGCCCGAAGTCGTCGACGCCATAGTCCAGGTCCCGGTGGATCCCGAGGACGAAGAATCGGCTTCTGTACTGTGGAACGCCATACCAGACCGCATCCAACAGTCGAGTAAAGACCTCATACCCGGCCGCCGCCATGTGCGTCCGGATGTGGTCCAGGACGCTCATACCGGAGCGTGAGGCGCCATCCTTGCGTGTCCAGTGGATCCCCTGGACGTTCTCAATCAGGAAGATCCGCGGTGCGAGGTCGACGACGCACCTTAGAAACACGTCGACGAGCTCGTTGTGGGGGTTTGAACTGCGGCCCGAGTTCCGATTGGCGTTGGAGAATCCCTGGCAGGGCGGCCCGCCAATTACGACATCGGCTCCGCCGCACTCTCGGGCCCTGGAGATAATGTCCTCAAGCGCCCTCTTTGTGCGGAGGTCCATCGGGTCAACCCGAGGAGGCGTTTGGCGGGTATTGCGCGGCACGATCCCATCTAACGCGGCGTGGTTGTTCCTCAACGTTTGCACGCATACCGGATTCACCTCAGCCGAGCACACGAGCCGGTAGTGCGAATCCGCGGATCCGGCGAGGACAAACCCGAGCCCCATCCCGCCCGCTCCGGCGAAGAGCTCCACGACATTGAGCGCCCGAGACGCGTTGAGGAGCGTACGCTTCAAAGGCTGCATCATGTCCGTGGTCAGCCGGACGGCAGCATCGGCTTCGTCCTGACGACGGGACAACGTAATGTTCGCTCGGAGTTTCGGGCGGTTTCCGTCTCCGATGCCTCTTTGTAGGTTGCCGACCGGCGCGCCCGGAGGCGATGCTGACCTCTCGGCCCTGCGCACGAGCGGTCTGATCCACCGGGCCCAGCCGACCGTCTCGATCCACTGGTGCAGTGTTATATCGCCGCCCAGGCACAACCCAAATACCGTCCCACGATGCGCGCCCACGATGCCGCCGGTCAGGGCCGCGATCAAGGTGCCATACGGTCCAGAACCGACGCGGCCGCCGCCCAGGGTTGCGACGGCGTAGCTGATGCTCCGGCCTTCGCTGCCAGCCACAGGCACTGTAAGGCTGTGCCACTCTGCCCGGTCGAGCAGTCGGCACGCGATGCACGCGTCGCCCTGCCCCTCGCTCCGACCAAGCGTCACCACGCTACTTGGCCGGACCTCAACGACCGCGTCGAGATCGCGGGCGGCTAGGCCGTCGAGGAAGCGGGCACTGCAACCGTACGCCGGCCCGCATACCACGACCGAGCGTCTGGACGACACCCCGTCTAGCAGATCGAGAGCGAGGTTAGACCGTGGCTTCGCGTCGCAGGTCCGAGGGAGACCGGGCACGTACTCCTGCTCGGCGGCGACCCGAATCCCGTCGCCATCGATCCGATGGACTCGGAGATGCACGCTGATAATAGGGTCCGTCACGCCAGCCGTGCCTCGGCGCGCCGCGCGGGCCGAGTCGTCCTCGACCAACAGGATCTCGCTCCAACGTAACAACGCCGCTGGCGACACCAAGCGGACCTGGCTCCCGCCCAGGATGAGGTCACAAGGGTTCGACCCAGGCTGCCGCCCGGTCGCGAGACCGGGGTTACCTAAAGGCCTTTCGAGTGTGTCGACGCTACTCACCATTGACAGCCCGGCCCGGTGCGGTGCCGTCGAGGGCCGCGGCGACCTCAACACCCATCAAGGCGCGGAGGGGGCGGCCCCCACAACAGGCACGGTCGGCCTTGTGGCAGGCACCCATGGGATTTGCGACCGCACGGATCCACAGAAGGAACAGGGTGGTCAGGTCCTTCACCTCCAGCGGCAACGCACCAATGCCTGCACCAGGTGGAGCCCTGCCTTTGCCCCGGAGCGCGGCGCATGAGCAGACCAAATACCGCGCACATACGGATGGGCCGGCCGTCGTCAAGCTCCAAGGCCCGGCAACCCAGATATTCCGCTCGGGGCTCCACCGGAGGGGCGGCCTGGCACCCGGATGGCGATCTCGACAAGGCGATCGTTTCGGAGCCCGCCGCCTGAGCGTGTTCTACACGGCGCGGATGCCGTCCTGCGGCGTCCAGCTTTCGGAGTGGGCAGACACCCTTCAACCTAAATCTCGCAATGTATCGCGTATGGCCTACGGCCCAGTGGCCTGGTGGGCCGGAGCTTCGTACCGCAGGGTTCCGGGCGCGTCCCGGGGGCCCCTCTACCACACGGCTCGGCTCCGACACTTGCGAAATTCAGGTTCAATCGGCACACCGAGCTTCCTCATCCATGGGCCGTGCCCAATCCCCGGGGGCCACCGTCCGCGGTGCGGTGCCCCTGCCATTGCCAGGAGGTCTCCTGCTGGTACCACGCATGCCTGTGCTGCTACGCATGCCACCGCGAACCCGACGTCGTCCTTGAACGTGGTCTACAGCCGCGCGCCGCCGCATTACGCACACAGCGCGACGCGCACGGCTCCATTACCAAGAGCCAGGCGCCCGCACTCTTAGTGAGTACGGCGCGGCCGACGTAGGAGTTCCGTCAGTTCGTCACCTGTAATCGGCTCATTGCGACCAAGCCCACTACCCGATTGCTTGCGAATGCGCTCCAGCTCGTCGCGTGCCGCTCGGGTCAACTTCATCGCCTTGAAGTCCTCGTCCCTCAACTTTGGCATCTTGACCACTCCTCCGATGGCTGGGCCCGGGTCGCCTCCACGCGGACATGGCTATGCACACGGGGGTGTGAGCGTCCATTTCTCCCCGGCCGTCGTCAGCTTGGCGCCCTGCTTCAGGATGTCGGGACCGAGGCCGTAGTCGATGGCGCCACCGTTGACCACGCCCATCACGGTCAACGTCCCGGTCGCGAGGGGCACGTATCGGCCGGCGTCGTCCACGGTGATCGCCCTGGCCGGGATGCGGTAGAGGTTGGCCGCACCGACCGCGCCCGGCACGACGCCGCCCGTCAGCATCGGCAGGAACGGGCTGTACCCGAGGCCCCGCAGTAGCGCGTCTGGAAAGAAGGACTGCACACCACCCGTATCGAGGATGACGCCCAATCCGGGTCGAGTGCCGGCCGGACCGGACAGCGTGATCGTCAGGTCGATCCGGTTGCCCGTGAGCGCCGGGCTGATCGTGCCCGTGAGCGGCGCCGGGCAGTTGGACCCAGGTGCGGCAGTCAGCGTCGCGGAGCCGGACTGCAGCACCCACTTGCCCGATAGCTCGTACCAAATGACCTCACGGTGGTAGTAGGCCACGGTGACCTGGTCGCCGGCACGGGTCTGCTGCAGCGCGGCGTTGAACGCGGCGCAGTCCGTGACTGGCCAGACGGTGTTCGCATCGGTGGTGTCCGTGATGGAGGAGATCACGTCGCCCACCGGGTCGGTGCGCTGGGCCTTGCCGACCAGCCCCACCTCGCCCGCCGGGCTGCCGGGCGCCGCTGTGTCCACCTCGCAGCCACGGACGGTCCAGGAGGCCGGCGGGTCCTCGACCTGGGCGCCGAAGTACCCAGGCGGCGCCGAATGCACGGCCTCCCAGGCTTGGACCTCGGACTCCGCCTGCGTAATGAGCTTGCCGAGTTGTGCACCGGCCGCCTGTGCGTCCGCGTATGCCGCCGCCGCCTGCCCTTGTGCCGCCTGGGCGCGGCTAGCCGCGTCGGCGGCCCCAGCGTCTGTCGCAGCGACCGAGGCGGCACTCCGCGCGGCCGTCGCCGCCGCGGCGGAAGCCTGTTCGGCCTGCGTGACGAGCACGACGAGCTGGGCGTCGTCCTGCTGGATTGGCGGCAACATGGTCGTGGGGTCTGTGGCGGACGGGTTCCGCGCGAGCGTTGGCGCCGAGAGGCGGTCCACCTGGGAGGCAGCAGCTTGCGCGGACTGCAGAAGCGCCTGCGCCTGGTTCGATGCGGCAACGGCCTTTGCGACTTGAGCCTGGGCGGTGGAGGCGTCGGCGGCGGCTTGGGCGGTGGCCGCGACCTGGTCTGAGGAACCGGTCCGGCGCTCTCCGCTCGTCGCGCTGCTGGTCGCCCCCGCCTCACCGGGGCGGGCGGCAGACGACAGCGGCGCAACTGTAGCCGGTACGGTCCCGGTGGGTCGGAGCACGCCGCCGAGGAGCATGCCCACAATCAACAACGCAATGGCGCCCACAGCACCGACCAAGACGAGTAGCACCGTGCGGTCGAAGGAAGGACCGGCGGCCGGCGCCGCGACGGGTGCCGGCCTAGCGGCCGGGAGGGGCAGGACGGCCTCGGACGTAGCCGCCGCTTGCTTGCCTGCTGTCAGCGCCTCCTCGATCTGGGCGCGCGCCTCTGGACCCAGGCCGCGAATCTCCTCGGGGTTGATGTGGATGGGCACGCCTATCGCCTCGCAGACGACGGCGTTCGCGCCCATGGTCGGGATTTCCTCCGAAAGCCCTCCGGAATCCGCTACCCGAGCGGTCGGCCGGCGCCACCAGCTCCAGCAGCCAAGAGGGCCGAGACGCCGCGCACGACCGTCCCTTGCAGTGCTACCACAAGCCACGCCACCAACTGCGTCAGCGTCAGCCGGACCGGCCCCTTCGTATACGAGTACCGCACCTGATCTTCCAGCCTGCTCCTGATTGCCTCCGTCGGCTCCACGTCGATGCCGGCAACCAGCCGTGCGTCCGCCCAGCGAAGCAGGTGCGCCAGAAGCCTGGCCCACGTCTCGGGCTCCACTCGCTGCCATAGCGCCGGGTCGTCGCTCGCCAGGGCCTGCGCCATCTGAACGTGCTTCGCCAGTTCTATGGCCCGGTTCTGGACGCGCTCGAACTCCGCGGCGGCGCGCCGAATCTCGGCAGCAGCGGCTTCCGCCACGCCCCGCACCCCGGCGATCCCCGTGTCCCGCACGGCCGCGATGGCGGCGGTCAACCCCTCCCGTTCCCGGCGTAGCGCCGCGACCTGGCCTGTGAGCTTGGCATGGTCGGCCCGCAGTTTGGCGACGGAAGCGGACCACGCCGTCCGTGACGCCTCCAGGGTCCCGTGCTCCTCCAGGGCGCGGGCTAGGCCTGTCGCGAGGCCGTCGTCGGTCAGCCCGAGCTTCGCGGCGACGGACTGCCAGGCGCCCACGGTCTCCGGCGTGACCTTCCGGCGGACCAGCCAGACGGCCCAGTCCACCGCCACCGACCGGACCTTGGCCTCGCGCTCCCTGCGCCGGCAGGCCGCCTCCGCCTGTTGCGCCCCCTTCTCCGCCGCGGCGACCTGGGCGCGGAGTTCTGCCAGGCGGCGCCAGTCGGCCGCCGCGTCCAGGAAGGCGCTGACGACTTCCTCGGTCGGCTGGCCCTCGACCTGCGCAGCGCCGAACAGGACCTCGCCGAGCCGGGCGAGCGCGTCCGCGTCGAAGCCGGCCACCTGCAGCGCGTCGGCCCGGTCGAGCAGGGCCTGCCGCTCGGCAACCGCCTTCTCGGCGAAGGCGAGACGCTTCTCCGCGGCGGACGCGCGGCGCTCGGCCTGCGTTGCGCGTTTCTCGGCCTCCGTCGCGCCCTTCTCGGTCTCGCGCAGCCGCGCCTGGATCTCGCGGAGCTTGCCTCGGACCTCGCCGAACCGGGCGGTTGCCGCGGCCGTCGCGCGGGCGAGGGCGGCATACAGCGGCCCCTTCGACCCCGCGTGCCGGTCCAGAACGGCCTGGGGGTCTCCTTCCCCGTCGAGGGTCGCGAGCAACTCCTGCTCGATGATGTGTGTCAGGGGCACCGGGACCACCCCCCTCCCGTGCAACAGCTGGCGCGTGCGGACGGAAGCCGACGAAGGGCGAGAGAGTCCGACGCATGCCCAAGGGACGGGACGCGCCGTGGGCGACAGGGTAGCACGAACAAGATCGGTGATAGGGAGTGCATGCAGCATCCCCGCCCGCGCCCGCGCAACGGCTGGACCTTTGGACGAACTTCTGGACCGATTCTGGACCGGCCAACCGCCCCAACGCCGCCAGCGGTCCAGGGGTGGGTTTACCCACCCTCCCCGCCGAGTGCGCTGCTACGCGGGTTTACCCGGGTTTACCGCCCGTGCTACGCGGGTGCCAGCAGGTATACCGCGGGTTTACCCTGGGTTTACCCGCCCGCCCCCGACCGCTACCCTGCGGCCCCAGGGGGTGAGCAAGCATGGCCAAGCGCAAGATCAGCGCACGGCGGAAGGAGTACGAGACGGCGTTCCCCACCGTCACCGCCCGCATCCCGGCCGCCGTGAAGGAGAAGCTGGCCGAGGTGCTGCGCGCCGAGGGGCTGAACTTCTCGGAGTGGGTGCAGGTGCGGGTGGCCGGGTCCGGTGCCCAGGCCACCGCCGCCTACCAGCGCGGCAAGGCCGAGGGCGAGAAGGCGGGCGAGGCCGCGGGCTACCGGCGCGGCCGGGCCGAGGGTGAACAGTTGGGCGGCGCCGCCGGGTTCCGCGCGGGTCTGCTGGCCCACGCCTTCGCCAACGAGCACGGCCGCGGCTACCACGCCGCCACCATCGCCCGGTACCTCGCCGAGCATCCTGAGCAGCGCGCCATCGCCGAGCGCCTGCTCCCGGCCGACTACCACCGCGACTTCGCTCGCCTGGTGCGCGTACCGGTGCAGGGCAGCGCGGGCGCCGGGTCCGGGTAGTGCAGGTCGATCACGCTTGCCAGGCCATAGCCCCATTGGCGATGCTGCGGGCGTACTCTTGCGCGGCCTGCAGGCCGGTGGCGAAGAGCACGGCGTGCCACTCGCCCGGCCGTGCCGCGCGCAGCAGTCCGACGGCCGCTTCCAGGTTCGCGGGCCGCATGACGTAGACGCGGCCGGCCGGTCCACTGTAGGTGGCGACGACGGCTGTTGTCCCGGTGAGGGTCGCCGCATGTCGGTGACGACCAACCACTCCTGTGGCATGGCCAAAAGCCCCCACCTCCAGTCGTGGGCGGTTCCTCTCGCGCGTAGGTCAACGTGTTTCGTCCAACGGGTGCCACTGGATAGCGTACCCATTCGATCCCGAATCGACGCCCACCTTGCAGCGGGAGCCCTTGCGGCGATTTTCGACCGACTCCGCGCTCGCGGTGGCGTAGGCTGTCGTCATGTGGCGAAGCCGGCGGAGGGTCTACCTGGAGCCGGGCGAGGTGGCCGCCCTGGCGGAGGCGGCACGGCAGGCGGCGGCGCGCTCCGAGCCCCACCCGCGCCAGCGCGTGCTCGCCGCCGTCACCGCCGCGCTGGAGTCCCTCGCCGCCGAGCACGGCCTGCTCATTACGCCCGCGCCGGCCGAGGTCGCCCGCGAGGCGGCGCGCCTGCACCTGCGCCGGCACGCGGAGGAGGCGCCCGCACCCCCACGCACCGGCTGAACGCCCGCGCTAGCAGCGGGCGCGCGGACCCGCGCGGCTGCTAGCGCCCGCCCCCCCTACCGCCTGTGCGCCTGCGCCGCGTTGAGCCACCCGAACCACGCTGGAAAGAATGGGTGATATATCGGTCGGTTCCGGGGGCGGCGCGGGACTGGAGGCCGCCTGCTATCAGGACGCACCCGCCGGGCGCAGCAGGTCGCGCCGCAGCTCGGCGACCAGTTGCGCGGCCAGCATCGCCAGCGGCACGGCGTCGGCCAGCGTGAGGCCGCGCCGCTCGCCGCAGGAGCACAGGGCGCGGATCCCCTCGCAGACGTGCAGCAGGTCGCGGAGGCGCTCCTCCAGGTCCAGGTCCGTGCGGTCTTCGTCCTCGATCAACGCGACCACCTCCGACGAGATCACTGGCGCACCAAGCGCAGCACCGCGGCACAGAGCTGGCGGCAGCGGTCGGCCTGCTGGCGCGGCTCCGCGTCTTCAAGGAGCAGGATGAGGTCGTCGAGGCCGTCCGCCAGCGCCTGGACGGCGAAGCCGACGACCAGGCGCATCGTCCGGCGCATATCGAGCCACCACAGTACTGCGGCCAGGAGCGCGACCAACCAGGCGAGCAGGACCCCGACCAGAAACGCGAGCGCGGGCGACACCGGCATGCGGAAGGCACCTCCAACCCGCGGCGCGGCGGGCGGTGTGCCAGGGTCGGCGTTGGCGGGGGAGGTGTCAACACCGCGCGGGCGGTGTCGGCTGCGGCGACACAACAGCGGGCCGTTGCCGGGGCGCGGACGGACGGGCTACACTACACCTGGAAGGCGCACCCAGGACCGCAGGCGGTTGGGCGCCAAGGTCCGGGCGGATCGGCCTTCCAAAACGATTCTGGAGAGGGTGGAGCGATGGTCGCGACCAATGGGAACCCCACGGCGGAGGCGGTGGTCATTTACGCCCGCGTAAGTTCGGGGCGACAAGAGCAGGAGGCGACGGTCGAGAGCCAGCTCGAAGCCCTGCGCGCGCACGCCCGGGAGCACGGGTACCGCACGGTACAGGAGTTTGTGGACGAGGCATACTCGGGAGCGACCCTGGAGCGCCCGGCCCTCGACCGTCTCCGTGATGGAGCGCGCGCGGGCGCGTTCCGGCGGGTGCTGATCCTCGCCCCCGACCGCCTGGCGCGCAAGGTCGGCTACCAGTTCGTGATCCTGGAGGAGTTGCAGAAGGCCGGCGTCGCAGTCGAGTTCCTGCAGGGCCAGCCCGCCGACACGCCGGAGGGGCAGTTGCTGCTGACCATGCAGGGCGCGGTCGCCGAGTACGAGCGCGCGAAGATCGGCGAGCGCACGCGGCGCGGGAAGATGCACTGGGCCAAGCGAGGTGGGCTGATGGGCGGCTATACGCCCTACGGGTACCGCTATGTCGCACGGGATGGTGAGCGCCGTGCCACCCTGGAAGTGGACGAGGCGAAGGCGGCGGTGGTACGCGACATCTTCCGCTGGGTGGTCGAGGAGGGGGCGTCCTGCCGCGGCATCGCCAAGCGGCTCACTGATGAGAGGGTGCCGACGCCAGGCGGCGCAGACCACTGGCGCGAGTCCACCGTCAACCGCATCCTGCGCCAGCGCGCCTACGCGGGCACCTTCCTCTATCACCGCCACGAGTACGTAGAGCCGGAGCACGCGCCGCAAGGCGGATACCGCAAGAACCGGAAGACCAGCCGCCGCCGCCGGCCCGAGGCGGACTGGATCGAGGTGCCGGTGCCGGCCATCGTCACGCCGGAGGTCTTCGCCGAGACGCAGCGCCGCCTCGCGGACAACGCGCACTTCGCACCGCGCAACAACAAGCGCCACGACTACCTGCTCAAAGGTCTGGTCCGCTGCGGGCGGTGCGGCGCGGCCATGACGGGGGCGGTGAGCCACGGCAAGCGCATGTACCGCTGCACGGCCTCCGACCCGTACAACGTGGGCGAGCGCAAGGCTTGCCGCCCGGCTCCCTGGACGGACGCAGATGGACTGGAAGCGCAGGTGTGGGACACGGTGCGCGACCTCCTGCGCAACCCGGAGACCTTGCGGGAAGAGTTCGAGCGGCGGCTGCGGGAAGCCGGAGCGGCTGACGCCCTGGACCTCCGGGAGCAGGCGTTGCGGCGGCAGTTGAAGCAGGTCGAGCGGCAGCAGAACCTGCTGCTGGACATCTACCAGGCGGAGGAGGTCGACCAGGACGAGCTGCGCCGCCGCCTGGGGGAACTCAAGCGGCAAAAGGAGCAGGCCGAACGCGAGCTGGCGGACGTCAAGGAACGGCGCGAGGAGCGCGCGCGGCTGCAGGACGTGCATACGGCGTTCGAGGAGTTCCTGCGCGACATCAACGCTGGCCTCGACACCCTCGAGTTCGCGGGCCGGCAGCAGACCTTGCGTCTGTTGCTGCGGGGGGTTATTGTGGATGTTGACGGCGGGGTGATCAGGCTCCAGACCATCCTGCCGACGGTCCCAAAAGTTCGTAGCGGACCCGGCGCGCAGCCCACCTCCTCAATCCCCGCTCAATTGCGTCGCGCGGGTGGAGACCCGGGCGTAGACGGCGCAGTGTTCGTTGCCACCTACCCTCGACCGGAGCAAGGCATCAATATCCCGAGACGAGAACCGGCGCTGCCCGCTGTGCAAACGAGTGACCGGCACCAGTCGCCCGACCGCCTCCCAGCGGTAGATCGTGCGGACAGAGACGCCCAGCCGCTTCGCCGTTTGCCCTGACGGGAGCACCTGTTCCCCTGCCATGCCGCCATCATCCGATCGCGGGTAGGCAATGTCAAGCCTTTATGTCAACTCCAATCGCCCTGGCGCAGCATCTCCCCGCAGAATCGTCGCGCGGGGATCCCGGGTTTCATCCCGCCACCTGAAACATCGGTGACCCTCTCCGCCGGGTCCTGCGCCGTCCCAGCCCCGGAACCTCAGCGCGCCGCCTCCAGCATCCGCGCCAGGCGCCGGCGTTCCCGCTGCGCCGCAGCGATCCGCTGCGCCCCGCTCGCCGGCGGCGGCGCACTGGCCGCGGCGGTCTCCAGGGCGTCCACCTGCTGGACGATCTGCCCAAAGCCCTCGCTGACCGACATACGGTGCTGCCAGATGTCCGCCCATGTCCCATCGATGACCTGGACAGCCTGGATCGGTTCGTACCTGAAGAACTGGACACCGTATCCGTACCCGTCGACCGCGGCCTGCTTCCAGTAGCCGATCGCCTTGGTCCGCAGCACCGGGGCCGTGGCCCGCAGGATGGCTTCCCACTCGTCCCACAGCGAGAGCAGCGCCGGCTCCTGGAGCGACAGTTTCATCACGAAGCCGTTCAAGCCGGGATCCAGCGTCACGAACTTGAACAATTCCCAGGCGATGTCCTGACGGGGAGCCGCGGCGTTGATTCCGTAAAAATCGACCTGCACCGCGGTGGCGGGCCGGACCGGCCAGCGTGGATATGGAATCAGGTCCCACTTGAAGCGCGTCCCGAGGTTCTCGACCGCGGAGAGCATCGTTCCGCCCGCGCCCTCGCTGAACACGCACTCCCCGAGCCAGAGGCCCGCGAGTTCACCACCTGGCCAATGGCCGCGGTTGGTCGCCACCCCGTTCCAGATGAGATCGAACGCCCACTCCCCTCCCGCGATGCTCCCCGACTGATCAAGGAGACAACGCGTATGCGTCGCATCCATGAAGGCTCCGCCAAAGCCCTGGAATAGGAAGTATCCCTCGCCGATGTCGCCGGGCTGGGTGTCCAGCGTCGCGGCGTAACGGTGCCGCCCACCCTTGTCGCTCACGCAGCCCTGCCAGATCCGCACGGCGTCGGTGTACGTCCAGTCCGGCTCCGGATACGTCAGCCCCAGTTCGTCGAGGATGTCCTGGCGATAGACGTAGGGTTGGGCGGCCGTATACGCAGGCACGGCCATCAGTCCCTGGGGATAGCGAAAGGTGGCCAGTTGCCCGCTCGACCAGAGGGATAGGGGGATGTTGTCCTGGCGCAGCAGGCCGTCGAGCGGCTTCAGAAAGGGCAGGATGCTCGGAAAGCAAGTATCGCACCCGCCCGTGGTCAGGATGTAGGGTCCCTGCCCAGCGGTGATGGCCGCCACCAGTCCGGGAATCTCTGGTCCGGTGGTCCAGTGGACGTACTGGGCCTGAACGCCTGGATGCTCGGCGTTGAAGTGTTCATCCACATATTGCTGCACCAGGGCCGTCGACGCTGCGGTTGGCGCGCCCTGGACGTTGATCTGGAAAGGCACGTGCAGGACGGCGGGGAGGGATTCCGGTTTGGCCGCACCGGATACGGCACAGCCGACCAGACCGGTACCGGCCAGGACCGTGGCCCCGCACGCCAGGCCAAGGCGCGACAGCAACACCCGACGGGTTACCACCCGGCCCTCGCACATGGAAGGACAACCTCCCCGCGCATCCCCTCATTCACGCCATTCGTGAGGCGGCCGTCACCTCCGGCGGCGGGCATCACAGGCCGGGAGCGACCTGGACAATCCCCGGCCCCCGCGCCACGAAGGCCTTTTGTGCCGCAGCCTCCTGCGGTGTCAGCTGCGTGGCCGTCGCCTCCATGGCGTTCACCATCCGGGCGGCCTGCCGGAACCCGTCGGTGACGGAGACCTTGCCGCCGGCGATCCTCGCCAGCCAGCCGCTGATCACCGTCTCCGCCTGCGTCGGCTGATAGAGGGTGTAGTTGGACGGCAGGCCGATGCCGGCGCGCGCGGCGTCGCCGTAGTATTCGAGGTGCTTGGTGCGCAGCGGCGGCGCCGCCGCCTGTATCACCGCCACCCACTCCTCCCACAGGGCGTTCAGGCCCGGCGTCAGCAGGGTGGTCCGGAGCAGGAACCGCTCAAAGTCCGGTTCCGCGGCGAGCCAGCGGAGCAATTCCCACGCCTGGTCGGGGTGCTGCGATCCGGCATGGATCCCCAGGAAGTCGTTGTTGGTGAAGGTATAGGAGCCCTGCGGCCACCGCGGCACCGGCACAAGGTCCCACTTGAAGTTGCCCAGGCGCGTGGCCTCCTGGAAGACGTCCCACCCCCCCAGGACGGAGAAGACCTCCGTGCCGTCGACCAGCCCGTTCACATCGTTGCGGTAGGTGATCACCTTGTTGGCCAGCTGCTGGTAGAACCACTCCCCCGCCGCGATCGCCCCGGCCTGGTCAATGAGGCAGGTCTTGCGGTCCGGGCTGAGATAGGCGCCGCCCCAGCCGTGCAGCAGATAGTCCCAACCGTCGTACCACTGCAGGGCGGCACCGTACTGCTGCTTGCCGCCGACCTGCCTGGAACAGGCGGCCCAGAGTTTGGCCGCATCCGCGTACGTCCACTGCGGATCGGGATAGCCGAGCCCGAGGTCGTCCAGCAGGTCCTGGCGGTAACCCATCACCTGCGGCCCGTCATAGGCCGGCAGCGCCATCAGGGCGCCGGACCAGGTGAGGGCCCGGATGTGCCCGGCCGACCAGATGCTCGGGTCGACGTTGTCGCGCCGCAGGTAGGCGTCCAGCGGCAGCATCAGGTTGTAGACGACAAACGGCGCCAGGTTGGCGCAGCAGGCACAGAAGATGTCCGGCCCGTTGCCGGCGAGCATCGCCGCCATGGTGGCGGCCGTCACAGCCCAACCGCCGCCGGGGTCTCCGGGCTGGTAGAGCACCGCGCGCAGGCCCCTGTTCCGGCTGTTGAAGTTGGCCTCGACAAACGACTCGACCAAGCCGCGCGACGCCGGCGTCCAGGGCACCGATACCGTCCAGTGGAACTGATACAGCAATTCAATGACGTTCGAACCGGGTGTCGGGCTCGCCGCCCTCGGCACAGGGCCGCAGGCGGCGAGCACCGCTCCGCCCAGCGCCGTGGCAGCCCCGGCGGCCAGGAGGCCGCGACGACTGAACGCTCGGCCGCCAGAGGCGTCCCGGCCCGTGGACACACCCGTTCCCGCACGGATCAACCGCATCACCCCCCTGCTCGGGATCCGGCCGGCACCGGCCCGCCCGCCGACGCGATCCCCGCGCCGGGCACCGCTCGGGCCGCCCTGGCCGTCAGCCGGCGGAGAACATGCCCTGCAGGCGCCGCTTCTCCGCCGCGAGGGCGGCCTGCTGCACCTGCAGGGACGGCGCCGCGCCGCCCGCACTCGACGTCTCCAGGACGTCCACCTGTTGCGCCGCCTGAGTCAGCGCCGTCCGGACGGTGTACTTGCGCGCGAACAACCCGCCGAAGTAATTCTGGATGATGGTCTCCGCCTCTGCATCCATGTAGCGGAAGTAGGATGTGGGGTAGGCGTACCCGTGCACGGCGGCGTCGGAGAACCACTGGATGGCCTTACCTTTCAGCGGCGGCGCCACCGCCTGCACGATCGTCTCCCACTCCGGCCACAGTGAGTTGAGCGCCGGCGCCATCAGGAAGAGTTTGATCATGGCCCGCTGCCACTCGGTGCCCACCGTGAGCCATTTCAGCAGGCTCCAGGCCTGATCCGGATGCTTGGTCCGCGCGCTGAGGGCGTAGAACTGGTCCCCGCCGAACGCTGCGCGGCCCGCCGGAAAGACGGGAAAGGGATAGATGTCCCACTTCATGTTGTTGCTGACCAGATCGGTGACGGCGGTCAGCAGACTCCCGGTCTGCTGCACACTCATGACCGTCCTGCCGGAGGTGAATTGCGCGTTGTAGCCGCCGAAGGTGTTCTGAGCAGTGCCGACCTTGGGCCAGAAGATCTCGTGGTAGATCCAGTCCGCCGCGTCCAGGGACGGTTGCTCGCCCAGGGCGCAGGTCGTGCTGCCGGGACCGACCTTCGCCCCCTTGAAGGCGCGGAAGATCCAGTCGGAGCCCCAGGCCTGCTCCGTCCAAAACCAGAGGTTGCAGCCATAACGGGGCGAGGTGCCGGTGGAACTGCTCAGCGCCTGGGCTGTGCGGGTAAATTCCGCGTAGGTCCACTGCGGATCGGGGTAGCCGAGGCCAGCCGCGTCGAAGGCGGAGAGGTTCACCATATACGCCGTGGTGTTGAAGTACACGGGCAGGGCGAGGAGGGCGACCGGACTCCACCCCCGGAACGACTGGATCTGCTGGCTGGACCAGATGCTCACCGCGATGTTGTCCCGCTGCAGGTACGGATCCAGCGGCAGAAAGTACCCGCCGGCGGCGTAGCTGCCGAAGTTGTTGTTGAGCAGGACGTCCGGGGCCGTACCGGCGACCATGGCCGCGGTCAGCGCCGCGGGGTTGCAGCAGCCGCCCGCGGGCTGCACCAACTGCACGCGGACCCCGGGATTCTGCCGCTCGAAGGATGCCAGCGTCTCCTGCATCAGGGTGATGATCGTGGAGTTCCACGCGTCGCCCGCCGTCCACGGGCTGAAGACGATGGTGATCCCCGGCTGCGAAACTTGCGGATGCGCGGAGCGACCGGTGACCGCACGCGCGCAAGCGGCCAACGCGCCTCCCGAGGCCAGCAGCGCCGCGGCCCCCGCGAGGCGGCAGAAGCGGCGACGATCCACAAGCGGCGAAACCACGACGAATACGCCCCTTTTGCGAGCCTGCCTGCGCCATACGGCTCCCCCACACCCACGCAGGGCCTCAGGCCGCCTTCTGCAGGGTCATCGCCAGCACCACCAGCTTGTTGGTCTGGTCGTACGTGGTCGCGGGCAGCGTCAGGCCGGTCAGGGTGTGATGCGGATTGATTGGCACGGCGTCGGCGAACAGGTAGCGGCAGGTGGTGCTCACGCCCGTCGGCGTGAGGAAGTACGGCGCCGCGTACACCAAAAACTGCGGCGCCGCGACCGTTGCCGGGTTGCAGGCGGGCTGGAAGTTCATCGGGTACTGGCGGGCCGGACCAGAATGGTAGGACGCGGCAAGATCGGTCGTGCCGCCCCCGTTGATGCCGAGTTCCAGCAGCCACGCGCCGTAGTACTTGCCCGGCGGCACGGCGACCTTGATCTGCTTCTGGATGTCGAAGGCGTCCCTGACGCCCGCGCCCCCGGCCGGCATCAGGAACGGCACCTGCAGGGTGTGTCCGTTGTAGCGGATGGACACCTTCCAGGTCCCGGTGTTCGGGGCGAAGGGCACGGGGATGTCGCCGACGCTCAACCCCTGGTCAGCGCCGTCCAGCTTGAATTGGCCCGTCCCCCTGTAGGGGGGCGTCGACCCCTTCGGCGGTGGACTCACCTTCTGCTGCGCCACAAGGCCGTCAGACTGGAAGTATTTGGTCATATCCAACTCCACAAACGTGCCCACCGTCGCGGCCTTGGGCTGCGCGGCCCGGACCTGGCCATAGCTCCCCGGCGCGCATGCCTGCAGGGGGAAGCCGCACAGGGGCAGCCTGTTGGCCGCCGCGGCCTTCTGCGAGGCCGCGAGGTCCGCCGCGTAAGTATCCGCCGGTACCGCCGCCGACGACGCGGCCTTGCCGGGCGCGGCGCTCCCGTGCGCCGGACCGCAGGCCGCCAGCAGCAGGGCGAGGCCGGAGACCATCCCGGCAAGGCTTCCACGGAACCGTCCGACTGATCGCGCGCCATCCGGGCGCATTACCGCACCCCCGTCCTGCACTTCGGTTCCGCGCACCCTCTCCCGCGGCAGGTCGGTGCGCCCAGCGACATCAGCCCGCTCCCCGGTGACAAGTCGGCCCGCGGCCAGGGCAGAGACGGCGATCCAGGTGGAAACCGGCCAAAACCGAAGCCGGGGCGCCTGCAGCCACCGCCGCGGTTCCGCGGTGGGCGCCGCATCACCGGTGGTGTCCACCCGGCACCGGTGCCACAGCGGCGGCGGAACGCCGGCAGACGCGACCACGACCACCCGTGGAGCCGCGCACCTGCGGTTCCGGCGCAGCGCTACTTCAGCCGCTCCGGCGTATAGCCCGGAATGCGAGGCCAGGGATCGGTCCACCGCGCCTCTTGAAAGATGCGATCGTCATCGGGGTCCTGCGGGTCGGGCGGCAGGCGGTACCGGCGCCAACCGGCCCCTGTGAAGGGCCGCTCGTACCCGTCCCCCCGCAGGCGGGCCGCCAGTCGCTTGCGCAGATCCTGCAGCCGCCCCGCCCAGGCCGGATCAGCGGCCAGATTGCGCTCCTCGCGCTCTTGGCCCGCAAGGTCGAAGAGGAATTCCCGGTCGTCGGGGGCCGAGTAGAAGTACTTGAGCCGGCCGTCCGTCGCCATGTAGGTACCGTGGGCATCTTCGGCCAACTGCGCGCAGACCAGGCGCGGCTCGGCGGTGGGGAGCGTCGACAGGTCCGCGCCGTCCTGCCGGCAACCGGCGGAATCGACCCCGGCGGCGGCCAGCACGGTCGGCATGATGTCCACCAGACTGACCGGAGTCGTGACCACGCCCCCCGCCGGCAAATGCCCGGGCCAGCGCGCAATCAGCGGGACGCGCACCGAGGGATCGAGAAAACTCCGCTTGCCCCAGCTCCCGTAGTCCCCGAGCAACTCACCGTGGTCGGAGGTGAACAGGACCAACGTCTCCTGCGCCAGTCCGGTGGCGGCGAGCACCCGGAGGATGCGTCCCACGTGGTGGTCGATGAACGAAACGCAGGCGTAATAGGCTGCGCGGAGCGTCCGCGCCAGGGTATCGTCCGGTCCGTCCTCCCGGTACTTGTAGCGGTTTTGGTGGCGCATCCACCAGGTCTGGAGTTGACGGTAGCCCTCCGGTCGAAACGGCTTGGGCATGTCGACCGTGCGATACAGCTTGTTCCAGGGCACCGGAGGGTCGAACGGCGGATGCGGCTTGATGAAGCTGGTCCACAGAAAGAACGGGCGATGCTGGTCGTGACCGCGCAGGAATGCCGCCGCGCGATCCGCGGTCCAGGCGGTGGTATGCAATTCGGCCGGCAATTGCGATACCTGCGGCACATAGTACATGTCGCTGCGCACGCCGTGGGGCTCGTGCACGTGGCCGAATCCCCGCGCCAAAAGGAATGGCAGGTAGTCGTCCTGTTCCACATGGGCGGGGATCTCCTCACTCAGTTCCAGCGCCTGAAACCCGAGGGAGCGGCGCGGCGGGCTGAAGTGCATCTTGCCCACGCCGTGTGTCACATACCCCGCCGCCGACAAAAGGCCCATCATCGTCGGCGTTCCCGGCGCCAGGCGCGAACCGTTGTTGACGCAGCCGTTGTTGTGCGGCAGCAGCCCCGTCAGCAGGGCGTGCCGCGCCGGCACACACACGGGGCTCGGGGTGTAGCAGTTCTGGAAACGCGTCCCCTCTGCGCAGAGCCCGTCCAGCACCGGGGTGCGAATCAGGGGGTTGCCGGCCGCCCCCAGGGCATCGTAGCGCTGCTGGTCGGTGGTGATCAGGAGCACGTTGGGCCTGCGCGTCCTCTCCAAGGCGCACGCCACCGCCTTCCGGGTACAGATCACGGGCGAAGGGACCCCGAGACGGGCGACCCGACCGCCGAACCCAGACGTGGACCGCGCAACGGTCAATCCTGACGTATCGGACACGCCGCGCCCCTTGCGCAGCGGTTTCGCACCAACCCACACAGGCATCCGCACGGGCGCGTTCACGACACAGGCCGACAGAGGCACCACCCATCCCGCGCTCGCCAGCCGATCGCCCTGCGATCCTGCGGGATTTGCCGCCCGTCGACCACCCGAATCTATAGGGCAGGCGTTCCCGGTCTGTTGGCAGACCTCCTGCCGCCCCGTCGACGTCTTTTGCCCCCCCCTTCAGCCCGAACGCGGCATCGGCCCCTGCCATCTGTCCCCCGACGGTCCTCAGGACCGCGTCGTTGCCGGTGAACACAACGGGCCACAGGCAAGCGCGGGTGCAGCGCGAACTCGCGGCGCAGGTCCGCCAGAGAGCATCCGGCTGCCGGGGGTGTGCGGACCCCGCGGCGTAACGCCGGACCCCGCAGGCGATGGCGCATCCGCGTTCCACCGCGCGCGGCAGCGGCGGTCGCCCCGATTCTCAGGCTGCGCGGCTGAAGCCCCCCCACAGGAGCGCCGCCACCGCGCGACGGTCCCGGCAGGAGTGGCTCGGGTCCAGGCGAAGCGCTCCAACGGCGGTGACAGCGCTCCCCGCACGTCGGCATCCGGCCCCGGCGCCGCGTTGCGCCGGAGAGAGCGATGCGGCGCCGGCGCGTTGTCGTCACCGGGCCGGCGTTGGGTCCGTCGCCGTCCCTTGGTGGAGCGGCGGCGGCGGGCGTCAGTCTCCCGCCGGGCGGGACGCGTCGTCACGCTGCAGCCCGTCGGCCGGGCCGAGCGGCGGAAGGGAGCGGGTGGGCATGACGCCTGAGCGCGAGCATGCGGGTGCCGCTGCGAGTGGTCCGCAGGCGCTGACTGGACTGCGGGCGCGCGGCCCCGGGTATCACCGCACCACGCGGCGCGGCGCTCTGTCAGGTCTGGCGTATGGCGCACCGGCGCTGGTGGGCGCACGCGCGCTGGCCGGTTGCGCATCCAGGCGGTCCGCCACGCTGCCGCTGAGTGCGCCTGCGGTGCTGCGCATACCGGGCGCGTAGCGCCCACGTCGCGAAGACCGGTGGGCGGCAGGCGGGTCTGACGGGGGCGTTGCCCCCCAGAGTCCGCGGTGACATGGAATCCCGTCAGCGACAACAGTATGCCGACCACAGGCAAAAGCCCTGGGCTCTCACCGTCCCAGGGCTTTTGGTGTTCTCGCGGCAGGGCCGCCAACCGGGGAACGCCTACTCGCCGGCATACTTGACGATTTCCCAGTACATCTTCAGACGCGCCACAAAGCCGCGCAACAGGCCGAGCTTCTCTTCCTTCATGCGGTGGGTGAGGTTTTCCATCGATACGGTGCAGACTTCGACGCGGTGCTTCTTCAGATGCCGGTTGATGGTCACCTCGATCCCGTAGCGCGAGGTCTCCATTCCGGAGAGCCCCTCCAGGACCTGACGCGTCACGGCGCGCTGACCGGAGAGGTAGGGGGCCACGGCGTGGGCGAGGTCGGTCGCCACGCGTCCCCGCTCCAGGATGCCCAGGGTCATCTGGGCCTGCCCGCGGAGCACGGGCTCGAGCAGGGCCCGAACGTGGCCCGCATTGAGGCCGATCAGATCGGCGTCCAGGAAGAGATAGACATCGGCGTCCGCCTGGTCGATGCCGACCTTCAGCGCTCCGCCCTTGCCCACGTTTTCCACCAGTTCAATGCAGACGGCGCCGTACTCCCGGGCGATGGCGGCGGTTCGATCGGTCGAACCGTCACTGATCACGAAGATGCGGTCGATGGCCCGGACTTCACGCAGCACGGTGACCACATCGCCCAGCGTCTTCTCCTCGTTGAAGGCCGGAATCACCGCCACGGTGCGCAGCGGTCGTCGAGCCAGCGCCTCGGTGGCGTCCGTCCCGATCCCGCCCGCCCCAACCGTTGTCGCCAGAGCGTCGCCGGCACCGCCCCGCCCTCGCACGTGAGCTCCCCCTCGTCCGACCCGCCCGAACATACGCTGGTCGCCCCGGCCGCAGTCGAGCCCGAACCAACCACCCGCCAGTCTGCCTGATCCATGCGCCCTTCCATACGGCCACATCGGGCCACGCACCCCTGCGGCCGACTTTGGTCTCCGGCCGTGCCCGCTGGGACCGGCGGCGGGCCCGGCTCCCCGGGCACACCGCCGTCAGACCCGCTCACCAGGGTCCGCGGCCAGGCCGTCAGTTGCCGAATACCGCTGCCGTAACCCGTGTGGCCTCCGCCAGGGGAACAAGTTCCGCGTCCTGCGCCGCGCGGCGTTTCACCTCCACACGGCCTTCGGCAAGCGCGCGGCCGAGCGTCACCCGAAGAGGTATACCCAACAGATCCGCATCCTTGAACTTGACACCGGGACGCTCGTCCCGGTCGTCGAGCAGAACCTCGATCCCCAGCCCCGAGAGCTCTGTGGCCAGGGTCTCGGCAGCCGCGACCGCGCGCCGGCCCTCATCCCCCGTCCCGACGGGCACCAGCGCCACATGGTACGGCGCCACGGACGCGGGCCACACAATGCCGTCGACGTCATGATGCTGCTCGATGATGGCCGCCATCGTCCGCGTGACGCCGATCCCGTAGCAGCCCATGATCATGGGCTGCTCCCGGCCCTGCGCATCGAGGAACGTGGCCTTCAAGGCTGTACTGTACTTCGTCCCCAGCCCGAACACCTGCCCGACCTCGATACCGCGCCGGGCGGCCAGGGGCGCTCCGCAGCCCGGGCACGCGTCCCCGGCGCGCACGGTCGACAACCCGATGATGGTTCCGGGGTCGAAGTCCCTTCCGGCCACCGCATCCCGCAGGTGCCGGCCATCCTCGTTGGCCCCCACCACCCAGCCGGCACCCGCGGCCACCTCCGGGTCGGTGAACAAGCGCACCCCACGCAACCCCACGGGGCCGGCGTAACCGAGCGGCACATCCACCTCCTCGGCGGTCGCCGGACGGAGCTCCAACGCGCCGGTAGCCATTTGGAGCTTGACTTCGTTGAGTTCACGGTCGCCGGGAATCAGCGCGGCGACCGACTCCCCCGTCCGACCGTCGCCGTAGGTGGCCTGATAGAAAAGGATTTTGGCGATCTCCTCGGGGCGCACGCCAAGGAAGGCAGCCACGTCGGCGATGCTGCGCGCCCCGGGAGTCGCCACGTGCGCCATGGGTCGCCGCGCCACCGGACGCGGCCGGGGCAACGCCTCGCCCCGCTCCACATCCACGGCGTAGTCGCACCGCCCGCAGAAGACGATCTCGGCCTCCCCCGCGTCGGCCGGCGCCATGAACTCATGCGTCGCGCTCCCGCCGATGGCGCCGGAATCGGCGAGCACCGCGCGGCAGTCCAGTCCGCAGCGGCGGAAGATGCGCTCGTAGGCGCCGTATACGCTGCGGTAGCAGCGTTCGAGGTCCTGCTGGTCCGTGTGAAAGGAGTACGCGTCCTTCATGATGAACTCGCGCGCGCGCAGCAGCCCGAACCGCGGGCGCCGTTCATCGCGGTATTTGTTCTGGATCTGATAGACAAGCAGCGGCAACTGCCGCCACGAGCGGATCTCGTGGCGCATGAGGTCGGTCACGACCTCCTCGTGCGTGGGACCCAGGCAGTAGAGGCGACCGTGCCGGTCCTTGAGGCGCCACATCTCCTCCCCGTAAACCGCCCAACGGCCGGTCTCCTGCCACAGTTCGGCCGGCTGCACAATCGGCAGGACGAGTTCCTGGCCGCCAACGCCGTCCATCTCCTCGCGGATGATAGCCTCGATTTTGGCCTTTACGCGCAAACCCAGCGGCAGCAGGGCATAGATGCCGGCACTGTCGCCGACGCGACGCATGAGGCCGGCGCGCAGCATGAGCCGGTGGCTGGGCAGGTCCGCGTCCGAAGGCGCCTCGCGGAGCGTGGGCAAAAGCAGTCGCGACATCCGCGCGATCATCGTCGGCTCCCTTCCCGTCGTTGGACTCGGTACAAACGAAAAAGCCGTCCCCTCACCCGGAAGGGGGAGAAGGGACAGCTTGTAACCGTGGTACCACCCTTGTGCATGCTCGCTGCGCGCGTAACGGGCGCGTCCCGGCCCGCTCGGCGCGGGCGCGCTCCGGGGCGGGAC
>JAJZMB010000154.1 GCA_021803205.1 Bacillota bacterium | reverse complement strand
CCGACCCGCGACCGCAGGGCCGCGACATCCCCAGCGGCCTCTGCTGGCGGGGTGGACGCAGCCCCGCCGCCCGAAGCGACGCCGCTCCCGACCACCTGCGCCCGCTTCGCCCGCCAGCCCAGCATGCACCGCACCATATCCTACCGGCAGTCCGTTGTCCAGCCCCGACCCCACCGCGCGTGCACAGGCCCCTCCACCGCCCGCAGCACCTGGCTCGGACCCTCCTCCCGTAACCCCCCCTGAACGCTTACGGTGCTGGTGCAGGAGACGTAGACGTAATATGGCCCTACGGTGAAGCCCTGCCCGTCGCCCAGCCACCCCTGCAGGTGCGCCGGCCCGGCTGGCAGCGTCACACGGAAGGTGGCGTCCCGGTCAAGTTCCCCGACGGCCTTGGTCCACGACCGGTCCCCGATCTGGAGCCGCGCCTCCGTCACCGGTAAGGCCCTTCCGCCGGTGTACATGCCCCATGAGCGCTCGTCCACGCATTCCCGGCGCCAGGAGACGTCGTCGCCGTCTATCCCGGCGGCGATGGCGCGGCCTGCTTCCTTCGGCCAGCGCCGCAACTCGACGGCGTACTCGCCAGCGCGCCGGATGTCCACCTCCCAATGGCCGTTGGCCGCCATGCCCTGCCGGACCAGACCCTGGTTCCAGGGGCAGGAACAGTCCTCGTTCCTCCAGTCGTGGCCGGTCAGGCAGACCTCCGTCCCGACGTCTGAGCCCAGGACGACGGGGATCTCTTCGGCGCTCTGGCCCGAGACGAGCCGCCACCACTCTTCATAGGCCGTACGCAGCCGCTCCACCACAGCGGGATGCCGGGGGGCCACGTCCTGCCGTTGTTCCCCGTCCGCCCGGATGGCGTAGAGCTCCCGGCCGTTGATCAGGCGCCACGCGCCGGTCATGACGGCGCTCTGCCGCCATTTCACCGGGCGGACCACGCGCTGCGAGTCGGTGACGACGGTGCGGTCTTCCCAGTCCTCGCCATGCCCCCGCAGCAGCGGGACGAGGCTTCGGCCGTGGAAGGTCCGCTCCTCCGGCACCGGTATACCGCACAGGTCCAGGACGGTGGGCATGAAATCCACGTTGGCCGTCAGCTGCTCGACGTCCGCGCCGCGGTCGAGCCCACCCGCCGGCCAGCGCACAAAGAAGGGGACGCGGTGCCCGCCGTCATACGGGGAGCCCTTCAGCCCGCGCATTCCCGCGTTGTAACCGTCTGCGACGAAACCCTCCCGATCCAGCCGGGCGCCGGTGCTGGAGCCATTGTCCGTCATGAAGACGAGGATGGTGTCGTCCTCCAGGCCCCACGCGCGGAGGCTGGCCCGCAGGACACCGAAGTTCTGATCGATATTGGTGATCATCCCGTAGAAGCGAGCCCGGTCCTCCGGCACCGCTCCCCTGTACCGCCCGCAGTACTCGTTCTCCACGTTGAACGGACCATGGGGGGCGTTCGTGGCCAGATAGCAGAAGAATGGCTGGTCTCGATGGGCCGCGATGAACCCCAGCGCCTCGCGGAACCAGACGTCGGTGCAGTAGCCTTGGAACGGCCGAGGTTCACCGTTCACGAAATAGGTGTCGTCGAAGTAGTCGTTGCCCCAGTGGTCCGGGGTCTGACTGATCCCGCCGCCGCCGTGCACGACGGCGATCTCGAAGCCACGGTCATGGGGCCGGTAGGGATAGGCGTCCCCCAGGTGCCACTTGCCGAAGATGCCTGTGCGGTACCCGTGCTCCCGGAGGGCCGCCGCCAGCGTCCATTCGTCCTGGCGCAGAAGCGACCGGCCACCGATCGTGTGCCAGACGCCGGTGCTGTTGGCGTAGTGCCCCGTGAGGAGGCCGGCGCGTGTCGGCGCACAGGTCGGCCCGACGTGGAAGTCGGTCAGGCAGACCGCCTCGTCGTGGAACCGGTCCAGGTTCGGCGTTTGAATCACCGGATTGCCATGGCAAGCGAGATCCCCGTACCCCTGGTCATCGGTGATCACCAAGACTACATTGGGCTGCCGCGGCATTTCCCCACCCCATCCCTCCGCCGATCCTCGGGAACGCGGCGCCCTTGTCCTATGTCGCTGCGGCCCGCGCAGAAGTCTCGAAGGCGTTCACCCGCTGGTCGATGGTACGCGCGGCGCCGGTGACGCTGAGCTTACGGGCGTAGAGATCGGCGAAATACGGCGCGATCATCGTCCAGACTTGCTGGTCCGCATATGGGTAGTACTCGACGGGATAGGCATATCCTTTGGAAGCGGCGTCGCCGAACCACTGCAGACTCTTGCCGTTGAAGACGGGTGCCACCTGCTGGACCACGGTGGCCCACTCCTCCCACAGGGAGTTCAGGGCCGGGCTGAGGAGCGCATACCGGAACGAGGCCCGCTGCCACTGTGGCTCGGTGCTGACCCAACGCAGGAGTTCCCAGGCGCCGTCGATCTGTTTGCAGTTGGCGGCGATGGCATAGAAGTCCGCGGTGCAGAAGGTGGCCCGACCCGCAGGCAACACAGGATAGGGAACGAAGTCGAAGTTGACCGCGGTGCTCGACAGAGCCTGCGCGAAGGCGAGCAGATTCCACGTGTCGATGTCGATCATGGCGCACTGTCCCTGCACGAACTGGGTCCTGCCCGCCACGTTGAGCGGGACGCAGACCTGCGGCCAGAACAGTTCGTGGTAGAGCCAATCCAGTGCGGCCAGGTTCTGCGGTGCACTGAGTTGACTCGGCGCCGCGGGGTCGCCCGGGGTGACCTGGTTGCCTCCGAAGCCGCGGAAAACCCACGAAGCCTGCTGGGCCGGACCCGTGCTCCACCAGAAAATCGTCCCGCCATAGGTGGGTTTCGGACCTCCGGGCCGCGCGATCGCGCCGCAGGTGGAGACGAAGTCCTGAGAGGTCCAGGCGACGGAGGGATAGGATACGCCGGCCGGGCTCAACATGCCCCGGTTCACCGCCAGCACGGAGGTGCCCGTATAGGTCGGGACGGCCAGGGGGCCGGCGGGGGTGTTGTACAGCGCGTATTGCGCCGGATTCCAGATGCTCGGATCGACCTGATCACGCTGAAAGTAGGTCTGGAGCGGGATCAGGAGATTCTGCCCGGCGTACGGGGCGAAGTAGTTGTCGTGGAAGACGTCGACCTGTTGGTTGGCAAGGATGTCGGCGACGAACTGAGAGGTGGGCGGCTTATTCGTGAAAATCTGGATGGCGACGCCTCGGTGCGTTGCATAGAAGGGTGCCAGGACCTCCTGCATGATGTGTTGGATCGTGTTCTGGTCGACCTGCGCGTTGACGGGCTTGGCGTAGAACACCAGCTTGGTGGTGGGGTTGGCCGGCATGGGTTGCGAGCGGGCCGCGCTCGCCCCGCTCCGGGCGCACCCCGCCATCAGAACGGCGCCGGCCACACAGGAGCTGGCGATGCGTCCGAGCAGGGCGCGCCTTGTGCAGGATGTTACCGCGTCTGGTCCCGCCCGCGGAAACGCAACAGCAGCGATCGCCTCCACCCCCTCCCATCCTCCCTGGGGCATCCATGCGTGCTGGTCGTGGCAGCGGGCGCCGGGGGCGATGGTTACGCCTGTATGGGGGGGGGATTCCTGCCTGTCGTCGCCAGGGAACGGTCAGAAAGAAACTTGTCTCATGCCCCTGATAAGTGTGCCTTAATGGGTTATCCCCTACCGCGTACTCCGGACAGGAGAGGGCGGGGGGTGTGACGCGGGCCGGCGGCCTTTGCGGCGCGCCCCAAGCTGTGGACAATGCTAGCCACTAATCATGGCGACAGAG
>JAJZMB010000170.1 GCA_021803205.1 Bacillota bacterium | reverse complement strand
GGGGGGGAGGCGGACCTCGGGCTGTCACGGGTCGCGCCGGCGGGGGAGGGCGTGGCGGGGCGACGCCTGATGGGCGAACCGGTGGTGGCGGTCGCGCCCGCTGCCTGGGGGGACGTGACCCTGGTCGAGGCCCTGGCCGCGCACCCGCTGCTCACACACAACCACCCGGGGTATTGGGACCGGCTCATCGCGCACCTGCAGACGCTCGGGTTCGACTTCCGGCCGATGGAGGTGGGGCAGGTGGAGGTCACCCGGCGCTTGATCGGGGAGGGTCTGGGCCTGTCGTTCCTGCCGCGTTCGACCGTCGCCGCTGACCTTGGTCCGCGGGGCCCGCTGCGCGAGGTGCCGCCGTGTGCGGGGCTTCAGCTTCCCGAAGCGGGCACATGGGCCGTCTGGCCGGCGCACCGTCCGCTGGTGGCCGCGGGGGAGCGCTTGCTGGAGCTGCTCTACCGGCAGGAACCACGTTCGACTTAGGCGGGCGGAGAAGCATGAAGGTGGGTGCGGCCAGTGCAGCGTCCGTCGTCCGGGGAACGCTGCCGGCCGGTCCACCGGCCGGCTCCGAGGCCATCGGGCGCCCCATTTGTGTTCCATCCGCGCCTGCCCTCCACGGGCAGCGCGTGGACAGGGGCATGCGCCTTCGGCAGCCCGCCGCAGCCTGGAGTCTGCGGTGCAGCGTTTCGGCGGTGACCCCGGTCTATTCCGGACGGTCGGGACCCACAAGCACTGGTGGCGGGCACCCGTCCTGACGTGACGGGGCCATGTCCCTGCCATCTCCCTGACCAATCTTGACCTATGGACGTCCACGGCATACACTGCCATCAACGTCAAGGAAGGTCAGGTGAGGTCGTCGTGGCGGAACTCGATCCGGTGTCGGCGGCGGTGTCGCATGCGGCAGAGATCGTCGGCCCGTCGGTGGTGCAAATCGCGCACGGGGCGGGCGGGCGCGGTGGGATGGGGTCCGGCTTCGTCTGGGACGGCGGCGGCCACCTGCTCACCAACGCGCACGTGGTGCACGGTGCGACGGCGGTGGAGGTCGCGTTCCCGGACGGGCGGCGGCGTGCCGGGGCCGTGGTGGGCGCCGACGCGGGGTACGACCTCGCGGTGGTGCGGGTGGCCGGCGAAGCCGACCTGCAGCCCGCGCGTTTCGGGGATTCGGACGCCTTGCGGGCCGGCCAGGCCGTGATCGCGGTGGGTAACCCTTATGGCCTGCAGTGGAGCGTGACCTTCGGCGTTGTCAGCGCCCTGGAGCGCTTCCTGCCCGGCCCAGGCGGGCTGGTGCTCGACGGGATGGTGCAGACGGACGCGGCGATCAACCCCGGTAACAGCGGCGGCCCGCTCGCCCTGCTGGACGGCGGCGTCGTGGGTATCACCACGGCCGTGCTGGCCGGCGGGCAGGGGCTCGGGTTCGCCATTCCCGGCAACGCCGCCCTGGCCGTGGCGGAGCAACTGCGGGACCACGGCCGCGCCGCTCACCCCTGGCTCGGGATCGAGGGCCAGGCCGAAACTCTGCCGCCCGATTGGGTGCGCGCCTTCCGCCTGGATGCCGACCGGGGCATCCTGGTGACCGGTGTGGTGCGGGGATCTCCGGCGCAGCGGGCCGGTATCCTGCCCTTTGACCTCATCGTTGCCGTTGGCGACCGGCCCGTGGCGACGCCGAGTGCCATCCGCCGGGCGTTGACCGGTGGGCCCCGGCCGGTGCCGATCCGTCTCCTGCGAGGGGGGGAACCGCGCGATGTGCTGGTGGACGTGCGAGAACGTCCGTCCGTGCGAATGTAGGCGGGCGCGCCGCACGGCCCTGTGCCCAGGGCCCCTGCGGGCATGACTCCATCCTGCCGACCGTTCCGGGGCCGCGCCGTCACCTGTGCACACATGGAGCCACCAGCAATTGGCCGTATGGGACGAAATCGCGGCTCGCGTTGGCCAGGGAGCATCTGCGACCGGGGGGCCGTGCGGGTCCCGGCGGAAGCCTGTGCGCCGCAGGTCATTGCGCCCCCCGGTTCACCGGCTGCGGCACTGAGCGTCACCCGGATTCTCGGGCCCTGCGGCCGCAGGCTCCTCGCCGCGCTGGCTGCAGCCTCGCCGCTGAAGGGGCATCCGATCCCGGGGCGAATTACGCCGGCCGGGGGTGGCAGCTTGCCCGTCTTGGCGGCGCGCGCATCCGACCTGGACACCGAGTCCGCCTTCGAGATGCTCGCCAAGGCCAGGGCCCTGGAGGCACAGGGTCGCGACATCGTGCATCTGGAGATCGGGGAGCCGGACTTCCCGACCCCGCCCCATGTGCGGGAAGCGGGGCAGCGCGCCCTGGAGGCGGGCGAGACGCGCTACGTCCAGGCCGCGGGGTTGCCGGCTCTGCGGGAGGCTGTGGCCGAGGAGATCCGGCGGGTCCGCGGTGTGCGGATCGATCCCGAGCACGTGGTGGTCACCACCGGCGGCAAGCCCGTGATCTTTTACACCGCACTGGCCGTGGTGGGGCCGCGTGACGAGGTGCTCCTACCCGACCCCGGCTTCCCGATCTATGCCTCTGCCGTGCGCTTTGCCGGCGGGGTGCCGGTTCCGGTCCCCCTCCGGCCGGAGGCCGGGTTCCGCATGCGCCCCGAGGATCTGGCGGAACGCATCACGCCGCGCACCCGGCTCCTGATCCTCAACTCCCCGTCCAATCCGACGGGCGCCGTCATGCCGGAGGAGGATTTGCGGCGTGTCGCCGCGCTGGCGGAGCGGCACGACCTCTGGGTCCTGAGCGATGAGATCTACCTGCGCCTCTCGTACGGCCCCCCGCTCGGGCCGGCACCCTCCTTCTACGCCCTGCCCGGGATGGCGGCCCGGACGATACTCCTGGACGGTTTCTCCAAGACCCATTCCATGACCGGATGGCGGCTCGGGTACGCGGCACTACCGGCCACGCTTGTCGAAACCTTCGTCCGCCTGGTCGTCAATTCGGTGTCCTGCACCCCACCGTTCGTTCAGGCTGCGGGCCTCACCGCGCTTGGCGGCGACCAGGGGCACGTGCATGCCATGCTGCTGGAATTCGCCGCCCGGCGGCAGGCGCTGGTGGCCGCATTGAACGCTGTGCCGGGAATCGCCTGCGCCGCGCCGGACGGTGCCTTCTATGCCTGGGCGGATGTCCGGGCCCTCGGGCGGACCAGCGGTGATCTCGCGGACTGGCTGCTGCACCGGGCGGGGGTGGCCGTGCTGCCCGGCACGTGCTTCGGCTCCGCGGGCGAAGGGTATCTGCGCCTGTCCTACGCCGCGTCGCGCGAGACACTGGCCGAGGCGGTGCGGCGGATCGATGCGGCGGTGGCGGGGCTGTAGCGCCCGCGCCAAAGTGGCCTTGGGGTCGGGCGGTGATGCCCTGCGGCAGGCGTCGGCGGCGGCGCCGCAGAACCCGCCTGCATGCCGCAGAGACAGACCGCTGTGCCACCGCTGCCGCGGGTGCCCGTGCGCAAGATCCTGGCGATCCTTGCGGAGACCTACCCGCAGGCGCGCACGGCTCTCGACTTTCGCAACCCCTTCGAACTGCTGGTGGCCACGGTGCTCTCCGCACAGTGCACAGATCGGCTGGTCAATAGGGTCACGCCCGGATTGTTTTCAGCTTATCCCGATGCCGCCGCGATGGCCCAGGCGGGCCCGGCGGAGATCGAACCGCTCATTGCCCGCTGCGGTCTCTTCCGCACCAAGGCGAAGAACCTGGCTGCGGCGGCGCGCCTGCTTGTGGAGCACCACGGCGGACAGGTGCCAGACACCATGGAGGCGCTGCTGCGGCTGCCCGGCGTCGGCCGGAAGACGGCAAACGTCGTGCTCTCCAACGCCTTCGGTGTGCCCGCCATCGCCGTCGACACCCACGTCTTCCGGGTCGCGCGCCGCCTCGCCCTGGCCAGCGGGACGACCCCGGCGCAGGTTGAGACGCAACTCCGGCGCCGCATCCCGCGCCTGGACTGGGCCGCCACGCATCATCGGCTGATCTGGCACGGACGGTTGATCTGCCATGCGCGTCTGCCCGAGTGCGGGCGCTGCCCGCTGCTGGCGCTCTGTGCGCACGGGCGAGGGCTGTAGCGCGGAGGCGGGGTGCAGACGGAACGGGTTTTGGAGCGTGCACCGAGTGCGGCACCGGGGCCTGCGCCTTAGTAGCCGCCATGAAACAACTTTTCCTCGGGCGGGGCGCGCGGCAGTCGTGACGCCAGGCGTCGCGACTGTGCGACCGACAGTCACAGGGTTGTGCCTGTTGATCTCGCGGGATGTGACCTCGGATCGCGGCGATACAACTCCAGCAAATCATGCGGAGCGGGTGCGTACTTGTCAAGCCGGCCCACCTTGTTCGAAGGCGGCTCGCCAAGGGGATGCTGGTGCGACCTTTCCCCGCGACTCTGCCGGCGCCCGCATCCCGGCACCGGATGCATCTTCGGTCTGCCTCTCCGGGCGCCATAGCCGCCCGGTCGAAGCGCGCCTCCGCCCGCCTGGCGGCATTTCTCCCCGGGTCGCGGCACGCTTGGGTCGTTTTGCTCCCGCCCGCCGCTCGGAGGGGACCTCAACATTGCCGCCCGTCCTGCCGATAACCCTATGGAGTTCCTTCCAGGGACCGCCCGGCGGGAGCGCCGCGGACGCCAGGCAGGCAGCGACGGTGGTGGCGCGAGCATGCTCGGCGCACCAGCGATGCCGGCGCGCCGACGGGCGCAGATCTCTTGCCGGGAGCCCCCGGAGGACACCGTCATCCAGGGAGGGATGGTTTGGTGGTGTCTCGACCGTTCCGATGGTGTGCCGCGCTCGCGGTCGCGCTCAGCGTCGCCGGCCTGCCGGCGCAGACCATGGCCGACGGCGGCCATGGCGGGGCCGGGCACCAGAGGTGCGCAGACCTCGGTCGCGCACTGACGTTGGCCCCGAACCTGACCCACTTCCCCGGGGTCGTGGCGGAGGCGGTGCGCTGCGGCGAGCCGGCCAACATCGCCGCGACCGCGCCGGGGTGTGCCGCGCTGATCGCGGCGATCGATCTCGACCACCGGTTGCGCAGTGAACAGCACGTGCGGGTGAGGGCTCGGTATAAGGCCTGCGTCGCATCCGAGCAGTCGGTCGGCAGCGGCTCCGATGCTTCAGGCGGTTCGGGAGACGGCGGCGGCACTGGTCCGCAGACGGCGTCCGGCGTCCGGCCGCGGGCGTCCTTCCAAGACCTCAGCGGCTACGGGTGGGCCCAGTCGGCGGTTGTGACCCTGGCGCGGCTCGGTATCCTCCAGGGGGTGGGCGGCGGGCGTTTCGATCCCGCGGGCCAACTTACGCGAGCGGATTTCGCGGCGCTGATGGTCCGGGTGTTCCATCTGCCGCAGCCGGCCCAACCGACGGTTTTCACGGATGTGCCGGCGGGTTTTTGGGCCTATGCGGACATCGAGGCCGCGGCGCCGTACATGGGACGGTTCCACCTTCCGGACGGCCTGGCCTTTGAGCCGGATCTGCCGGAAACGCGCATCGACGTGGCGGCCACGATCGGCGAGATCATGGCCGCCGATGGGCTGGCCCAGACGCCGAGCGCCGCGCGGGCCGCGGCGATTTGGCAGCGCTTCAGCGACGGTGCCGCCGTGCCGGCGGGACTGTCCCAAGACTCCGCGGTAACCGTCGAACTCGGTCTGATGCAGGGATTGCCGGGTGGCAGCTTCGGTGTCGACCAGTCCCTGGATCGCGCACAGGCGGCGGTGCTGCTCTACCGGGTGCTCAGCGCGACGGAGACGATGGGTAGCGGTGCCGGAACGGTGTGGGGTACTGTCTACGGCGGCGTGTACGGCAGCGGTGGGGGGCAAAAGACGAGCTACCTCCTGCCCCCCGCCTGACCGGGGTGGAGGGGCTTCGGGTGCGGTACGCCGGAAACCTGTGGCGTGGCGGTGGCCCGCCCACCGCCGGGCGTGCATGTGCGCAGACCCTGTCGCCTGAGGGCGGCAGGGTCTGTCCGGATGGGGACCGGCATCGTTGCCGGGCGTGACCATGCGTCTTGCCGGGTGGACGGGCCGGTGCTAGTATCGCGGAAACGCCGTCCCGGACGAGGTCGCATTTCGCCGGCAATCGCCGCTTCATGGGGGGGGCCCGTTGAGCGATAGCGATCCGTCGCCGGTCATGGCGCCCGTAATCTTCAGTCGCGCGACGTCATCCGTCAGGCCTCGCGACACCGAGGTCGTCGATGTCGACTTCCTGGTCATCGGCAGCGGCTTGGCCGGTATCTACTCGGCCCTGCAGGCCACGCGTCACGGCGAATGTCTTTTGATCACCAAGGCCCGCCTCCAGGTCAGCAACTCGGCATGGGCGCAGGGCGGGATCGCCGCCGCCCTGGACGCGGACGACGACCCCGCGCAGCACGTCAGCGACACCCTGCGTGCCGGGCGTGGACTCTGTAAGGGCAGTGCGGTCGAGGTGCTGGCGCGCGAGGGTCCCAGCCGCATTGAAGAGATGCTGGAACTGGGCGTGCCCTTCGTCCTGGACGAGGAGGGGCGTCCCGTTCTGGGGCTGGAGGGCGGTCACGGCCGGCGCCGCATCGTGCATGCGGACGGCGGCGCCACGGGCCAGGCGGTTGTAAAGGCCCTGCTGCCGCGACTGGCCGCGGCGCCGGGCCTGCGTGTCTGGGAGGGGGCCCGCGCCGCCGCCCTGCTTGTGGACGGGAGCGCGTGCCGCGGGGCGCTGGTCGAACGGGAGGGAGGGTGGTCGCGTGTGCGGGCACGTGCCACCATCCTGGCCACAGGCGGCGCCTGTGGCCTCTATGCCCGGACGACGAACCCCCCCACGGCGACCGGGGACGGCATTGCGCTGGCTTACCTTGCGGGGGCGATGGTCGCGGACATGGAGTTTGTGCAGTTCCATCCCACCGCTTTCGCCCTGGGGCGCCCGGCCTTCCTGCTGAGCGAGGCGTTGCGCGGCGAGGGCGCCGAACTCTGGAACACGGCCGGTGAGCGCTTCATGCCGCGCTACGACGCGGAGGGGGAGCTGGCCCCACGCGACGTGGTCAGCCGCGCCGTCACCGCGGAGATGGCGGCGACAGGGGCGGACCATGTGCAGCTCAGGTTGGACCGGGTCCCGCCGGCGGCGCTGGCGCACTTCAGCCAGCTGTTCGATACCCTGCGGTCCCGTGGATTCGATCCCCAGAAGCAGCCGATTCCCGTGGCCCCCGCCGCTCACTTCCTGATGGGGGGAGTCAAGGTGGACCTGGACGGGCGCACGTCCCTGCCAGGCCTCCTGGCGTGCGGCGAGGTGGCCTGCACCGGGGTCCACGGGGCGAACCGTCTCGCCTCGAACTCCCTCCTCGAATGCCTTGTCTTTGGCTACCGCGCGGCGGTCACGGCGGCGGACCGGTCCCCGTCAGGCGCGGCTTTGCCCGACGCGGTCCCTGTGCCCTACCTGGGACCCGAGGATCGCCACGCCCTTGGTGAGCAAATGTTTACGGATGCTGGCATCGTCCGTGACGGGGGAAGGCTGCAAAGCCTCGACGCGTACCTGGATACCCTGCCGGCAAGCATGGAGCGCACCGTCGCCGGGCTGATCACGGCTGGAGCGCGGGCGCGCACGGAGAGCCGCGGGGCCCACTTCCGCGCGGATTACCCCCGAGAGGACGATGGGCTGCGTTGTCATTTTGTGGCCTGCGCGGGACGGCCGCTGCAGGCGGAGGTATGGGAATGAGCCCGCTGACCGGAGGGCCGGCTCTGGCCGCAGATCCCGCCCGCTGGCCGGACGGCTGGCCGGCGGCGCGGTTGGATGCCCTCCTTGAGGCCGCGCTGGACGAGGACGGCGGTAGCGGCGACGTCACCAGCGAGGTCTGTGTCCCCGCCGCGCTGCACGCCCGTGCGGTGCTGCTGGCCAAGCAGCCCGGTGTTGTCGCCGGTCTGCCGGTGTCGGCGCGGGTGTTCGGCCTGGTGGACCCGGCAGTCGGTTTCCGGGCCATGGTCAGCGACGGCCACCGCGTCGCGGCGGCGCCTGAGCGCTTGGCGGAAGTCGCAGGCACTGCCCGGGGATTGCTGCGGGCCGAGCGCGTCGCACTCAATTTTCTGCAGCATCTCAGCGGAGTCGCCACCGTCACCGCCAGTTGCGTGCGTGTGGCTGCCGGGCGGGTGGACGTCCTTGACACCCGCAAGACCACTCCTGGGCTCCGTTGGCTGGAGCGCTACGCCGTACGGATCGGCGGTGGGCGCAACCATCGTTTCGGCCTGAATGACGGCATTCTGATCAAGGATAATCACCTGCGCGCTGCCGGGGGGGTGGCCGCGGCCGTCGACGCCGCGCGCCGCCGCGGTCCGCAGGGATTGCGCATCGAGGTGGAATGCACCACGCTGGACGAGGTGCGGGAGGCGCTGGCAGCGGAAGCCGACATTATCCTGCTCGACAACATGGGACCAGACGTCCTGCGGGCCGCTGTGGTCGTGATCGGCGGGCGGGCGCGCACCGAGGCCTCGGGGGGAATCACCCCGGAGAATCTGGCGGAGATCGCGGCCACCGGCGTCGACGCCGTCTCGCTCGGCATGCTCACGCACTCCGCACCTGCGTTGGACATCAGCCTGGAGATCGAAATGGACTCGGAGGGTGTCGCGCACTGAACGAACCACGGTCCGGAGCTGTGCGTCACCCTTGCCCGATTCCCCCCACGGCCCGTCCGGAGTTGTGTGGTTTGTGCTCGCGGTCCGCCGAGTCTTGCCCTCAGGATTTACAGTGGTACACTTCGTGAAACGGCGCACTTGCACGGGCCGATACCGTGTCAACGGTCGTTCGCACGCTGATCCCACAGGGGGAGTGCCCCGTGTCGGCAGAGGTGGGGCGCGCCGCCGCCGCGGCGGCGATGCTCGCGGAACCCGTGGATCCTCCCGACGCCGCGGAAGCCCGGCAGGCGGATCTGATCGCGGAGATCCTCGAGTGGAAGCGGCGGCGCAACGCTGTGATCCTGGCCCATAACTATCAGCTCGGGCCCGTCCAGGACATCGCGGACTACGTCGGCGATTCCCTCGGTCTCGCGCGGCAGGCGGCGGCCACCGCTGCCGACGTGATCCTGTTCTGTGGCGTGCACTTCATGGCAGAGACGGCTTCCATCCTATCCCCGGATAAGACGGTCCTCCTGCCCGACCTGTCGGCGGGATGCAGCCTGTCCGACACGATCGACGCGGCGGGTCTCCGGGCGTGGAAGGCGCGCTATCCAGGTGCGGTGGTCGTCAGCTATGTCAACACCAGTGCCGAGGTGAAGGCGGAGAGCGACTACTGCTGCACATCGGGGAACGCGTTGAAGGTGGTCCGCTCGATCCCCGAGGACCGGGAGATCCTCTTCTGTCCGGATTTCTTTCTGGGCAGCTGGGTGCAGAAGGCGACCGGCCGGAAGAACATGCACATCTGGATGGGCGAGTGCCACGTCCACGCCGCCATCCGGCCGAGCGACATCCAGGCGCAGCGCGCCGCCGTCCCGGACGCTGAGCTGATGGTTCATCCCGAATGCGGCTGCACGGCCTCGGTCCTCTACTACCTGGAGGAGGGCAGCATCTCCCGGGACCGGACGGCGGTCCTCTCCACCGAGGGCATGATGCAGCGGGCTCGCGCCTCGGCCGCGCAGCGCTTCGTGGTGGCTACGGAGACCGGGGTCCTGCACCGGATGCGCCGCGAGAATCCGGGTAAGGTATTCCTCCCGGTGAGCGAAGCCGCCGTCTGCAGGTACATGAAGCGGATCAACCTGGAGAACATGCGCGACGCGTTGGTGCACATGCGCCATGAGGTGCGGGTGGAGGAGGGGGTCGCCGCCCGCGCACATCTGGCCATCGAGCGGATGGTGGCGATCGGGTGAAGGGTGCGCGCACACCCTTCACCCGATCGCCCTGCGGTCTCCCGTGCAGGACAGGGTGGCCGGAGGCGGCTGGCAGCGCATGAAGGGTATGCCCCGGCAAGATCGGGATGACGGCTCTCGGCCGGTGCCCCGCGGGAGCGCCCGGGACCGGGGGCGCGTGCGGTGGGTCAAAAATGTCCCGCGGCCGATTGCCGGCACGCCGCACACATCCGCCAGCGCCTGACTCCCGGAGACGGAGGAGGCGAATTTGGGCCGCGCTGCCATAGTGCGGCTCGATTGCCGGAGGTACCCGCACCCCCTGCCGGCCTCTGCTCTCTGCCGCGGGTGCCTCCGCACCAACCGTTGGGGGACAGGGGATTCGGAGATATTAGCACACCGGGAAGGAGACCTTCCCGGTGTGCTAATATCTCCCCATGCAGCAGAGCCGCCGTACCGTCGTGCCCGGACAGACTTCTCCCGTCGCGGATGAGCGTACCCTGGAGATCCTCGACTATCCGGCCGTACTGCGGGGCCTGGCGGAGCGGTGCGTCTCACCCCTTGGGCGGGAACGGGCGCTGGCGCTGCGGCCGTCCGCACGGCGCCGCCAGGTGGAGCGGGATCTCGGGGAAACCGCCGAGACCGCCGCCCTTGTGGCCGCGGGCGATCCCCCGCCGCTGGACGGCCTGCGCGATATACGTGCGGTGGTGGCGCGTGCCGCACGCGGGGCGCTGCTCTCCGGCAGCGACATCTGGGCGGTGGGGGAGACCGCGGCGTGCATCGGACGCCTGCGGGCGTTCTTTGCTGCCCGCGGTGCCGCGGCCCCGCTTCTGGGTGAGTGGGCCGAGGACTTCGCCGACTTCGACGACGTCGCCGCCGAAGTGACCCGCTGCCTGCTCCCCGAGGGCGAGGTGCTCGATCGCGCCAGCCCTGCTCTGGCCTCCGGGCGCCGGACGGTGCGGCGCCTGGAATCCGCGATCCGGGACAAGCTCGACGAACTGGTGCGCAGCGCCGGCTTGCAGGCGGCGCTGCAGGAGCCATTGGTGACCCAGCGGCGCGACCGCTTTGTGTTGCCCGTCAAGGTGGACAGCCGGGGCCTCGTACCTGGTCTGGTCCACGACCAATCCGCCAGCGGTGCCACCGTGTTCGTGGAACCGCTGGCGGTCGTGGAACTCGGTAACCGTCTGCGGGCCGCGCAGTCCGCGGTGGAGAACGAGATTGTGCGCATCCTGACGGAGCTGTCCGCGTTGTGCGGGCGGAACGGCCCGCACTGGACGCGGACCCTGGACGCGGCGGCGCACATCGACTTCTGCGCCGCCAAGGGCAAGCTCGCCGCCGACTGGGACGCGTGCCGGCCGGAACTCCTGGATACGTCCGCGCTTGCGCTGCAGGGCGCGCGGCATCCGCTCATCGCCCGGCCGGTGCCAGTGGACATCCGCGTCGGCATGGACTTCGATGCGCTTGTGCTCACCGGGCCGAACACCGGCGGCAAGACGGTCAGTCTGAAGATCGCCGGTCTTTTCGTGGTCATGGCCCAGGCCGGCCTGCATCTGCCCGTCGGCGAGGGCAGCCGTCTTGGGGTGTTCCCGCGCGTCTGCGCCGATGCGGGGGACGACCAGGGGGTGGCGCAGAACCTGTCCACCTTCTCTTCCCACATGACGGCGGTCGTCGCGGCCGTTGCGGCGGTGGTACCGGGGGCGCTGGTGCTGCTTGACGAATTGGGCGCCGGGACCGATCCGGGTGAGGGCGCGGCCCTGGCGATGGCCCTGCTGGAGCATCTGCTGCAAGCCGGCGCGCGCGTGATCGTCACCACGCACTACAGCGAACTCAAGGCCTTCGCCTACCGCACGCCGCGGGTGGAGAACGGCTCCGTCTCCTTCGATCCGGAGACGCTCCGGCCGACCTACCATCTGGTGATCGGTATGCCCGGTCCGAGCCAGGCATTCGCCATCGCCGCGCGGCTCGGCCTCTCGGAGGCGATCGTCGTTCGGGCCAGACAGATGCAGCGCCCGGAGGAGCGCCACGTGGAGAGCATGATCGCGGGTATGGCCGCCGACGAACGTCGGATGCGCGAAGCGGCGGCACGGGCGGATGCCGACCGGGCCGCCGTGGCGGCGCTGCGACAGCACCTGGAGGCCGAACGGGCCCAGATGGAGGCGCGCCGTGCAGAGGAATTGGAACGGGCGCGCCAGGAGGCGGCGACCCTGGTCGCCGCCGCTCGGCGGGAGGCCGATGCGGCGCTGCGCGAGTTGCGGCGACTGGCCGAGGAAGCGGCCAAGGCGACCGCGCGCAGGGAGATCGCGCACTCCGCCATCGGCCAGGGGGGGGCTACCCTGCCACCCTCCCCGCTCGAGGAGGGGGCGATGGTCCAGCAGCGGTTGCGCGCGGCGGCGGAGCGCATCGGCCGCGGCCCCGTACCGGACGCGGTCGGACGCGGTTTCCATGCCGGTCAACCGGTGCACATCCGAAGCCTGGGTCGCGACGGGGTGCTGATCGCTCCGCCAGTGGCCGGCAATGCCGTGGTGCAGGCCGGCGCGCTGCGGCTGAACGTGCCGGTTGCAGATCTGCGCCCGGGTGCTCCGCCGCCGCCGGCGAAACTTGCCCGCAGCGTTACTCCCGTGGGATCGCTGCTACCGAGCGCGTCACTGGAGTGCGACCTGCGCGGGCTGCACGCCCACGACGCCCTGGCCCGGGCGGACAAGGCGCTCGACGACGCCGTCCTTGGCGGTCTGACCGAGATCCGCCTGATCCACGGCAGGGGAACAGGGGTGCTGCGGGAGGCGGTCGGCGAATTTTTGCGGGGTCATCCGCAGGTGGCCGGCTTCCGCCTGGGCGGCCCGGGGGAGGGCGGCGACGGGGCGACAGTGGTCACCATCCGCGGCTGAACACCGTGGGAAGCCCCGGCGGGGCCGGAAAGCGTCGGGGCCGGGTCACCCCGGCCCCCACAGGAAGCGGTCCGCGGTTCCCAGTCCTGCGGCGTGCCCCCGCCCGAACGGGGCGGGGCTTCCGTGCGCGGAGCTAGCGTACCTCGGGTGCAGGCGGGGTAGCCCCGGGGATGGCCGGCGGGGCTGCCAACGGTCGCCGCGCGCGACCGGCGCGTCTGGAGCGTCTCGTTATAGAGAGGCGGTAGAGAGGCGGTGATTTTCGGGTGGAGTGGCAATGCATCGTTGACGCGCCGCTGCGCGCGGCCGAGAACATGGAGCGCGACCTGGCGATCGCCGAGGCCGTTGCGGCCCGGCGGATGCCGCCGACACTGCGCCTCTATGCCTGGTGGCCGCCGGCGGTGTCGATCGGCCGGAATCAGGACGTGGCCGAGGCCTGCGATCCGGTGGCCTGTGTCGCGGCCGGCTGGGACGTGGTGCGGCGTCCGACCGGGGGCCGGGCGGTCCTGCACGCGGCGGACGAGGTGACCTACTCGGTCGCCCTCCCGCTGGAACAGGCCCCGCCGGGGGTGTTGGCGGCCTATGCCTGGTTGGCGCGCGCGCTGGTCGCGGCCTACCGACGCCTCGGCCTGCCGGCGGAACTGGCGCCGGGCCGCCATCTGGCCGCGCGGTCCGGCGCCTGCTTCGACGCCCCGGCGGCGCACGAGGTGGTGGTGGGCGGCCGCAAGCTGGCCGGCAGCGCCCAGGTGCGGCGGGCGGGCTACCTGCTGCAGCACGGCTCGCTGCCGGTTACGTTCGACCCGCAGCTGCACGCCTCCCTGCTCGGTCTGGCGCCGGATGCCGCGGGCATGCTGGCGCGGCAGGGGGCGGGCCTGCGCAACTTCATCGACCCGGCGCCATCGCGGGCGGAGATCGTGGCCGCCGTCGCCGCAGGGTTCGAGGAGGCACTGGGGGTGGCGTTCGCGAATCCCGGTCCCGGTGTCCTCCGGCATACGGAGGTCGGCGGAGTCTGAACGCACGGAGCGGAGGTGGTCGCGTGACCGCCGTACTGGTGATCCACGGACCGAATCTCAACCTGCTCGGTCGCCGTGAAGTGCGCGTGTACGGCCCTGCTACCCTGGCAGAGATCGATGCCCGCCTCCGCGACCTCGGGGCGGCGCTCGGCGCCTCTGTCACGTGCGTGCAGCACAATGGCGAAGGGGATATCGTCACGGCGATCCAGGATGCGGACGGTCGCTACGACGGCATCGTGATCAATCCCGCCGGGTACACCCATACCAGCGTGGCGATCCGGGACGCGGTGGCGGCTCTGGGTGAACTGGGCGTGCCGGCGGTGGAGGTCCACCTGTCGCAGCCGGCGGCACGCGAGCCCTTCCGGCACCGATCCCTGGTGGCGCCGGTCTGCCGCGGTAGCGTATCGGGCTTTGGCGCCGATGGTTACCTGCTGGCGCTGCGTGGCCTGCTGTCTCAGGTCGGCGGCGAGGGCGCGTGAATGACCGCGTGCGCTCCCTGCGTGCCCTGATGGCGCAGTGCCTGCCACGGGTGGGCGCGCTGCTGATCGGCAGGCCCGAGAATATGCGCTACCTGTCCGGTTTCCGTGGAGACGTCGGGTTCCTCTGGGTGACGGCGACGGACGCGGCCATCCTGACGGATTCCCGCTTCTGGCTGGAGGCCGAGCAGGAGGCACCCGGCTGGCGGCTGGTGCGCGTGGAGAGGGCGGACGCGGTGGAATTCATCGCGGGGCTCTGTGCGAAAGCGCAGGCGGATACGCTGGCCTTTGAGCCGGGATGGGTGACATACGGAGAGTACCGGTCCTGGCGGCGTCGCCTCAAGGGGGTGCGCCTGCTGCCGGCGCCGGAACTGGTGGAGCGCCTGCGGGTCGTCAAGGATCCCGGGGAGTTGGCGGCGATACGGCGTGCGGCCGAGGTGGTGGATCGGGTGTTCGGCGAATGGCTGCCGTGCGTGCGCGCCGGTGCCGTCGAGACCGAGTTGGCGGCGGACTTCGAGCATCGTCTGCGCCTGCACGGGGCAGAGGGCGTGGCGTTCCCACCGGTCGTCGCGGGCGGGCCGCGCGGAGCCATGGCTCACGCCATACCCGAGCGCACGACCCTGGCCGGCGGGGACGTGCTGGTGGTCGATGTGGGCGCGGTCGTGGACGGGTACCGCTCTGACATGACCCGGACCGTTCTCGTTCCGGGTGGCAAGCCCCAGGGCGGTGTGCGGGAAGTCTTCGGCATCGTCGAGAGCGCGCTTGCGGCGGGCATCGCGGCGGCAATCCCCGGCAACACGGCGGTAGCGGTGGACACCGCGGTGCGAGCGGTGATCGAAACGGCGGGGTACGGGCCGCAATTCGGGCATGGGTCGGGACATGGCGTGGGGCTGGCCGTTCACGAAGCGCCGCGGTTGTCGCCCGGAGCGGATCCGAAGGTGCGGCTGCCGGAGGGGGCGGTGGTGACAATCGAACCGGGTATCTATTTGCCTGGCAGGTTCGGAGTGCGTTTGGAACAGCTAGTCCGCGTCGGACCGAGCGGCGCGGAGGTTTTGAGCGGTACGCCCGTTCGGCTGTAATCCGACGGGTGTGCGGAGGGGGCGAGGCGCGCGATGGCCGAGATGACGTCGACGACAGACTGGCGTAATGGCATGACGGTGGAACTCGACGGGATGCCGACTCTCATCCTGGAGAGCAACCACGTCAAACCCGGCAAGGGGCCGGCCTTTGTGCGGGCGCGACTGAAGAACCTGCAGACCGGCGCTATTTATGAACGAACATTTCGTTCTGCGGAGAAGGTGGCTGCGGCGCTGCTTGAGCGGCGTGACATGCAGTTCCTGTATGAGGCGGATGGCGAGTACCATCTGATGGATACCCAGAGCTACGAGCAGTTTCCCGTACGGGGGGAGGTCATCGGCGAGCAGCGCCGCTTCCTGCAGGAGAACATGCAGATTGTGGTGACGACCTTCAAGGGCTCGGTGGTGGACGTCGAACTCCCGACGACGATCGAGACGGAAATCACTTCTACAGAGCCCGGCGTCAAGGGCGATACTGTCAGCAACACGACCAAGGCCGCGGTCATCGACACCGGTGCGACGGTGCAGGTGCCCTTGTTCATCGATCGCGGCGAGCGGATCAGGGTAGATACGCGGACGGGTGCCTACGTCAGCCGCGCGTGAACGCCCCGGGGCGGGCGGTGTTGCTGCGATGCCTCCGTGTGGGGAGCGGGTGCGAGCCGTCCGGATGGAACCGGACGGGTGCAAAAGATGCCTGTGCGCAGGAGACTGATCGCCCCCGCAAGTGGGGAAGGAGATGCCCGGGGAGAGGAACGGGTCGGATTGACATCGCCGCGCATCCTGATCGTCGAGGACGACGCCGCCCTGGCCAGGTTCTTGGAATTGGAACTGACGCACGAGGGCTATTGCGTCGTTGTCGCCGGCGACGGGGAACGGGGATTGCGCGCTGCCCTCGCGCAGGTCTGGGATGCCGTTCTGCTCGACGTACTGCTGCCGCGGCTGACGGGTGTCGAGGTATGTCGCCGCCTGCGGGCCGCATCCGGCGTACCCGTGATCATGCTCACGGCCCGCGACACCGTTCCGGACCGGGTGTCGGGGCTGGATGCGGGTGCCGACGACTACCTCGTCAAGCCCTTCGCCATCGAGGAGTTGCTGGCGCGGCTCCGCGCCTGCCTGCGCCGCTCGGAGGAGCAGACGGCGCGGGGACCTCTGGTGATCGCTGACCTGCGTCTTGATCCGGCCCGGCGAACGGTTTCCCGAGCCGAACAGCCTATCGAGTTGACCAAGACGGAATTCGACCTCCTGGCCTGCCTCATGAGCCATCCGGGCATCGTGCTCACGCGCGAAGCGCTCCTGCGGGAGGTCTGGGGTTACGATTACCTCGGTGGATCCAACATTGTCGATGTCTACATCGGATACGTGCGCGCCAAGGCAGACACGCCCTTCGGCCGTCGCGTGATCCACACGGTGAGGGGTGTGGGTTACGTGTTGAAGGAGGAGTGAGCATGCGCGCTTGACGTTCTTCCATAGTATCACCTGGCGCCTGGCGCGCTGGTTCGGGGCCTGTCTGCTGGTGGCCATGCTCCTGGCCGAAATCGTGGTGTACGTCAGTGTCGAGCATGCGTTGCGGCAAACCGCCTGGCGTGAACTTCAGGCCGAGGTCACGGCCGTGGTGGCGCGCCTCAGGGAGGCAGACGACGGTCGTCACGAACCCCGCGGCCTGACCGACGCCGATCTCTTTCCTCCCGATGCGGGCATGTTCTTTCAGCTCACCACCGCGGCGGGGACGACCCTCAACCGCTCCACCGGCGGCCCGCCGCTTCCCTGGCGGCCCACGAAGGCAGGTGACACCGCCCTCTTCGCTTCGCGGGGCGGCCGCCTGGTGTACGTTTCGATGCCGGTACCGATTCCGCCGAACAGTGGCTATCTGAGCGTGGCGACGGCCTGGGCGCCGTTCGCCGACTACTTGCGCACCCTGCGGGTCGTCCTCGAGGTGGTCGGACTGCTCGCTGTGGCGTGCGGTGCCGCCGGCGGCGTGCTCATCAGCCGCTCCGCCCTGCGCCCGGTGGAGGAGATCTCGCGCGAGGTCCGGCGCCTCGGACCGGAGTCGCTCGGAGCCCGCCTGCCGGTGCAGGGACCGGCGGACGAACTGCACCGCCTGCGGGAGACGTTCAACGATCTGCTGGTCCGCATCGAGGCCGCGCGCCGTCGCCAGACAGAATTCATCGCCGACGCCTCGCATGAGTTGCGGACGCCGGTGGCGATCATCGAGGGCTATGTGACGCTCCTGCTGCGGTGGGGGTGGAACGAGCCCACCGTCCTGGCAGAGTCGCTCGACGTGATCGCGCGTGAAAGCCGTTGGCTGGCGCGTCTGGTGGCCGACCTGCTGACCGTGACGCGGCTGGATTCGGAGCCGGCCGGGGCGCAGTTGCCGGTGGATCTGGCGGCCATTGGCAGGGAAGTCGTCGCCGATGCACGGCCGCTGGCCCCCGGGCTGGAGATTACCGAAGCGTACCAGCCCGTGCCTGAGGTCCTGGGGGATCGCGGCCGTCTGCGACAACTGCTCTTCATCCTGCTGGACAATGCGATCAAATATACGCCGGCGGGCGGCACCATCGCGTTGACGCTCGCCCCGGCGGGGAACTGGGTTCAGCTCACGATTCACGACACGGGAGTCGGGATCGACCCCGCCGCGCTGCCCCACGTCTTCGAAAGGTTCTATCGCGCGGATCAGGCGCGCGCACGCACCGGCGGGAGCGGCCTGGGACTGGCGATTGCGCGAGGCATCACGGGCGTCCACGGGGGAATGATTGATATCCGGAGCGCGCGGGGTGAGGGCACCACGGTGGAGGTCCGCCTGCCTGTGCGGCGCCGGGATCCGGGCACATGAGGCTGCAGTCTCATCGTGCTCTTATGTTCTCTTCACGACTTGTCCACAGCCTCGGGGTAGATTTTCAGCGGCGAAGTGCCGAAATCTAAGGTGGGGCGGCTGCGGACCTGCTGCGGGCTCGGCCTGTGTGGACCAGGCCCGGCGGTTCCCCGGGTGGCGATCGGCGCGAGCCCGACGCCTGCGCGATCGTGCGGGCGGTGCCGGGCACGGATGTCCGCGGCGACATCTTCCCCCGTGAGGGGCCGGAGAGGGGAGCGACGGCCGTAGTGCAGTGGGAACAGGCGCTTGCCGCCGTGCGGGCCCGGCATTACCGAGGTGCCGATGTGCTGGGGGTCACCGAGGATACGCACCGGTTGATACCCGGCATGGTCTTCGTGGCCCGACCGGGCCGGCACGCGGACGGTCACGCTTTTCTGACCGAGGCGCGCGAACGCGGAGCGCTCCTCACCGTGGGCGAACGCGCCGTGGCGGCGGATCTGCCGGATGTGGTGGTTCCGGACGCCGCGGCGGCTCTGTCCCATCTTGTCTCTGCCTGGTGGGGCGATCCCGGTGCCGGGATGGTGCTGGTCGGGGTCACCGGTACCAATGGCAAGACTACGGTGGCGCATCTGCTGGCGCAGATCCTCCGGGCGGCCGGCTACCGGGCCGGGCAGGTGGGTACCCTGGGTTTCCGGTTCGAGGACGACTTCTCCGCCACGCACCACACCACCCCCCCGCCCGAGGTGCTCTACCCCCTGCTTTGCCGGTGGCGCGACGCCGGCTGCACGCATGTGGTCATGGAGGTGTCGGCGCAGGCGCTGAGCCAGAGGCGCGTCGCCGCGTTGCGTTTCGCCGCGGCGGCACTCACCGGTTTCTCCCGGGACCACGGGGAGTACTATCAGGATCTGCAAGAATATCGGCGCGCCAAGGAGGAACTCTTTTCCGCACTGACCTCCGGTAGCGCGGTGCTGCCCCGCGACGACCCCCAGTACGCTGCTTTCGCGGCGGCCGCCGCCGGGTGCCGCATCCTGACCTTCGGCCCTGGCGGGGAGGTGCAGGGGGAACCGGCTGGGACGGCCGAACTGGGCGGAGGGCGCATCCGACTTCAGCTGCCGGACGAGCGGGAGCGCGTACTGCACTTTCCGCTGCCCGGCATGCACAATCTCCGCAACGCCCTGTGTGCCGCCGCCACCGCGCTGAGCCTGGGCGTGCAGGCGCGGGCGATCTTCGAGGGATTGAGCGCCGCCGGGTCGGTTCCCGGCCGAGCGATGGTCCTGCGGGCGCCGGGTGGCATGACCGCTGTGGTGGACTATGCCCACAATCCCGCCGCCCTGAAGGAGATCCTGCGCACGGTGCGGGCAGGAACCCCGGGGCGGCTGTATGCGGTGCTCGGGCCCAGGGGGGAGCGAGACCGCGGCAAGCGGCCCTTGATGGGCGCGATCCTGGCGGCTTTCGCCGACGCCGCGGTGATCACTTCGGACCGGCCGGGATCAGAACTGCCGGAGGAGGCAGCCGCGCCGATGCTGCAGGCTGCTCGCGACTGTGGCCTGCGCGCCGAATTCGTGGCGGATCGCGGCGAGGCGATCGCCATGGCCGCCGCGCGGTTGCGGCGCGGTGACTGCCTGCTGGTTACCGGGAAGGGGTTGGAGCCCTGGGGAGCGGGCGATAGCGCGGTACTGCCTGCGTCCGACGCGGAGATTCTGCGGCGCTGCGTGCCCAATCTGGTGTCCCTGCACGAGGCCGCCTCCGGTCCAGATCGGCCGATCGCGCTCGCGATACCCCTTTCTCGGGCGTAGGGGGCCTGAAGACGGCCCAAGACCCTTCTCCCGATGCGGGGCGTCCGTTCCGCCGCCCCATATGGGACGGGCAGGTCGCCAGAGGCAAGGACCGGGGCCAGTGCGGCCCGCGAATCAACCGGCGGGCTTGGCCCCCGAGGTCGTGGAAGAGACGCCCCGGACCGGTGTGGCTCTTGCCGGTGCCGTCCCGCCACTGGGCGTCGCCGGAATGGTGCTGGCACGGCTCTGCCGCGATGTGGCCGAACCCCCGGCGGCCGTGCCCGACCGTGCCGCCTGCGTGGTCGAACCGGACGTCGGCGCAGTGGCGCCGACGCTGCCTCGGGACGATGCGGCCGTGCCGGTGGTGGATGTGGCCGACCGTGCCGCCTGCGTGGTCGAACCGGGCGTGCCGCCTGTGCCGCCGGGCGCTGCCGCAACGGTGCTGGTACGGCCTCGGGACGACGGGCTCGCGCCGCCGGCGGCTGTGCCCGACCCGGCCGGCAAAGCCTTGGTGCCCGTTGCCCCGCCGGCCTTCGCCATGGGGCTGGGGCCAAACCACGGCGGCAGTTGACTGTTCTGCCCGAAGTACATCTGCACCGCCGGCGGGATGATCTGCGCGGCCTTGCCCGCCTTCCACATGGCCCTGTCCAGGCCGAAGTAATAGTCGTAGAACTCCCGGACCACGGGGGCGCCGCCCACGAAACCCTCATTGCTGTGCTGGGTGTACACAACGACGGCGATCTGAGGGTTGTTGGCGGGGGCGAAGGAGATAAACCATCCATCCGGGACGACGCCGTTGCCTAGTTGCGCGGTGCCGGTCTTTCCCGCCACGGTGATCGCGTGCCCGAGATATTGGGCCGTTTCATTGGTGAATTGGTAAAAGGGCCAGTAAGCAGTACCGAACGTGTCCACCGGGCCGTAGGCGGCCCAGGAGGGGTGGTTCTGGGTCACTGCGGCCATGGCCGTGCGGATCGCCTGGACGATCGCCGGCGAGAGGGGAATGCGGCGGCGGACGCTGGGCTGTTGCCGCCACAGCACCTTGCCCGCGCCAGATGTGACCTCTGAGACGAAGTAGGGGCGCCACAGCGTGCCGCCGTTGGCCAGCGCGGCGACGTAGTCGGCCATCTCCACGCTGTTGAAGGCGGAGAAGCCCTGGCCGATTGCCGTCTGCATGGTGAAGGCGGGCGTCCAGGCTGCGTGGGCGAGGCGCATGGCCGTGGCGGGCGAGGAGAGTGTGCCCGGGTTCTCTTCCCCCAGCAGATCCGTCTGACCGGTCGGTTGCCCGAGGCCGAACTCAGTGGCCACGCGGTCGATGGCCGTGATGCCGGTCTTTGCCCCGACGGCGTAGAAATAGGTGTCGCAGGAGAAGGCGATCGCCTGGGTCAGATCGAGGTAGCCGTCGAACACCGGGATCCAGTTGTGCAGGAAGTAGCCGTTGCCGAGGGAGATCGAGGCAGGACAGGGAAGGTGCTGCAGCGGGGTGATGAAACCGCCCTGGAGGGCGGCGATGGCCGTGATCGGCTTGAATGTCGACCCCGGCGGCGCGGTGTCGGAGAGGGAGTGATCGACAAAGGGTCGACCCGGTTCAGCCAGCCAGGCCGCGTACTGGCGCGAGAACGCCTGTTGTGCGGCGCTGCCCGGCGGGGCCTGCGCCGCCGTGGCGAAGGCCCCGGGGGAGAACGTCGGCTCTGACGCATCCGCCAGGATCTGGCCGGTTCGGACGTCGATGACCACGGCGGCCCCCCCGTAGGCCTGTGGGAATGGCCCGCCGTCGCTGCCGAAGGTTCGGGTGCGCAGTGCGGCGAGCTGATCGGACAGCGCCCGCTGTAACACGGCCTGATCCTTGGCGTTGATCGTGAGCACCACGTTGTCCCCGGCAACCGGTGGCCGGACGGCAAGGACGCCGATCGGCTGGGAGCTCCGGTTGATCTGGACGATCTCCTGTCCGTCGGTGCCGGCCAGGCCGATCGTCAGGCCGGGGGCGATCTTTCTGCTGTTGTAGCTGCCCTCGATGCCGGCGGCGCCGACGACCGTCCCCGGCTGCGTGCCGGCGCGCACGAATCCCAGAATGTTGGCCGCCAATTGGTTGCCGGGGTTCGGATCGTTCGGCAGGCCCGGATAGATGCGCTCTGGCTGGACGACGAGATTCACTCCGGGGAGTTCCCAGGCGTCCTGCTTCAGGATCGTGCTCTGGGCGGGAGTGAGGTTCGCCGCCAGCACCACGGGCACAAAGGGCAGGCCCGAGCGCAGTTTTTGAGCCGCCGCCTCGATGGAACCCGCCGGTATGCCCAGGATGTCCGCGATGCGGTTCACCTCGGCGGTGTGCAGCGGTTTGGCCGTATAGCTCAGCGTCGCCTCCCACGACGCACTGTCGCGGGCCAGCACCACGCCGCTGCTGTCGAGGATCTCGCCACGCGGGGCGGGCAGTGGCAGCGTGCGGATCCCCTCGCCGCCCGCCTGGGCGGTGAGCGAGGCGCCGCGGCTCACCTGGAGATTCCAGAGCCGCCACGTGAGGATCAGAAAGCACGCGCAGAGAAGCACGCCAACCTTTGCCGCCCGCCGGCGCAGGTAGGACAGGGTTTCTTCGCGATCCGTGTCCATCCCGCTCACGTCCTCCCGCACCGGAATCGCAGCCCGCCGACTCCGCGGGCCGTACCGGGGGCATTTCGGCCGGCGGTCACCGCGCGGCGGACCTACCGCCGCGCGGCCCGGAGGACGCTGGGTGTCCCCGGGCCCTTCGCGTCAGCTGCCCGGAATCACCCGGCCGACCGTCACCCCGCTGGCCGCGTCGACGATCAGTGCTGTCAAGGGCCTGTTCACGAGCAGGTGCACGGTGATCGGGCTGCCTGTGGAGGGTATGGCCACCGTCACCCCGTAACCCTGGATGTCCACCGTATGCGCCAACCCGTCCGCCGAGGAGAAGGTGAGTTGCGCCTCCTGTCCCAGGGGCACGCAAATCGCCGCCGGTTGCAGGGTGCCACCGGCGACCACGCGGATGTTCCAGTCGGCCACGCAGGGGGTCGGCGCGGTACTGCTGGGGCCGGAAGTCGCGGCGCCGCCGGGAGTCAATCCGGGGGAGCCGGGTTTCTGGATCGTGCCCCCCGGGCACAACTGCGTCGGCGGTTCGAGTTGCGTATCTATGGGGATGAATTGCTGCCAATCGGAAGTGTGCAGCGCCGCGGCCCGCTGCTGGGCCCATGCCGGACCGTAGGTGGCACTGCCCTCGGCGCCCAGGTTGAGGAACGTCTTGGTCACGGGCTGGCCGGCGCAGCCCGGGGCCCACAGGGTGGTGGGATTGGCCGAATCGACCTGCCTCTGCACCCAGAGGGGGCTGATCTGTGTCGGCTGGGTGCCGGCGACGAACCACTCGTTGCGGATGTACTGGGGCGGAGTCAGGGGGCCGGGCTTGGCCACGCTCCAGGCGGGGGCCATGATGTCGATGGGGGCCTCGACCACCCCCGGCGGCCGGTTGAAGTGCACCACCGTCTTGCCCTGGAGGGCGACCGTCATCGCCGCTTTGAGGATCGGGCCGGCGTACGTGTCACCGAAGAGGTTGGGGTTCGGCTGTGGCTGATCCTGACCAACCCACACCGCCCCCGTATACAGCGGGGTGTAGGCCAGATACCAGGCCTGGCGGTTGGAATTGGTGGTTCCGGTCTTCGCCGCCATCGGCCATCCGGGGATGTTGTCCTGCACCTGGGCGTCATAGCCGGTACCCCAGTTGGAATCATACGGTCCGCTGACGACGTCCCAGCCGTGGTTGGGCTGGGGGGTGTCCACCGTTTCGAGCATCTTGGTCATCACGTAGGCGATCGCCGGACTGATCACCGCCTGCAGGTGTGGCGGATTGTTGAGCAGCACCTGTCCGTCGGGTGCGACCACCTTGGTAATGAAGCGCGGCGTCACGCGATCTCCGCCGTTGGCGATCGTGGCGTAGGCGTCGGCCATCTCCAGCGGGGTGCAGCAGCCGACTGTGCCGCCCAGGGCCAGTGCCAGGTGATCGTTCAGGGTGGGGGAGAGGTTGGTGAGTCCCATCCGCTGCGCGTTGGCGATGCCGCGCAGGATGCCCACCCGATTGAGCACCTGTACCGCCACCGCGTTGACCGAGCGGCGCAGCGCCTCGGTGAATGTGGTCAGACCATACCACAGGTAGTTGTAATTGACCGGCATGTAGAGCGGCTGGCCGGGTCCGAGATCGTACGCTTTGAGCACGTCGTTGACCGTCGTGCCGGCCGTATATCCGGCCTGGAGCGCAGGGATGTAGTCGACCAGTGGCTTGATCGCGCTGCCCGTCTGCTGTTCGGCCTGCGTGGCGCGATCGTAGGCGAGCATGGCGGTGTGGGTCCGGCCGCCGATCACGGCGAGGACGTTTCCATTACTCTGATTCATGATCACGACCGCGGCCTGCATGGGGTCGCTGACCTTCTTGCCGTTCACCACCAGGGGAAAGTCCCTGTTCATTTCGGTGGTGACCGCCTTCTGCGCCGCATTGTAGACGGCAGGGTTCAGGGTGGTGTAGATGCGGAGCCCGCCGGAGGTCACCTCCTGCGGGGAGAAATGGTACTGCTGTTCGAGTTGGGTGATCACGGCATCCACGAACCAGGGATAGGGGTAAGTTGTGCCGAGTCCACTGCCCTGGGGCGCGAGTTCGAGCGGCTTGGCCTGGTCCGCTCGGGCCCGGGCTGCGGTGATGTAGTGTTGCTGAGCCATCACCTGCAGGACAACGTTCCGCCGGGCGGTGGCCGCCTTGGGATGCAGGTAGGGGTCGTAGCCGACGGGCGCCTGCGGCAGGCCGGCCAGCAGGGCGTCCTGCGTGACCGTCAGTTGGTCGAGCGGCTTGCCGAAGTACGACTCTGCCGCGGCCTGCACCCCATACGCGCGTTCCCCGAGGTAGATCCAATTCAGGTACATATCGAGGATCTGGGACTTTGTGTAGCGCCGATTCATCTCCAGGGCGAGGATGGCTTCCTTTATCTTCCTTGTCAATGTATCCCTTGGCGTCAGGTAGATATTCTTCGCCAGCTGCTGGGTGATGGTGCTGCCGCCCTGCAGCGGTTCCCCCCTCAGGTCGGCCACAGCCGCCCGGAGAATGCCACGGATGCTGATGCCGTGGTCTTGGTAGTAGTACCGGTCCTCCACGGCGATAAAGGCGTGCTGGAGCATGGGCGGGATTTTGCTCAGGGGGAGCGGAGTGCGGTTCACGGGACCGGGGACGGTGGCGACGGCCTGCCCTGCGGCGTCATAGAGGACGGAGGTCTGCCCGAGCGTGTGGGCGGGGTCGGAGATTCTGGGCAGGGTGGCCACGGCACGCACGATCAGGTCCGTCACGACGCCGGCGCCCAGCACAGCCACCAGGCCGGCCGCCGCCAGTATCAGCCGGCCCCAGTGCAGCCGCCGCGCGCGGGCGGGGCGGGCGGGTTTCCGGTTCGTCGAGCCTCTTTCGGGGCGTCGCTTCAAATGCCGAGGCACGGGGGCTCTCCTTTCCGCGCGCAGGGTTTACGGAGTGGGAAGCGGCATCCGATTGCCCAGCCCCAGGTAGCCCGCCCGGCTGGCGGTCGCGCGCCGGGGCGCTTCGCCTCCGGGAGGACCGGGGGCCCCTCCGATACCGGCGCCCTTCACCGCTTGCCGCCAGCGATGGGGGCGACGGGGCGGAAGTCCACGTGCACCGCGCTGCCTGGGTCGGCGAGCATGCCCGCCGGAGGGTTTTGGGTGGCGGCCAGACCGGTCCCGGTCACCTCCAGCGCAAAACCAGCGCTGGCCAGGTTCGCGGCCGCCGCCGCGAGCGGCTGCCCCAGTACGTCCGGCACGCGGACGAAGCTCGCCGGGGCCGGTTGGGCCGGCGTGGTGTATCCGACGACCGCGGTCCACTTCTGCACCGTCGCTCCGGGCGGAGGATCCTGGCGCAGGATGCGTGTCCCGCCGCCGCGCAGGTCCAGGCGCAAGCCGGAGGCCTGCACGCGGGCGGTGGCCGCAGCCACCGGCAGATTGGCGATGGCCGGCATGGTCACCATGTCGAGCACCAGCGACGTGGTCCCCTGGGCGCCCGGTTTTGGCGGGAGGATGTTGCCGGCGGTGCAGTGGGGCGGCACACCCAGGTCATGCAAGGCGTCGCGGAGCACGGCCTGGACGACTGGGGCCGCTACCTCGCCGCCTTCGTTGAAGCTCCCCTGGGGGCGGTAGATCATGACCAGGGCGATGGCGGCAGGGCTGCCGGCGGGCGCCATCCCGACGAACGAGGCGATGAAGTTGTTGGTAACGCCGCCCGGCCCGTAAATGTTGGCGGTGCCCGTCTTACCGGCCACATCGTAGCAAGGGATGAATCCACGCTGGCCCGTCCCGTTGTCCACGACCCCGACCATCATCTGGCGCACCGTCGCCGCCACGCTGGCCGGGATCACGCGGCGCCCGATCACCGGCTCGATCGGGTGCACCACGTGTCCGCTCCCGTCCACCAAGTCCAGGCCGACATGGGGCTGGACGAGCAGGCCGCCGTCGGCGATGACGTTGAGCGCCGTGATCAGCGACAGTGGTGTCACCGACAGGGTCTCGCCGAAAGACTCCTCGGCCACGGCGAGCGGGTTGGCCTGCGCCTGCGGTACGAAGATGTCTGGTTGCTCGCCCGGAAGGTCGGACCCCGGCAGGCCGAGCAGCCCGAAGGCGTGGAGGAAGCGATAGAAGCGGGAGGGTCCGAGTTCCAGGCCCACTGTGCCGAATACGACATTGGCGGACTCCTCGAAGGCCCGGGTGAATGTGGTGTGCCGCTCCAGCGGGGTGAAGTTGTGGATGGCGGCCCCATCGACGCGCAGCACCCCGGGGTCGAACAAGGGCGTGTCGGGCGTGACGATGCCGCTTTGCAGGGCCGCGCTCACTGTGATCGGCTTGAACACGGACCCCGGAGGCAGATCGAAGCCCTGCACCGTGTTAGCCCAGGTCGCCGGGGCGTTCCAGTAAGCATTGGGGTCGTACGTCGGCCAGGCGGAGGCTGCCAGGATGGCGCCGCTGGAGGGCTGCAGCACGATGCCGAAGGCTCGGCTGGCTCGTGTCGTGGCGACCGCCAGCTCAAGCTGCTGCTGCAGGTCGGACTGCAGGGCGGCGTCGACGGTCAGACGGACGGTGAGCCCCTGCTTGGGCGGGACGTTGCGAATCACGGTGCCCGGGATGATCTGCCCCGCCGGGTCGACCTGCGCCAGAATGTAGCCGTTTGCACCCGCGAGGGCCTTCTGGTAGCTCAGTTCCACGCCGGCGGCCCCGCCCGCGGCGTTCACGAACCCGAGCAGATGGCCCATGAAGAAACCGTCCGGATACCTCCGCACCGTGGTGCCGTGGGTGTAGATTCCGGGCAGCGCGCCCCTGGCCTGCAGGCCACCGATGGCCGCGGCCTGGGACGTGGAGACCTCGGCGGCAAGCACCGCGTACTGCCCGGGCCCGCGCAGCAGTCGCCGGATCTGCGCCCGGGAGGCGCCGAGGATCGGTGCCAGCGCCGCCGCCTCTGTCGCGGGATCTGTGATCAGCCTGGGGTCCGCCGTGACCATGGCGGCCGGCACCGAGACGGCGAGGACCCGGCCGCCGGAGTCGGTGATCTCGCCCCGCGTGGCGGGCAAGGGTACGGTACCGAGATGTTCCTGCGCCGCGCCCGAACTCAGGTGCCGCTGCTGTACCACCTGGATGTCGACCAGGCGGGCGGTCAGGACGCCCAGGCAGAGGATGCCCCAAAACGTGACCACCGCCGTGCGGCGACCGAAGCCGCCGGCATTGTTCCCACGGTCCACGAAGTGGACGGATCTGCGTCCGGCCGGTCTCCGGCGCAAAACCGATGCACGGTCCGCGGCGATGCATCCCCTTCATAGGCAGCCGACGCGCCTGCCCGATTGCGAGCATACACGAAGCAACCGAACTTGGAACCTCCGTCGTCAATGCCAGGACGTGGGACGACGTTTCCCAGGTGCGGCGCGTGGGCCGGGGCCGCGCCCGCCACCGGGCACCGTGGGCCAACGCGGGTGCCGGGGGTTCTACCACGGCTCTGACGCCGTGGCTCTGGGCCCGGTTCCGGCCCCGTCGCGACGGACCGGAGCGGTACGGGATCGGACTGGCGGGAGGTGCGGCGCGTTGCCGTTCAGGAAAGGCGGACTGCGGCTACGCATGCGGGCCCCACGTGGTGGGGCCCTTTGGCAGCCGTGTTGCGGGCAACCCCGACGCGGCGCATGGCATGAAGTCCCGTTGCCCCGGTGCAGGCCGGACTGGAGCGGAAGGTGTTCGTTCCCCGCGCTCACAGGGGCCGTCCCGCACTTTCGCAGGTGGATGGTGGGTTCTTGTCCAATGCCGCGTCCCTGGAGGGCAACAAGGGCGCCTGCAGCCGCAAGCGCCCTGGCGTGACGGGGAGGGGGGACGGTTCGCTGGCCGACCATCCGGACGAAGCCGCCGGCGACCAACGGCGTCAGACCGCGAGAATGGAGGCGCTGAGCAGGGTGGCGGCGGCTCTGCTCCGCCCGCTTGACGTGGACGGCTTGCTGCGCGATGCGCTCGATGCGGTCTTGGCTTTCAGCGAGGCGGATTTCGGCGAGATCTTCCTTGTGGAGGGCGGCGGGGGTTCCGCGGGCTTGGTGCGTCGAATCTTTCGGCCCGCAGCAGAGGGGCTCCGAGCCGCGAAATTATCGCTGGCGTCGGGGCTGATCAGTGAAGCGTTACGCACGGGCAAGCCGATCTTCACATCGGACGTCACCACCGAAGCGCGTTATCAGCGCCGTGACGAGGCCCGGCAGCTCGGATACCATTCCCTGCTCGCGGTCCCCCTGCTGGCGGCCGGGCGCGGTGTGGGCGTCCTCGCGCTGCTGACCCGGCGGCGGCGGGACTACGCCGCTCAAGAGGTGGAGATGGCCTGTACGGTGGCGGGGCAGGTGGCCATGGCGTTGGAGAACGCCCGCCTGTACAGGGAAGCACGGCAGCGGGGCGAACAACTGGCCGCCCTGCACGAGGCGGCCCTATGGCTCACCTCCGAATTGTCCGTGGACCATCTCCTGGACCGCATCGTGGAGGCGGCCCGGGCGGTGGTGGGGGCGCGTTACGCGGCGTTGCGCATCGTGGACGCGCAGGGGGCGCTGGAACGATTCGCCGCTGCGGGACTGAGCCGAGACGAGCAGGCGCGCATCGGGTCCCCGCCGACCGGCCTGAGCGGGGTTCTGGGCGTGGTCGTTCGGCAGCAGCGGCCGCTCCGACTGACCGATGTCTCCTCGCATCCGGAAGCGGTGGGATTCCCCCCAAACCACCCGGTCATGCGTGGGTTCCTCGGGGTGCCGGTGTCGATGGGCCGGAGCGTGCTCGGCACCCTGTATGTGACGGAGAAGCGAGGATCCTCTGCCTTTACCGCGGCAGACGAATTGGCGCTCTCAGCCCTCGCCGGACAGGCGGCCGTCGCCCTGCACAACGCGCGGCTGTTCGCAGAGGCGCGCCGGAACGCCGACGGTCTCCAAGCGGCGAATGCCGAACTGATGCGGGCGAGCCGCGCCAAGAGTGAATTCTTGGCCAACATGAGCCATGAGCTGCGCACACCGCTCAATGTCATCCTGGGCTTCTCCGAACTGCTTCTGGACGAGATCGGCGCCCTGGACGCGGCCACGCGTCAGCAGTATCTGGAGAACATCCACAGCGCCGGACGCCACCTGCTGGGCCTGATCAACGACGTCCTCGATCTGTCCAAGGTGGAAGCGGGGCGGATGGAACTGCGCCCCGAACGCGTGGACATCGCGGCCGCGGTGCGGGCCGTGCTGGCGACCATCGCCCCGTTGGCCGCGCGCAAGGGCATCGCCCTGAAGATGGCGGGCGCCGGCACGGTCGAGGCTGATCCGAACAAGCTCAAACAAATCCTGTACAACCTTTTGTCCAACGCCATCAAGTTCACCCCGGATGACGGGCAGGTGACGGTCGCGGCCGAGGCGTGGCTCGACGGGGTGACGGTCACGGTGACCGACACCGGGCCCGGCGTCGCCCCCGACGACCTCGAACGTATTTTCGGCGAGTTCGAACAGGTGCGGCCGACCCAGGGCCAGCGGCATGAAGGCACAGGTCTCGGGTTGGCCCTGGCGAGGCGGTTCGTGGAACTGCACGGGGGCCGCATCTGGGTTGAGAGCAACCTCGGGCAGGGCAGCAGATTCTGCTTCCATCTGCCCGGCATGCGGCCTGCGCCCGCAGCCGACCCCGCGCCGCCCGCGCCGGGACAGCCGCAGCCGGGCCAGGCCGGCGGCCGCGGCCCGCTGATCCTGGTGGTGGAGGACGATCCCCGTGCGGCGCACCTCCTTTGCCGCACTCTCCAGCAGGGCACCTACCGCACCGCGGTGGCCGAGGACGGGGAATCCGCCCTCGCCAAGGCCCGAGACCTGCAGCCGGCGCTGATTACCCTGGACGTGCTGCTGCCGGGTCTGGACGGCTGGGAGGTGCTGCGTGCGCTCAAGGTGGAGGAGGCGACGCGGGACATTCCGGTGGTGATCGTTTCGGTGGTTGACGACCAGGAACTCGGTTACGCCCTCGGCGCCACCGACTACTTCGTCAAGCCCGTGGACCGCCGGGCGCTCCTGCAGCGGCTTGGCCGGTATACCTTCACCACCAAGGTCAAGCACCAGCCGGTCACCGTGCTGGTGATCGACGATGATCCCCACACGCTGCGCCTGATCTCTGGCATCCTGCGGCCGGAAGGTTTTCAGGTCATCAGCGCCGCGTGCGGGGTGGAAGGGCTGGAATTGGCGGAACGCCATCTTCCGGATCTGATCCTGCTGAGTCTGCTGTTGCCAGACATGAGTGGTCCCGATGTTGTGACCCGACTCAAAGCGCACCCTGCCACAGCCGATATATCGGTCATGGTGCTGGCCGCGCGCGAACTCAGTGAACAGGACAAGCGGGCCCTCAATGGCCGCGTCCTGGCGGTTGCGGGCAAAGGTGCGCTCGGCCGGATCGATCTGCTCCGATGGCTCGGCGACATCTCTGACCGACTCGGGTTGACCGGAGATGGTGGCGATGCCAGAGCAGGGCGTCCCCCTGATATTGGTGGTTGAAGACAACGAAATGAACCTTTGCCTGACACGGGCACTGCTGACCCGCGCCGGGTACCGCGTCGCCGAAGCCACGTCGTTGGCCCAAGCCAGGGAGCGTCTTCGGCAGACGCGTCCCGATCTGGTCCTGCTGGATCTCGGATTGCCGGACGGCAACGGTTTGGCGCTCCTTGACGACCTCACATCCGGCGGCGCCTCTGCCGGCATTCCCGCACTCGCCCTGACCGCGTACGCGATGCCGGGCGATCGGGAGCGGGCCCTGAGGGCGGGTTGCGTCGACTACCTCACCAAGCCGCTGAATACGCGCGCTTTTGCCGAACGCGTGCACGCGGCGCTCGCAGGCCGGGGAGCCAGTGGTGGAGATGATGCGCATGGCTCGGATACTCCTGGTGGACGATGATCCTGACAACCTGCAACTGCTGCGGGCGCTCTTGGCGCCGGAAGGCCACGAGTTGGTCCTGGTCGGCGACGGCTCCTCCGCCATCCGGGCGATCGCGCAGTGCCCCCCCGATCTGGTCGTCGTCGACCTTGTGATGCCAGGCGTGGACGGGTTCACCGTATTGGCCGGGCTGAAGGCAACCCCGGCCACGCGCCTGATACCGACGATCGTGGTCAGCGGCTTGACCGAGCGCAACGAGCGATTGCGCGCCATCGAACTCGGCGCGGACGAATTCTTGACCAAGCCGGTGGACCGGGTCGAGCTGCGGGCCCGGGTGCGGGCACTGCTGCGCCTGCGGCAGCACATCAATCAACTGGAGTGTGCGGAGAACGTACTCGTGACGATGGCCAGGGCCGTGGAGGCGCGCGATCCGAATCTGGGCGAGCACTGCGAGCGCATGACCCAGCGGGCCGAAGCCGTTGGGCGGGAACTCGGGTTGGGAGCGGATGACCTTCGGATCCTGGGACTGGGCGCCACCCTCCACGATATCGGCAAGATCGGCATTCCGGACGCGATTCTGCTCAAGCCGGGCCCCCTTGACGCTGCGGAGCGTGCGGCGCTGCGCACCCATCCCCTGATCGGCGAGTCGATTCTGCAGCCACTGGGCAGCATGGCGGCCGTGCTGCCGCTGATTCGCCACCACCACGAACATCTGGACGGATCGGGTTACCCTGACAGCCTGTGCGGGGGGGAGATTACTCTGTTGGTGCGCATCCTGTCGGTGGTGGATGTCTTCGACGCCCTGACGACCCACCGGCCGTATCGGGCTGCCCTGTCCCCCGCAGAGGCCATGCGGATTCTGGCGCAGGAAGCGGCGGCCGGTTGGTGGGATGTCACCGTCATCGACTGCCTCGCCCGCCGAGTGGTGCATGTGGCGTGACCACGGACCAAGCCGCCTTGCCCGCCGGTTCGGATGAGCCCGCACTGCCGTTGACGGTGTCTCTCCAAACCGTTCCTGACGAGCAGCCGGCACGTGTTCTGCTTGTGGACGACGAGGCGGTGCAGGTGCAGTTGCTGCGCGGAATACTGGGTCCGGACGGCTACAGGCTCCCATCCGCCGGCGGTGCCGCGGCGGCGCTGCCCGCCATATCCGAACACGCCTCAGACGTCGTAGTCCTTCATCTGCGCATGCCGGACACCGACGGGTTCGTCGTGCTGGAGCAGGTGCGGGCGGACGTCTGGATGCGCCGCATCCCCGTGGTTGCCACCACCGCCTGCGCTGAGCGACGGGAGCGGTTGAGGGCGGTGGAAGTGGGCGCGGCTCCCGCAGTGTCCGCGGTCTCATCGCCCGTCCCCGGCCGAAGCCCCGACGGCTCTCAGCACTGAGGCCGGACGGGGCTGGTGGGATCCGGGCGTGGTCGGAGCCCTCCAGCGGGTGGTTGCCGGCATGCCTGCGCCGCGCTGACATCCTGCCCGCGGCACGCGCCACCGGCGCGGGGGATTAGGCAACACATGCCCCGCTTGGACGAGGGGCTCGGGTTTGTCGGGTTTGGTGCGGTCGGGCTCAGGGCGCGCGATCCAGCGACCGCCTGGCCGGACCAGTGCTGGGTCCGCCGAGCTGCGGACGCCCCTGTGGCCGGTGGAGTCCCGTCGCGTGAGGTGCGCGCGAGTCCGCGCAGCGGCACGGCGGCAAAGGCAGATCTGGCTGCGTGCAATGCGGGCGAGTGGCGAGTCCATCACATTTTGTCTCGCTGCGTCAAGCGCCGACGACAGCATGCCGCTCAAGTCCTGGCGCCAATGGCGGATGCGACGCCCTCCAACTGGACCGTAACGGCCGCGCCCGATGACCGCTACCCCGCGACGGTGCCCCGTGCCCCTTGGCGATGGTCAGGACTTGCTGGACGCGCCACTAGTACTGTCCTCCGCACTGGTAAGGCCCGGGCCGAGGTGGGGCTCATGAAGCGGCGAAGCGGGTCTGCCCGTCCGTTCACACCCGTTGGGGCCGCCTTTCCGATCTCTGAGCCAATGTTCCGGACCGTCGCCGGCGCCAACTGCTACCAGTGCGGAGGGCAGTACTAGGGAGGACCAGATCGCATGTGGCGCAGCAGTGGACGGCAAAGACGGAGGCGACCAAGCGAATGGGGAGATCCAGATGAACTATAGCACCGTGGTCCGCATGTTGCCTCCGTCTGTTGTCCATGGGGTGTTGCTTGCCACTCTGCTGATCGGCGTGTGGGAATGGGAAGCGCTGGTGGTACGCAGCCGCTGGTCGGCGTGGAGCCCGGCGGCGCTCGCGCTGGGGGCACCGTTCGCTCTATTGATGGTCATCTTCTGGGGCGGGATCGGCGTGCCCTTCGCGATCCTGTCCGTGGCCCTGGTTGCCAACTGGTTGCTCATTTCGTCCAGGGTATGGGAGTTGCTGGGCAGTGCCGCCGTGCTGGTGGCGGCACTCGCCCAATCGCTGCACCAGTTCAGGTGGTCGGCGCGCACCGGTCTCGATATTCTCTTCCTGTTCGCCATGGCCGTGGTGCTGGCGCTGACGGTCCGCCGCGGCCGGTGGATCGGGTACATGGCGGCCATCTACGTGATTGTCGTCGGTCTGACCATGACCGTCATGGGATACAACCATGATCCTCTCCACGATCTGATCGTCTCGGCCACCGCCGCCCTCATGCTGGCGGGGTACATTGTCAGACGCGCCGATCGCGAGCAGCGCTGGCTGCACGAGGTCTACCGCGCAGAGCACGACGCACTCACCGACGCCCTGAGCCGACACGGCCTGGAAAGCTGGCTCCGCAGATTGTCCCCGCGCGATGGCGGCCTGATCGTGGCCTGCGACCTCGATGACTTCAAGTGGCTCAATGACACGTGGGGACACGACGTCGGCGATCAGGTCCTGATGGCCTTCGCGGGCCGCCTGCGCGCGGAATTGGGGGAAGGGGACGCCTTGGTGCGTCCGGGCGGCGACGAGTTCATGGTCTGGATTCCCGGGGTGTCCGGTGCGGGTGGGCAGGAAGTGGTGGCGCGGTTGCACCGCGCGGTTACGGACCGAGCCTATGAGTTGCCGTCCGGCCCTATCCGGCTCGGGGTGTCCATGGGATCGGCCGAGGGGCCGTTGATCTTGGATACGGCTCGTGGCGCGGACCAGGCGTTGCTCGTCGCCAAACGCCAGGGGAAGAACCGGGTCGTCCACGGAATGGAGACGGATACGGAATCTTCACCGTCTGAGGACCAGGTCCCCGAAGCGCGGTTGGGATGGCTCGGGGATGCCGCTCGGGCGCTGTGGAATCGTTGGCCCACGGCGGCCGTGCTGGTCAGTTCGGAAGGCCGGATCGTTGCAGTCAACCGGGCATACGAGCGTCTTACGGGACGAAGCTGGCCCGAATTGGCCGCGAAGAAACCGGGGGTCAACAGCGCCGGGGAGACGCCCCAGGAAGTGTACCGGGATATGTGGAGCACACTCGGCAGCGGAGCACCCTGGCAGGGCACTTTCAAGAATCGGCGACCCGACGGCACGGTGTGGAGGGCCCAGGAGCGTATCGTACCCGTTCTGGTGGGGACAAGGTTGGTCGGGTATTGGGGTGAGATTGCGCATGCTCCCGATCCTGACGCCCCACCCCCCACATGACGCCGCGCTGTCGCGGCCGGTGACCGGCGGCGGCCCGATCGTGCCCCGCGTCTTCCGCTGCAGGATGTGGAGGCGTGCCGCGGAACACTCCAGGCCCGCTTGCGCCCCCGGCATGCGTCTTGTTACCCTGTGGAGCGCCGGAAAGGGGAGTCTCCCGGTGCCGCAGCCGCCCACCTCCTCCCAGGAGCCGGAAACGGGGTCTTTGCCGGGTCAGGGTCTGGTGGATTACCGCGGCACTCTGACGTTGCCTTCGACACCCTTCCCGATGAAGGCCGACCTCCCACGCCGCGAGCCCTTGATGCAGAAGGCCTGGGCGGAATCCCGCCTCTACGCGCGCATCCGCGCGGCGCGGCGCGGAGCCCCCAAGTTCATCTTCCACGACGGCCCGCCGTACGTGAATGGCAACATCCACATGGGTACCGCCCTGAACAAGTCCCTCAAGGACTTCGTCGTGCGCTTCCACACCATGATCGGGGAAGACGCCCCCAACGTACCGGGCTGGGACGCCCACGGCCTGCCGGTGGAGTTGCAGGCGCTGAAGAAATACAGGCTGGACCGGACCAAGACCAACGCGCTGGAACTCCGCCGCCGCTGCCGGGAGTTCGCCCTCTCCTTTCTCGACGCGATGACCGCGCAGTTTGCGCGCCTGGGCATCCTCGCCGACTGGGACCATCCCTACGTCACCCTCGATGCGGCCTTCGAGGCGGAGGAGATCGCCGTCTTCGGCCGGATGGCCGCCAAGGGCTTGGTCTACCGGGGCCTGCGGCCGGTCTACTGGTGCGCCGACTGCACAACCGCACTCGCCGAGGCGGAGGTGGAGTTCCACGATCACCAGTCCCCGGCGATCACCGTGCTCTTTCCGGTGAAGGACAGCCTGGGCCGCCTGCCCGCAGGCACCTCCGTCGCGATCTGGACGACCACGCCCTGGACCCTGCCCGCCAACCTGGCCGTCGCCGTGCACCCGGACCTCGAATACGTGGTGGTGGCCACTGCGCGCGGGCCCGTCCTCTGTGCCGCGACACGGGTCGCGGCCATTTTGGCTTCTGCCTCGGACGAGGACGGGCGCGAACCCGTCATCCTGGCGCGGGTGCGCGGGGCCGACCTTGAGGGCGTCGTCTGCGCGCATCCCTTCCTGGAGCGCAAAAGCCCCATCGTCATGGCGGACTACGTCGCCGCCGACGAGGGCACCGGACTCGTGCACACCGCGCCTGGACACGGTCGGGAGGACTTCGAGACCGGCCGGAGGTACGGGCTGCCCGTCGTCCAGCCGCTGGACGCGCGCGGGCGCTTCGGCCCAGAAGGGGGGCCGGTGGCCGGCCTGTTCTACGCCGAGGCCAACGAGCGGATCATCGAGATCCTGCGTGAGCGGGGGGCGCTGTGGGCGGCGCAGACCATCCGCCACGAGTACGCGCACTGCTGGCGGTGCAAGAAGCCGGTGCTCTGGCGGGCCACCGAGCAGTGGTTCTGCGACGTCGGCGCCTTCCGCGAGCTGGCGGTGGCGGCGGCGCGGCGGGTGGCCTGGCACCCGGCCTGGGGGCAGCAGCGCATGGTCGACATGTTGCGCGGACGCGCCGACTGGTGCCTGTCGCGGCAGCGCGTCTGGGGCGTGCCGATCCCGGTCCTGCACTGCGCCGACTGCGGGCAGCCGCTGATGCAGCCGGAAGTATTCGACCACATCGCGGCTATCGTGCGTGCTTCTGGCGCCGACGCCTGGTGGGAGCGGCCGGCGGCGGACTTCCTGCCCGACGGGGTCGCCTGTCCCGGTTGTGGCGGCCGGAACGTGCGCAAGGACGAGGACATCCTCGATGTGTGGTTTGACAGCGGCACCACGCACGCTGCGGTGCTGGACCGTAACCCGGCGCTCCGCTGGCCGGCCGACCTCTACCTGGAGGGGCCGGACCAGTTCCGCGGGTGGTTTCAATCCTCGCTCCTCACCTCTGTCGCCACCAGGGGACAGGCGCCGTACAGGGGCGTGGTCTGCCACGGCTGGGTGCTCGACGGGCAGGGCCGGGCGATGCACAAGTCGCTCGGGAACGTCATCGAACCATCGGAACTGTTGCAGCGGTGGGGTGTGGACATCCTGCGGCTGTGGGTGGCGAGTGTCGATTACACCGCTGACGTGCGGGTGAGCCAGGAGATCATGGGGCAGGTTGGTGAGGTCTACCGCAAGGTGCGGAACACGGTGCGCTTCCTCTTGGGGAATCTGAACGACTTCGGGCCGGCGGGCGCCATGTCCCTGCACGGGTTGCCGGAAGGTGACCGGTGGATAGTGGAGCGGCTGCACAGAATGAAGCGCCTGGCCTACGAGGCATACGCCCAGTATCGGTTCAACTCCGTCTATCACCTGGTGAACGACTTCTGCGTGCAGGATCTGTCGAACTTCTACCTGGACGTGGCCAAGGACCGGTTGTACTGTTCCGCCCCGGACGCTCGGGAGCGGCGGGCCACGCAGGCGGCGATGTACGAGGTGGCGCGCGGGTTGCTGACCGTCATCGCTCCCATCCTGCCCCACACGGCGGACGAGGCGTGGGGGCATCTGCCCAAGCGCGAGGGGGATCCGGATTCGGTGCATCTGCTACTGTGGCGTGAGTCGGAGGACGTGTACCTATCCCCGGAGGGAGACGAGCGCTGGACCGCAGTGCTCCGCCTCCGTGCGACCGTGGCCCGCGCGGTTGAGGCAGAGATCGCGGCCGGGCGGATCGGTAAAGCGGCGGAGGCCGACGTGACCGCCACCCTGCCGGAGGCCGAGTTGCGCCTGCTGCAGCCACTGGCGGAGGAACTGGCGGATCTGCTGCTGGTGTCGGACGTGCGCCTGGCGCCCGGAGAGGCGGCCGTCGCCGTCGCGCCGGCCGCCTCTCCGGGCTGTCCCCGCTGCTGGCGGCACCGCCCGGCGGCGGATGCCGCAACCGGTCTCTGCGCGCGGTGCGTGGAGGTGCTGGAGGCGGTGGGAGGGCCGGGGCGATGACCGGGACCTCCCACCGCCTCAGCAGCTTCAGACCGTCGCCAACGGAACGGCACCGTCTCGGGGTAGCGGTCAGCGGGCGAGGCCGTTACGGCCCAGGTGGAGGGCGCCGCATCCGCCAATGGCGCCAGGACTTGAGCGGCACGCTGCTGTCGGCGCTCGACGCAGCGAGACAAAACTTGATCGACGGACCAGGAGATCTGTACGCCGCGCGTATGCCGGCGTTTGGCAGGATGCGGGGGGGTAGCCAACTCGCACTGCGCTGCCATCCGGGCGATCTGTTCCCCGGCCGGTGGGCGAGGGCAGTGCCCACCTACGGCACGCTGAGGACCACCTTGCCCCGGGCTCCAGGCGACATGACCGCCGCGTGGGCCGCGCTGGCGTTCCGCAGCGGGAAGCTCGGGCCGACCACGGGCACCAGCGTCCGGTGACGGAGCCCGGCGCCGAGCGCGAGGCGGATGAGCACCTCACCCGGACCGGGCGTGGGATCCGGTATCTCCTCCAGCCGGAGGACTTCGGGTCCGCCGAAGGCATGCACGCGGATGGCCTGCATGCGCGTATCCCCCTTTAGGGTTGGATGGTCGCGGCGGGTGTCGGCCGCTGGGATACCGCAGACTGCGTGCCGACCCCACCGGAGGGCGAACCGGGGACCGGGCCGGGTCGCCCTCCGGTGAACGGACCGAACCGAACGTCCGGCGCGCCGGCCCGGTCTTGAATACGGTGCGCGGCGCGCTGTTCCTCCATGCGGTGCGGTCCGGTGCTGGGCTTGGCGCTGACCCGGGGCGCGGACACACCACCGCCGTTGTCGTCGGGCCCTGCGGGCGCCTGGCCTCCAACACCCCCTTCCCGGCACGGCCGGACCGGAGGAGGCAGCGGCGGGCATACCGGAGCGCATGCGCGGGCTTGGAGCCGGCACGCCAGCCGTCCCTGTCCAGATGCAGGACCGGCGTGTTCCCCGGAGGAAGGCGGGGAAGCCTCCCGAAGTCCCCACAGGCCGGGGGGCCGGTGGGTGTGCGTTGTGCGGTGACCAAGGCCGTCTGGGGCGTGGTCGGGGCGGAACCGATGCGGCTGCGCCCCGACTGGGTTTTGCGGCGGTGGAACTGGACTGCCGGGATCCGGCGGACTGATCCCTGTCCGGTCCCGCGGAGGCGCTGGTCCTTCGCCGGCTGGCAGATGGAGCGGTCCGGATCAGGGGGGACTGTGGATGCTCCGGGTGGCGTTCATCGGAACCGGTGGCATCGCGGGGAGGTACCTGCGCACACTGGGCGCGGAGCAGGCGGCAGGGCGCGCGACCGTGGGTGCGACCTGTGACCTGGTCGAGGAGCGGGCGGCGAAGGCGGCAGCGCCGTTCGCGGCGCAGGTGTATACGGATTGGCGACGGTGCCTGGAGGCGGGCCCGTACGACGCGGTGTTCGTCTGCGTTCCCCCGTTCGCGCACGAGGGGCAGGAGGTGGCGGCGCTGGAACGGGGCGCGCACCTCTTCGTGGCCAAGCCGGTGGCGCTGGAGCTGGGTTACGCGCGGCGGGTGATCGAGGTCGCGCGCCGGGGCGGCCTCCTGGCTTGCTCCGGCTACATGTGGCGCTATCGGGACATCAATGCCCAGATCCAGGCGCTCCTGGCGGACCGAGAACTCGGACTGGTTCTCGGGACCTACATCCACGGGCTGCCCGGGACCCCGTGGTGGCGGGTGAAGGCGCAATCGGGTGGGCAGATGGTCGAGCAGACAACGCACATCTTTGACCTTGCCCGCTTCTTCGCCGGGGAGATCGAGACCGTTTCTTGCCTTGGCGGCCGGCGGATCTTGACCAACGTGCCGGGGCTCGATGTCGAGGACGCGTCTGTGTGCAATCTCCGCTTTCGGAGCGGGGCCGTCGGCAACATCGCCTCCTGCTGTGCCGCAGAGCGCGGGGGACGCGCGGATCTGGAACTGGTCGCAGGGCATTGCTTGGTGCGGTACAACTGCGCCGGGAGCTTCCAGGCCTGGGTGGACGGACGGGAGGTCGCGGAGCGGGCCAACCTCGATCCCTTCGACGCGATCGTCCGCTCGTTTCTGCAGGCGGTGCGCACAGGGGACGCATCGGGCCTGCTGTCCCCGTACGCGGACGCCGCGCAGACCCTGGCCGTGACCCTGGCCGCGGAGCGTTCGCTCCTGCATGCGGGCGCGCCCGAGCCGGTGGAACGGGTGTGAGGTTCCAGGCCGTTGTCCGGCCGGCTCGTCGACAACAGCACTAGAGCGTACGCCAGGTGTGCCGCGGGTTGTAGCCGAGCAGGGCGCACGCGCGCTCGATGCCGTACAGTGCCGCGTGGCCTGGCACAGGCCGGACCAGTTCGGTCCGCGGCAGGTAGCGGGCCACGAGTTCTTCCGACGGGGTCGCGCTGCGGGTGTCCGCGGCGCCGATGTTGAGCACCGCGAAGCCGAGTCCCTGGCGTTCCACTGCCAGTCGGCAGGCCAGGGCGACGTCGCGCACCTCCACGTACGACCAGAGTTCGGCCCGCTGCCCCAGGTCGCCGTCGTCCCGCACCGGAGCGAGTTGCTGCGGTTGCGCTACCCAGGGGTAGCGCATGCAGACCACCTGGCTGCCGGTCGCCGCGGCGTATTCCCCGCCAAGGTGCTCCAGCAGGCGCTTGCTCAAGCCGTAGCAGTTGGTCGTGCACACGACCATGTCTTCCGCCAGCGGCGCGCGCGCCGGGATCCGCCGTTCTGCCGGCGGGTTGTAGCCGTAGGCCCAGATGCTGGAGGCCAGGACGACGCGAGGGATGTGGTGCTCGCGGACGGCTTCGAGCACATGGTAGGTGGTCGTGACGTTCGGGTCGAACGTGCTCCACGGCGGTAGCCGCGGACCCGGCACGGCGGCGAGGTGGACCACGGCCTCCGTGCCCCGGAAGGCGTCGATCACGGCCTCCGGTTGCGCAAGGTCGAGAACGGTCAGATCCTCCACCTGGTCGGAGGCCCTCCGGTCGACGGCCAGCACGCGGTGGCCCGCGGCGCGGAGTTCTCGCACCGCCCAGCGGCCGATTCCGCCGGCGGCGCCCGTTACGGCGACGTGCATACGGTCCTCCTCCGGACTGGTTGCCCGGGGCCGGTCCCGGTGCGGATCGCGGCCCGGATTCTAGCCCCGGGGGACCCGCACCTGCCGCGGCCGCTGTGTGCACGTGGGCCCGGCGGCGGGCTGTGCCGCCGGGCGGGCCGCAGCGACGGTTGAAGGGACTGGCGGAGCGTGGTGGCGCGCAGGGACATCTCCGCTGACCGAGAGAAGTACGGCGGGGAAGATACGCCCTCAGTTCCTCGGGGAGGGGCGCTGGCGCGGCCGGCCCCTGCGGATGGCTGCGTCCGTTTGCATCCGATCATCCGCTTTGCAGGCGAGGATGACATTGTGTTCCCGATGGCGCGCCTGGACCGCGAGTTGAACGAGTATGAGGTGGTGCAAAACCTAGGCGAGGGCGTCACCCTGGAGATCGCTGGGCGGTGCCACGTGCTGCGCCCGGGCGACGCCTTCTACTGCCGGCCGGGCGAGCCGCACGCGTTGATCTATGATGGCCGGACCCGTGTGCGTCTCCTGTTCTGCCATCATGACTGGCACCGCGAGGGCGCTGCTTCGCTGACCGAACCGGACGATCCGCTGGATCCCTGGCGCTGGCCTGCCTTTCTCGCGGCAGGGCCCCATGCAGTGGTGCTGCGCTGGCACCTCCGCCACCTGGTCGCGGCACTTTGGCTGCGCGGCAGCGCGTGGCGCTGGGCGGCCGCAACGCACATGCTGGCGGTGGCGGCCATCTTTGAGGAGGCCGCCGCCGCCGTCCGACCCGCGCCACCCCCGGCCACACGCGGTCTCAGGCCTGTACGTGCAGCCCAGGACTACATCAGCCGGCACCTTGGCGAGCGAGGACTTGTGGGCCGTGCGGCACAGGCCTCTGGCGTCAGTTTGGCCCACCTTGAGCGCATCTTCCGGCAGGTCCACGGCGTCACGCCGCAGCAATGGGTGGACGGCTTGCGCATGCAACGTGCCTGTATGGCGCTCATCCACGGCAGCGGCGCCGTCGGCGCGGCCGCCGAGGTCGCCGGCCTGCCGGATCCCCGCTACTTCAGCCGCTTCTTCCGCCGGCACATGGGCCTGACGCCCAGCGCCTACCGGCGCCAGTACGCTGGACGGGCATCACTGCCCGCCGCCGGATCCACGGCGGCACACCCCTCGGGCGCATCCCTGGAGCAGGGCCCCGCCGAAGTTCCGCACTTCCCCTGCAACGTGCACTACTACGGGGAGTAACCTGCGCACATCGTCCACATTCCTGCGCATCGCGTCACTGTTTCACCCCGTCCGTCCGTACTACACTGTGGGCGGATGTTTGGGTCGGTGGTTAGGGCCGTTCTGGTGTCTGGTGCCGGCCGTTCGGCGCTGGCGGCGTCCCAGGGGGGTGGACCTGTGGCCGACCTTCATCCGGACCGTTGCCTGCCGCCTTCAGGCCAAGGGAGTGATGGAGTACGGCGGGCCGCTGCGACATCCCTCAGACCCGCGTCCGCGGCGTCGGTGGGCACCCCGACCGGTGCCGCCTCCCGGCTCGGGCGGGATGGGGGCGCCACGGTCGCCGCCAGTCTGGGGGGATTTCGACAAGGGGGAGGCAGGGCGATGGCCGCGACGGTCCAGGTGGGTCCGCGCCGGTACGCGCGTTACCGGACCAGCGTCCAGGAGTATGTGACCTTCCGCACCCAGGGCTGGCTCGTCGTCAAGGGTCTCGTGCCGCCCGAGGACGTCCAGGAGCTGAAGTCGCACACCGACGACATCGTGCACGGGCGCCTCGAACTGGAGGGGATCGGCCGGGCCCCTAGCGCCGGAGCGGCGTCGCACTCCGCGATCCTCGATCCCACCCGGGTCGGGGAACTGGAGCGGCGTTATGTCCGCATTCACATGCTCCATCGCCGCCTGGAGATCCACGAGCGTTTCCTGCTGCACCCCCGGATTCTCGATGTGCTGGAGGCGCTCATCGGTCCCGAGGTGCTGGCGATGCAGACCATGCTCTTCCTGAAGCCGCCGGGCGCGGACGGACAGGGCTGGCACCAGGATTCCTACTACATCCCGACCCTGCCCGACAGCCTTTGCGGGGCCTGGCTGGCCATCGACCGCGCGGACGAGGACAACGGCTGCATGCATTTTCTGACGGGCAGTCAGCACGAGCCCGTCCATCCCAGCGAGAAGAACCGCCTCGCCCACTATCCGCTCGGTGAACTGGACGGATTGCAGGTGATCGCCTCCGCCCACCACAGCGACAGCGACGAGAGCAAGAACGGGTTGATGCCGGTGGTGCGCAGATACCCCGGGGGAGAGGTGGCGGTGCCCGCCGATCCCGGGGACGTGGTGTTCTTCGGCGGCCACGTGTTGCACCGCTCACTGGCGAATCTCACGGCTGACCGGTTCCGGCGGTCGTTTGTCAGCCATTACGCGAACGCCAGATCCTACACCGAGTGGGGTGGAGGGAACGGCCAGCACATCTTGGCGCGCGGACGCACGCACCTGCCGTACGCCCAGCCGCGCTTCGGCACGCCATGCGCCGCCACGTGCCCCGGGCCATCCGTGCTGCCGGGGGAGGCGGCGCCGACGATGATGGCGGACGGCGAGGATATGGCGGTGACGCCCACCGAGACGCACCGGCTCGATCCCAAGGGGCACCATGCCGGATGAGTGCTGTCGATGCCTGGGGTGCGTCCTCCGGGACGGCGCGGGAGGGGTGCGCCCCGCGGGGAAGTGATCGCTGCGCCGGTGATGTGTGGGTCTGGCGGATGCTCCGTCGACACAGCAGAAGGCAGGGGGGTATCTGGTGCCATGGAGATGACGGTTAGCGCTCCGGGTGTGCTGACAGCCGCCCAGACGACCCTGTTTGCCGACAACGGCTATCTGCGCCTGGAGGGCGTGTTCGGACCGGAGGAACTGGCGGCGCTCAGCCAGGAACTGGATTACGTGATCGATCGGTTCGTGGTGCCGGGCAAGGGATGGAGCGGGCCGTGGCGTCAGCAGTACCTGTCCAAGGAAGAGAACGAGAAGTCGCAGTTGGCGGCGACGCACGAGATGCAATTATATTCGGCGGCCTTGGCGCGGGCGATTCTGCATCCTCGGCTGGCTGGGGCGGTGGCGGACCTGATCGGCCCGGAGGTGGAGTTCCACCATATGACCCTGCATGCCAAGGGGCCAGAGTTCGGCACGCCATTCCCGCTGCACCAGGACCATCCCTTTTACCCGCACAGCGACGGTGCCTACATCGATGCGATTCTGCACATCGACGCGGGGACGGAGGAGAATGGCTGTCTGAAGTTCGTGCCCGGCAGCCACAAGCTGGGGGCGCTGCCGCATGTGCGGGAGGGCTCGCCGCACCTGCCTCCGGACCAGTACCCGTTCGAGACGGCGGTGTCGTGCCCGGCGGCGGCCGGGGACGTGGTGCTGTTCAGCATCCATACCATCCACGGCTCGGCGGTTAACCGGACGCCCCATTGGCGACGGTTCGTGCGGGTCGGCTACCGGAATCCGCGCAACCTGCAGACCGGCGGCCAGGCCATGGGGCGGCCTGGTTGGATGGTGTACGGCGTGCGGCCCAAGCTCGAAGGCGTGACGGTCAAGCCCTACGCGGCGATGGAGGTCGCCGCCGCGCGTGCCGTGGCGCAGGCCTGAGCGGCAAAGTCCCGGAATGGGCCGGTGCGCGACAGGGCGCGCACCGGCCCATTCCCGTGCCCGGTCTGCGAGCGGGCGGTGTGCGGGCCGACGGGTTCGTGGTTTTGGCGGAAGGGCCCGGTAATGATGGTCGGTGCCCGTTGTCTCCGTGGGCCGAGGCCGGAAACGGGCGGATGCGCCCCGCGCGAGGATCGGCGCGGGTCTGAACAGGGGCGCCGTAGTGGCGCCTGGACGAGCCCGCGATGCGCCGGCTGATCGCCGTCCTGGGCCGTTCCAGGGGAGCAGGCGCGCGAGACCCCGCCGGGCCTGCTGCGGCTCGCGCATCCCGGTTGCGGATGGGGGGCGGGCGGTGGGAGCGACTCCACCCCCTGGGTGGACCTCCCGAGCAAGGGGCAGCCACCCCGGGTCCCTGACCCCGGGTCTTCCCGCGGCTCCGGCCCTCCGCCCTGCATGCTAAGATGGCCTTCCGGGGGTGGGTGGGTTGGTGGCGGCAGGGCTTCCGGAAGACATCCGGCGGGAGGTCGCGCGCCGGCGCACGTTCGCAATCATTTCGCACCCGGACGCCGGCAAGACGACGCTCACCGAAAAGTTGCTCCTGTACAGCGGCGCCGTGCAGTTGGCCGGCTCGGTGCGGGCGCGCCGCAACCAGCGCTCAGCCGTGAGCGACTGGATGGCGATGGAACAGCAGCGCGGCATTTCCATCAGCTCGACCGTCCTGGCCTTCGATTACGCCGGATGCCGCTGTAACCTCCTGGATACCCCCGGCCACGCGGACTTCAGTGAAGACACCTATCGCACCCTCTCGGCCGTCGACAGTGCCGTGATGGTCATCGACGCCGCCCGCGGGGTGGAGGAACAGACCCGCAAACTCTTCCGCGTCTGCCGCGCACGCGGCATCCCCATCCTGACCTTCGTGAACAAGCTGGACCGCCCGAGCATGCCACCGCTTGAGATCCTCACCGTGATCGAGCAGGCTCTCGGTGTCCAGGCGGTGCCCCTGAACTGGCCGATTGGCGACGGTCCGCAGTTCCAGGGTGTGTACGACCGCGAGACCCGGACGATCCACCGCTACGAACGGGTGGAACACGGATCGCGCCAGGTTCCGGTCCAGATGGCGGGTGCCGACGATCCGGCGGTCGCCGCCATCCTCGGCCAGGGGCCCGCCGCCCGTCTCCAGGATGACGTCGCACTCTTGGATGGAGCCCTGAGTGCCTTCGACCGTGGGCGTTTCGACCGGGGCCTGGAGACGCCGGTCTTCTTCGGCAGTGCATTGACCAATTTCGGCGTGCAACTCTTCCTTGACCGCTTCGTGCAGTTGGCGCCGTCCCCCGCCCCCGCTTCCGATGGAGACTTCGCGGGCTTTGTATTCAAGATTCAGTCGAACATGAATCCGCAGCACAGAGACAGCATCGCCTTTGTCCGCGTCGGTCGCGGGGTGTTCAGCCGCGACCTCCCAGTTACCCACAGCCGCACGGGTCGCCGGCTCCGCCTTGGCCAGGCGCACACGCTCTTCGCCCGCGAGCGGGCGACCGTCGATCTGGCGTATGCCGGCGACGTCATCGGCGTGGCCAACCCCGGCTACTTTGCTATCGGGGACTCTCTGTTCACCGGTTCGCCGCCGACGCCGGTCTCACTCCCGCGCTTCCAGCCGGAGCACTTCGCCTCGTTGAGCAACGTCGACGTGCAGAAGCAGAAGTCCTTCCTGCGTGGACTGGAGCAATTGGAGCAGGAGGGTGCCATCCAGATCCTGCACCAGCCGGCCTCGGCGCGCCGCGAGCCCGTTCTGGCGGCCGTGGGGCGTCTGCAGTTCGACGTGGTGCAGTTCCGGCTGCAGGCGGAGTACGGCGTCGAGACCCGGCTCGATGTCCTGCCCTACACCCTGGCCCGCTGGATGGACGGTCCGGCCGACCTGGCCGCCTCCTTTGCTGCCTACGGAGTGATGCGCTGTGAGGACCGCTCCGGCCGACCCGTCGTCCTGTTCCCCAACGAGCGTGAATTGATGTATTACGAGGGCGAGAATCCGGGACTGCGCTTCGTGGAATTGAGCGAACTGCAGCTGGGGGCGATCGGGGAGGGGCCTGGAGGCGGGGTGACGGCGGTGCAGCCCCACAGGCTATGAAGTGGTGAACGCAAGGGAGGGAAGGGGCTGGCGCACCGCTGCCGGGGACCGTGCGGGGGGAGACGATTCTCTGGGTCCTCACCCTCCGCTCACGGCCGCGCGACGCAGGCGCTGCCCACGTCCGCATTCTGGAGGCACTCCGAAGCGCCAAACGGGTGGAGGGCGCGGCAGAGGCGAACCGTGCATTCCGGGGGGTGATGCGCAATGGCTCCCCGCAGGCTCCCACCCTTCCTGCTGGCCCTCGATCAGGGGACGACCAGTTCCCGTGCCATCGTCTTCGATGCGGCTGGCCGAGTCCTCGGCACGGGGCAGTATGCGCTACCGGCGCTCTACCCGCGGCCCGGTTGGGTGGAACAGGATCCCGAGGTCATCTGGGACACGCAGCGCCGTGCCTGGGAAAGCGCCCTGGTCACCGCCGGACTCCGGCCAGCCGACGTCGCGGCCGTGGGCATCGCCAACCAGCGTGAGACGACCGTGGTCTGGGAGCGGGAGACGGGGCGGCCCGTGCACAACGCCATCGTCTGGCAGGACAGGCGGACAGCCGCGGCGTGTGCCGCCCTGGAGGCCGAGGGGTGGGGCACGCTCATCGCGGGCCGCACGGGCCTGCGGCTCGATCCTTATTTCTCCGCCACCAAGCTCGCATGGATCCTGGACCAGGTCCCGCGCGCCAGAGAGGCGGCGGGCAATGGCAGACTCCTCTTTGGTACGATCGATAGTTGGCTCCTCTGGCGCTTGACCGGGGGACGGCTGCACGCCACCGATGCGACCAACGCCTCCCGCACGCTGCTTTATGACATCGACCGCCTGGCGTGGGACCGCGACATTCTGGAGCGCCTGCGCATCCCCGCAGGCATGCTGCCGGAGGTGCGCCCCAGCTGCGGGGACTTCGGGCACACCGATGGCGGGGTATTCGGCGCAGAGGCGCCGATTGCGGCTGCGGCCGGCGACCAGCAGGCGGCCCTGTTCGGCCAGGGGTGCTGGGCGGCGGGCGGGGTGAAGAACACGTACGGCACCGGTTGCTTCCTGCTCCTGCACGCCGGGCGGGAGCGCCCGGCGGCCGGCGGCGGGTTGCTGCAGACGCTGGCCCTTTGGGACGGGGCGGCGGCCGAATACGCGGTTGAGGGCAGTGTCTTCTCGGCGGGGGCGGCGGTGGAATGGCTCCGGGATGTCGGCATCGTCCGGAAGGCAGCGGAATGCGGGCGTCTGGCCGCCTCCGTGCCGGACACCGGCGGCGTATACTTCGTTCCCGCGTTCACCGGGCTGGGTGGACCGGACTGGGATCCGGCGGCGCGGGGTACAGTGCTCGGTCTGACGCGCGGGACTGGTCGGGCGCACCTGTGCCGGGCGGTGCTGGAGGCGATCGCCCACCAGAGCCGCGATCTGTTCGCGCTGATGTGCCGGGAGACCGGTATCCAGCCGTCGGAGTTGCGGGTGGACGGGGGAGTCGCCCGTAGCGATCTGCTCCTGCAGATCCAGGCCGACCTGCTCGGCGTCCCGGTGGTGCGCTCGCGGCAACCGGAGAGCACCGCCTTGGGCGCGGCGCTGCTGGCGGGAGCCGGGATTGGCCTCTGGCGAAATCGGGCGGAGATACGGCGCCGGATCCGGGACGGGCGGCGCTTCCTGCCGGAGATCGGCGCATCGGAACGCACCCTGCGGGCACGCCGCTGGCGGCGCGCCGTCGAACGCGCCCTGCGCTGGGAATTGGGGGAGCCGGTGCCGGATGGCGATGAATGAGGCGAGGCGGTTCCGTGCTATGGCATGAATGCTCCCGCCGCCAGGCGGTGCCTGCCCGCCCGGCGGCCGAACGCGGCCCGTGTCCATCCCCGCGCGTCGCGGGTCGGTTCCGGATGCGGCGCCTTGGCCCTGGGGCGTTGCCACCCTTTGGCCCCTGACCGCGACCGGAACCGACCACTGGACGGACATGGGCTGTCGCCCCTGCGGCCCAGGGGCGTTGCCACCGGGATGCGCACGGCGAAGGACGGGACGCAAAACCGGCCCGGCCGGCGTGTCGGACCAGGCGCGCGACCCACGGCGGCAGGCGGTCTCCCGAGGCGGTGCTGGTATCCCACCTGAGGCGACGGGGCCGCCCCTCCCCAGCCCTCTCGCGCCGGAGATACGCATCACCCGGTCCGAGGGACGAGACGCCGTACCACCTCGACCAGATGATCCAGATCGAAGGGCTTGGTCAGGCAGGCGGTGGCCCCGATCTCCGCCGCCCACGGCGCCGCGTCCATGGTGGCGGTCATCATCACGATCGGCAGAGGTGGGCTGTTCTGGTTGCGCAACTCCTCGGCGACGTCCCAGCCGCTCTTGATCGGCATGCGAATATCGAGGAGTAAGAGGGCCGGTCGTTCCGCGGCGACGGCGTCAAGGGCCTCCACGCCGTTGCGCGCGGAAACCACCCGGTAACCCTCGCCCTCCAGGACGATGGTCACCACCTGTACAATCATCTCGTCGTCGTCGGCGACCAGAATCAATGGTTGCGGGGGAATCAACGCACCATTCCACCCCAGGTGCGGGCGCCGTCGCTAACCCGTGCACCCCCTGTTCGCGGCGGCAGCGGCCCATACCTGCGGCGGTTGTCCCCCCGGAGGCGGCGTCATAGGGCAACGCGTTCCCCGGCCGCCGGACGGCCTGACCACCGCCGCAGCAGCGCAGGTGCATGCCCGACGGCAGCGCCGCCGCAGGTTCCCAGCTGCCCAACCGTTCTCTGGGGCGTGGCGCCAAGCGGCCGGCCGGGTGAGCGCGGGGCGCTCGGCCCCGTGTCCACTGGTCCCCGGGCGCTGTGCGGTATGCCCCGGCGCGGGCGCGCGGGAGGGCACTCAGGTGGCGGGAGCCGCTTCGGCGAAGCTCTCCTCCGGCTCGTCTGCTGGGCGAGGCCCCTGGGGCAGCTTCTCCGGCTCCGTACCAGCCGCCGTCGGTCGGCCTGGGTAGGTGCGGCGGCGGCAGTGCCGGTCGAGCGCAGTTCGGCCGGCGGCCACCCCGGCGCCGGCCAGCCGCCATCCGGCCGGCACGCGTGCCCCGCGATCAAGCACACAGTCGCGGATCGTGGCGCCAGGACCCACGCTCGCCCCCTCCAGCAGGACGCAGCGGGTGACTTCGGCTTCCCGTCCGACCCGGCACCGGTCGCCGATCACCGCCGGGCCGATGATGCGGGCGCCCGCCGCGATGTCCACGTCCCTACCCAGGTGAACGAGGTCACCCGCCCTGCCCGTCGGCACCACCGCCGCGGGCAGCCTCCAGGGCAGCATCCCCCGCAGCCCGTCGAAATGGGCTTCGCGGTATGCCTCCAGTGTGCCGACGTCGCGCCAAAAACGCGCGCCCTGCACAGCGCCGAGCGGCTGCCGGCGTTCCAGCAGACGGGGGAACACGTCCAGGGCAAAGTCGACGCCGCCTTCGGGCGGCAGTCCCTCCAGGACCCCTCTGTCGATCAGATAACAGCCGGTGTTGATGTGCAGTTCTGGCAGCAGGTCCGCCAGCGACGGCTTCTCCAGGAAGCGGCGGATGCAGCGGCCCGCCAGGGCCACCGTGCCGAAGCGCAGGCGCTCCACGGGCGGCGCCAGGCAGAGGGTGACCGCGTTGCCGTCCTGCCGGTGGGCCCGGAGAATCGCCGCCAGATCGATGTCGATGACGGCGTCGCCGCTCACGACCAGGAAGGGGGAGCGCAGACGGGGCAACAGGTCGGCCACGGCGCCAGCGGTTCCCCTCGGCGTCCCTTCCACGCGGCAGTGCAGGCGCGCATCCGCAGGGAGCCCCGCGATGTAGGCTTCGATCTGCTCCCCGAGGTGACCGGCGGTGATGAAAATCTCCGCGATACCGCAGGATGTCAGGTGGCCCACCAGATATCCGAGCAGTGGACGGCCGAACAGCGGCACCAGTGGCTTCGGCCGGACCGCCGTGAGCGGATGGAGACGCTCCCCCCGCCCGCCCGCCATGACGACCGCCTGCACCTCTTTCACCCTCCCGGGGGTCGGGCGGCCGGCGCCGCCGATCCCGTTTCGTTGCCACAGCCGTACCATGCCCCGCCAGCCCGCGCGGTCCGGCGCCAAGTTCAGGCGCGGGCACCGCGTTCTGGTCGGGCGTGTCCCGCCATAGCCTGGCCCGGAAGCGGCCGGGTGCAAGCGGCCGGCCGTGGTGGCGCGCGGCGGGGTGGGCCGGTATGGCGGGATGGGACGGGCGCGGGTTTTGGTTGGCCTTCGGGCTGGTATTTTTGGCCGAGTTGGGGGACAAGACCCAACTCGCCACGCTCATGCTGAGCGCCGACGGGCAATCGCCGCTGCCGGTATTCATCGGGGCGGCGCTCGCCCTGGTGCTGGTCGCACTCATCAGCACCCTGGTCGGGGATGCGCTGGGGCACCTGGTGCCGGTGCGCCTGATCCACATCGGTGCCGGTCTGGCGTTTGTGATCGTCGGGCTGCTGCTTCTGTCCGGCAAGCTGTGATGCGCATCGCGACGGCATCCGTCCGCATCCGCAACAACAGTCCTGCGCGGCAGCCGCCGCGCTGCGCAGGAGGGCATCGGTCCGCGTATAAGATGGAGTCTTGACTCGTCAGGGCGGCGGGTTGGGGGAGGCGATCCGGTACATGCTGCACGTGGGCCTGGTGACATATAACTTGGCCAGGGATTGGGACCTGGCCACGATCCTGGAGCGGTGCGCGGCGGCAGGCTTCGAGTCCGTGGAATTGCGGACGACCCACGGCCACGGGGTCGAGCCCACGCTCTCTCCCGAGGCGCGCCGGGACGTGCGGGCCCGCTTTGCGTCGTCGCCCGTACGCCTGTGCGGCATCGGGACGGTGTGCGAGTACCACTCCCCCGACCGGGAGGTCGTGGAGCAGAACATCGCGGCGACGGCCGCCGCAGTGGATCTCGCCGCCGACCTGGGGTGCCCCGGGGTAAAGGTCCGGCCCAACGGTGACAACGTCAGGTCCGGGATCCCCAAGGCGGAGACGCTGCGCCAGATCGGTCGCGCCCTCGCGCGCTGCGGCGAGTATGCCGCTCGCCGCGAGGTGGAACTCCGCCTGGAGATGCACGGTTCGGTGGCCGCTGCGGTCGATATCGCGGCGATCCTGGAGGCCTGCGGCCACCCGTCGGTGCGTGTGTGTTGGAATTGCAACCTGATCGATGTCAAGAACGGTTCCGTGGCCGGAGACTTCGCTCTGATGCGCGGGCGTATCGGGCTTGTGCACATCCAGGAACTGTGGAACACCAACTATCCCTGGCGCGAACTCTTCAGGTTGCTCAACGCATCGGGATTCGAGGGCGACTGCCTGGCCGAGATCCCCGCCAGCCCCGACCCTGTACGTCTGATGCGCTATTACCGCGCCCTGTTCCAGGAACTGGCGGGGCAGGCCTAATCCGGCCGGCCCGTGGGCCGAAGACCTGTGTGGCCCGGCGACGGCCAAGTCGCTGGCGCAGTGAGGGGGAACTGCCGTGGTGACGCTTTCCGCCTGTATCGAGATGCTCTTCACGGATATGCCGTTCATCGACCGCATCGACGCCGCCGCGGCGGCAGGCGCGCCGGCGGTGGAGTTCTGGGGTGCCGACGGCAAGGATGTGTCGGCGATCTTTCGCCGGGCGGAGGCGCTGGGGCTGAGGGTGGGGACCTTTGCCTGCGGCGTGCCGCTCACCGATCCGGCCAAAGGCGAGCGGGCGGAGGCCGGGATGCGCCAGGCGATCGCGACTGCGGCCGAGCACGGCCTGCGGGATGTCATTGTGACCACGGGCAACCGGGTGCCGGAACTCGTACCGGCGGAGCAGGAGGCGTCGGTGGTGCGGGGCCTCCGAGCCGTGGCCGCCACCGCGGAAGCCGCGCATGTGCGCCTCAACCTGGAGATCCTGAACACTCTGGTGGATCACAAGGGCTATTTCCTCGACCGGACGGAAACGGCAGTGCGCATTGTGGAGGCAGTGGCTTCGGACGCGGTGAAGGTGCTCTATGACATCTACCATGTGCAGATTATGGAGGGCAACCTGATCGCCACGATCCGGGCCAACATCGGACATATCGGCTACTTCCACGCCGCGGACGTTCCGGGCCGCTTCGAGCCGGGAACCGGAGAGATCAACTACCGCAATGTGATCGCGGCAATCGAGGATGCCGGCTACGACGGTTTCGTCGGGCTGGAGTTCCGGCCCAAGGGTGGCGCGGGGCGATCCGGGGATGCCCTGCGGTCCGCCATCGCGGCGATACGGACCTGAGGGCGCGACGCCCCGCCGACCAAGAGCGTACGGCATAGGCGGGTACGACTGCGCCCGCAGCCGATAGGCGAGGACACTCCGCTGGCAGGGTGTGGCGTGTGGGCACCGCAGGCGGGCTGGCGGTGTCCGCATGGGACCAACGGCCGAGTACAAGCCGATGGCGGGGCGGAGGGAGAGCGGGCCAGCCGTCACGCGGCGGTCGAAACGGCAGCGACGGCGCAGCGGCGCCTCCCACCGATCACCGGCGTGCGGCTGGGGTATGCCGAAGATATTTGCAGCGCTTTGACGATCGCCGCGTCGGCGTGCTATGGTTATTGTGTCGCGCCCGTAGCTCAGCCTGGATAGAGCACAGGCCTCCGGAGCCTGGTTAGCGCAGGTTCAAATCCTGCCGGGCGCACCAGATTTCTGAAGGGCCCCGAGGCCGCAACCGGGCCTCGGGGCCCTCTGCTCTCCGCGAGGTGGGAAAGGTCTCCGGCGCAGTGTCCCCTGCACCTCTGTGCTGCCACGCCGCGGCGGAGCGCGCGGCCGGTCCGGTGACGCGCCTGGTGGGGTTTCGCGCCCCTGGCCGGACACCATCGTCCTGGGGAGCTGGAGCACATGGCATCCACCCGCGGCCTGCGGCCACGGGGCCACCCTGTCTTCGCCGCCGTCTATGATTTGCTCGGGCGCGCGGCAGAGCAGGAGCTGCTCGGTGCCGAACGGCGGCGCTGCGTGGCGGCATGTCGCGGCCGGGTGCTGGAGATCGGTGCCGGAACGGGTGCCTCCTTCCCGTACTGGTTGGAGGCTGCCCGCGCCGGTCGGCTGGAGACGCTCGTCGCCGTCGAGCCGGACCCGCACATGCGGCGCCGCGCTGCCGCCCGGGCGAGGCGGCTCGGTCTGAAGCTGGAGTTGCTTCCGGCGGCCGCCGAGGCGCTGCCGTTTCCGGACGCGTCCTTCGACGCTGTGGCCAGCTTCCTTGTGCTCTGCACCGTGGATGATCCGGCGCGCGCCCTGGCCGAGGTGCGCCGCGTGCTGCGTCCCGGCGGGACGTTGGCCTTCCTGGAGCATGTGCGTGCCAGCGGAGGAGGCGCGGCCCGTTGGCAGCGGCGGCTGCAGCCGGCGTGGCAACGCCTGGCCGCGGGATGCCGCCTCGATCGGGACACGATCTTTGCGGTCTCCGCCGCCGGGTTCGCCGAGCTTGACTACCGGACGCGCCGGCTGCCCTTCCCCATCTACCGGCTGGTCACCGGTACGGCCCGACGGACGTGATGCTTGCGCGGGTGGCCGCGGGCAGGACCTGCCTGCGGCCACCCGCTCCGGTCCGCGCGCCTTCCGGGCGCGCCGCTCCAGCCAAGGCGCGGCGCACGGGTCAGACGAGCTGGCCCCGGGCGACGCGGGAAGGCGACCTGACGCGTACCGGAAGCCCCACTTTCGGCTGCGCGCCCGCCCGCCCGGCACGCGGCGGCGGCTCTCGCCGGGCCTGTGCTCCACAGGTGTGGCTGCGGGATTTCGGTGGTCCAGGTGGTCCACAGGCCGGCGCGCTACGGACCGCCGGGCGGCGGCGCGGGCGAATCCGGATGCGCCAAATTCAAGCCGTGCTTGGATTTGACGCATTTCCGAGTGTTCCGCTCAACTTTTGACACGCCCAGGGGTGCCGCCTATAATGGCAACGTCCGGTGGGCGTGAGGCGTCCGGACGTCTGGCGGGAGAGCCGGCGTGGCCGTTCGCGTCGCCGATGTCCGAGAAGCGGTGTTCCGGCGAATGGCGACCTTGGCCAGAACACCGTCCGCCGTTTGGAGGCTGACAGGGCTTGGTAGACGGAATCGCTCTCGAAATCGAAAACCTGCAGGCCAGTGTCGAGGGCCAGCAGATCCTGCGTGGCGTCTCGTTGCGGGTCGGTCCGGGCGAGGTACACGCCCTGATGGGGCCGAACGGTTCAGGTAAGAGCACCCTGGCCAATACGCTCGCGGGGCACCCCCGCTATGGGTTGATCGGCGGCGCGGTGCGCCTGGGCGGCGAGGATCTGCTCGCCATGAGCCCGGACGAACGGGCGCGTGCCGGCCTCTTTCTCGCCTTCCAGTACCCGCTTGAGGTTCCCGGGGTGACTGTCGCCAACTTCATCCATGCGGCGCTCAAGGCCCGCGGGCGTGAGTTGCCCTTCGTCCAGTTCCGCAAAAAGCTCTTGGAGAAGATCGCGTTGCTGGAGTGGGATGAGGGCGTCGCCCGGCGCTACCTCAACGAGGGCTTCTCAGGCGGCGAGCGCAAGCGCAACGAGATTTTACAGATGGCGATGCTGGAGCCCCGGATCGCCCTGATGGACGAGACGGACTCCGGCCTGGACGTTGACAGCATCAAGGTGGTCAGCAACGGGGTGAACTCGCTGCGGGGGCCGAATCTGGGCGTGCTGGTGATCACCCACTACGAGCGCATCCTGCGCTACATCGAGCCTGACTTTGTGCACATCATGTTTGAGGGCCGCATCGTGCGCTCCGGGGGGCGCGAATTGGTAGACCGCATCGAAAAGGACGGCTACGACTGGGTTAAAGAGGAAGTCGCCGCCGGTCGGACCGAGGTGTAGCGCGTTGTCCACCACTGAGGCAGACCTCATGCGCCATATCGACACATTGCCTGGACCGGGCTGGTTGACCGACCTGCGTCGTGCCGCCGCCAGGATTGACGCGCGTACGGCACTGCCGCGCTGGGACCGCACGGACGTCTCTGGTCTCGACCTCTCCCGCTTTGCCCTGCCCGCTGGCGGGACAGTGGAACTCACCCTGCCGCCGGAGGCACGGGAACGGGGCGTGGTCGCCGGGACCATCGCTGACCTCGCTCGGGACGAGCCAGAACTGGTGCAGCAGCATCTGGGCCGCCTTGTGCCGGCACAGGCGGGGAAGTTTGAGGCGCGCAACGCGGCCGCCCACCATGGTTGCCTGGTGTATGTACCAGATGGCATCGCCCTCTCCGGGCCCGTCCACATCGTCTACCGCCTGGGAACGGGGGCCCCTGCCCAGTTCCACCCCCGCACCGTGCTCGCCCTTGGCCGCATGGCCGAGGCGGATGTATTCCAGCGGGAGGACGGCGGCCCGCCTCCGGGTGAAACGGACGCCGGGGCCGCGACGGCCCTGGTCACCTCCGTTGTCGAGGCAGGCATTGCCGACGGCGCCCGACTCCGGTTTGTCGAGCTTCAGAACTGGAGTCTCGGTGTACGAAACTTCACCGCCCGCCGCTGTGAACTCGGGCGTGATGCTCGCGTCCAGTGGCTCCTCGGGGAGTTGGGAGGGGGCCTATCCCGCTCGGCAACGACCAGCGTGCTCCGGGGTGTGGGTGCTGAAGCCCTCTCTCAGGTGGTGTTCTTCCCTTCCGGCACCCAGCACATGGATCTGCTGGCGACGCTGGAACACCACGGCGCGCGCACAAACGGCCTGATGCTGGCCAGGGGTGTCCTCATCGGGCACTCCCGCGCCATTTACCGCGGCACCTCCGACATCAAGCACGGCGCCAAGGACAGCAACTCGCAGCAGAAGGAGAACACCCTGCATCTGTCGGCCGGCGTCCGTTCGGATGCGATCCCAGCCCTGTACATCGACGAGAACGAACTCCAGGCGGGACACGCGGCGACCACCGGCAAGGTGGACCAGGAGCAGCTCTTTTACCTGGAGTCACGCGGGCTGACGCGTCGTGAGGCCGAGCGACTGATCGTGCACGGATTCTTCGCGCCGCTGGTGGAGCGGATCCCGCTGCCACCGGCGCGGGAGGAACTGACGGCGCTGGTCGATCGCAAGATCGACGAACGGTCGGCGGTCTGACCCCTTCCCCGTTCCAGGGCAGGGGTTCCGCCGGAATGCCTCCCACGTGGAGAAGGGGTGGCGTGATGTCCCACCGGCCCACCGCGGGGACCGAGGCGCCTGTCGCGTGCGATCCCGACGTGCTCCGTTCCGACTTTCCTATTCTTTCGCGTACCGTCCACGGCCGGCCGCTGGTATACCTGGACAATGCGGCCACAACTCAGAAGCCGGTCGTGGTCATCGAAGCCGAGGCTGACGTGTATCGGCGTTACAATGCCAACGTGCACCGGGCGATCCACACCCTGGGGGAGGAGGCCACGGCGGCGTACGAGGCGGCGCGGGCCAAGATCGCGACGTTCATCGGGGCCCCGGACGTGCGCGGCGTGGTCTTTGTGCGCAACGCCACCGAGGCGCTCAACCTCGTCGCCTGGGCGTGGGGACGTCGCCGGCTGCGCCCGGGCGACGAGGTGTTGCTGACCCCGATGGAGCATCACAGCAACCTCGTCCCCTGGCAGCTTGTGGCTGCCGAGACCGGCGCCAAGTTGCGCTTTATTCCCCTGTTGCCGGGCGGCGAACTGGACCAGGGGGCCTTGGCGCGCGACGGTCTACTCAACGAACGTACGCGCATCGTCGCCGTGACGCATGCCAGCAACGTTCTCGGCACGATCACCAGGGTCGCGGAGATCTGCGCGGCGGCCCGCGCCGCCGGGGCGCTCTGCGTGGTGGACGCCGCGCAGAGCGTGCCCCACCTGCCGCTGGACGTCACGGCGATCGGCTGTGACTTCCTCGCCTTCTCCGGACACAAGATGTACGGGCCATTGGGCATCGGCGTGCTGTGGGGGCGGCCCGAGCGGCTGGAGGAGACGGAACCCTTCTTCGGCGGCGGCGAGATGATTCTGCGCGTGGAACTGGAATGCTCCACCTGGAACGAGATCCCTTATAAGTTCGAGGCGGGCACGCCCAACGTGGCCGGGGCGGTCGGGCTGGCGGCAGCGGTGGACTATCTGCGGGCCTGTGGTGGGATGGAGGCGATTGCCGCACACGAGGCCCGCCTGACGGCGCACGCCCTGGAAGTGCTGCGGGACCTGCCGGGGGTGACCGTCTATGGCCCACCCGCACCCCGGGCGGCGCTCGCGGCCTTCAATGTGGCGGGTGTGCACCCCCACGACCTGGCGCAGTTCCTCGACCGGGACGGCATCGCGGTGCGCGCCGGCCATCACTGCGCGCAACCGCTGATGCGCCACCTCGGCGTCGTGGCCACCGCGCGCGCCAGTTTCTCCCTTTACAACACGCCGGCGGAGATCGACACTCTCCGCGACTCGATTCTGCGCGCGAGGGAGTTCTTTCATGCCTGACGTCGGGGACGACGCCCTGGAGGATCTGTACCGGGAGGTCATCCTGGACCATTACAAGAACCCACGTCACGCCGGCCGCATCACGGGGGAGGATGCTGTGGAGGTGGAGTTGCAGAACCCCACCTGCGGGGACGAGATCCGCATCAGCCTGCGCCTGGACGGCGGCCCCATCGCGGACGTTCGCTTCGAGGGCCGGGGTTGCTCCATCAGCATGGCCTCCGCCTCGATGATGACCGAGGCCCTGCGCGGCAAGACCCTCGATCAGGCGGTGGGCATGAGCGCTGCGTTCAAGGGCATGTTGGCGGGTGGGCCGGCTGCCGAAGAGAGTCTCGGCGACCTGGTGGCGCTCTCGGGGGTCGCCCAGTTCCCGGTGCGGGTCAAGTGCGCCACATTGGCGTGGAACGCGATGATCCGCGCGCTGGGCGGCAGCACCGCCGGTGGCCGCGGCGACGCGTAGGCGGCCGGGCTATAACCGGCCGCCGCATTGGGCTGTAGCCGCGGCGGCCATGGCGATTCCCTCCGGCCCGCGGACTCCTGTGGTGGTGCTATCATGTCGCGGGGGGCATCACAGCTCGATGCATACCACTGTCGCCCATACGCCCGCCGGCGAAGAGGCGCGTGCCCTGTGTGAGCGTCACCTGGAGGGGCGCGGGGTGCGTATCGCCGACATCGCCGCCATTGTCTTAGACCTGCAACGCCCCTTCGTCCCCGGGCTCGATGTCGCCGAATGCGTGGAGAGTGTCGAGGCGGTGCTGAGCAAGCGTGAGGTGTGCAATGCGCTGCTGACCGGTATCGCCCTGGACACCCTCGCCGAGCGCGGTGCCCTACCGGAGCCCCTGCAGAGTACGGTCCTGCACGACGATCCCCTCTACGGCATCGACGAGGTCCTGGCCTTGGCCGTCGTCAACATATACGGCAGCATCGGCTTTACCAACTTCGGCTATCTGGACAAGGTCAAACCCGGCATTGTGGGACTGGTGGACGGCCGAGGCCACGGTCCGGAGCGCTGCGACACCTTTCTTGACGACCTGATCGCGGCGGTGGCCGCCGCGGCGGCGGCGCGCATCGCGCACGGGCACCGGGACACGCGTTGAAGAGCCCCGGCATGCGGCGCCGGAGTACGGACAAAGCGGGGGCGATGCTGTGGCCAAAGCGATGCTCGATGAACTCGATCGCTTGCTGCTCAACCGTATCCAGGAGGACTTTCCTTTGGAGGAGCGGCCCTACGCCGCCCTGGGCGCCGCACTCGGTACGGCTGAGGACGACGTGCGCGCCCGCCTGGCGCGGCTGCGGCAGGTGCGCGTCGTCCGTCAGATCAGCGCCATCTTCGACACGCGGGCGCTCGGCTACCATTCCACGCTTGTGGCGATGGAATTCCCGCCGGAGGGTCTGGAGGAAGCGGCCGCGCTGATCTCCGCCCACCCGGGTGTGAGCCACAACTATGCGCGCCAGCATCGCTACAATCTGTGGTTCACGCTTGCCGTGCCGCCCTGGCAGGACGTCGAGCAGGCCGCGCTCCGTTTGGGCGAGCGCGCAGGGGCGCGGGCGACCCGCGTGCTACCGACGCTCAAACTCTTCAAGATCGGCGTGCGGCTGGACGTGGCGGGGGAGCGGCAGCCCGAGTCGCGGGAGCAGGCGCGCGTATACGCGGCCGCGGACGTGGCGCGGGGCAGCGCCGTGCCGCTCTCGGCCCGGGACATCGCCTTCATCCGTGAACTGCAAAAAGACCTGCCGCATACGCCGCGACCGTTCGACGATTACGCGGCCGCGCTCGGGGTCCGCACGGACGAGGTCTTTCGTTGGTGCGCCGGGATGATCGGTTGCGGCAAGATGCGTCGCTTTTCGGCGGTGCTGCGCCATCAGAATGCGGGCTTCGTCAGCAACGCCATGGGGGTCTGGAAGGTCCCCACCGCCCGGGTCGACCAGGTGGGGTCGGAGATGGCTTCCTTCGCCGCGGTGAGCCATTGCTATCAGCGGCCGGTCTACCCCGACTTCCCGTACAACGTATACACCATGGTGCACGGCCGGACGCGGGAGGAGTGCCTGCGCACGCTGGAGGCGATCGCCGCGCAGACGGGCGTGGCGGAGTGCCAGTACCTGTGGAGCAGCCGCGAGTTCAAGAAGGAGCGCGTGCTTTACTTCCTGGAAGAGGAACTGCCGCCGGAACTGGCCTGGGTGCCGGCGCGGAGGGCTTGATACCGCCCCGGGCGCGTGCGGGATCTATGCGGTGCAAGGGATGCCGGCTGCCGCTCGCCGCGGTCCGTGTCGGGCTGCGCCGTGGATCGTGGGCAACCGAAATGACGGTCGAGCGGCAGGAACCGCGCGGGTGGTTGGCGTATCTGCCCGGTTACCGCCATCATCAGTTGCAGGCATGAACGGGTGCACCCGGTCATAAGGAAGGGGACGAGGGCATGGCCCAGGTCAAGCTCAAGGATCTGGCGAAGAAGTACCCCAATGGCGACCAGTTGGCCGTCAAGGGGATCAACCTCGACATCGAGGACAAGGAATTCCTCGTCCTGGTCGGACCCTCCGGCTGCGGGAAGACCACGACGCTGCGCATGGTGGCGGGCCTGGAGGAGATCACCAGCGGCGAGATCTGGATCGGGGACCGCTTGGTCAACGAGGTCGAGCCCAAGGACCGCGACATCGCGATGGTCTTCCAGAACTACGCCCTGTACCCGCACATGAACGTCTACGAGAATCTCGCCTTCGGCCTGAGGCTGCGGCGCTTCCCGCGCGCCGAGATCGACCGGCGCGTGAAAGAGGCTGCCGAGATCCTGTCCATCGGTGGTCTGCTCAAGCGCAAGACCAAGGAACTCTCGGGCGGGCAGAAGCAGCGTGTCGCCCTCGGGCGCGCGATCGTGCGCAATCCGGCGGTGTTCCTCATGGACGAGCCGCTCTCCAACCTGGACGCGAAGCTGCGCGTGCAGATGCGCACGGAGATCAGCAAGCTCCACCAGCGCGTGGCGACGACGTTCATCTACGTCACACACGACCAGGTCGAGGCCATGACCATGGGCCACCGCATCGTGGTCATGGAAAACGGGGTGATCATGCAGGCCGCCTCGCCCCAGGAGATTTACGACCACCCTCGGAACAAGTTTGTGGCTGGGTTCATTGGTTCCCCGCCCATGAACTTCATGCAGGGTACCCTGGAGGACTCCGGTTCGGCGCTGGAGTTCGTCGGTACCGGGTGCCGCTTCCGCATGGTCGAGGCCTTCGTCAACGAGGCCAAGGCCGCCGTCGGGCGCGAGTTGTTTCTCGGTGTGCGGCCTGAGGATATCATTGTGGGTGCCGAGGCGGAGCAGCGGTATCCGGGTATGCAGTACCGAACCCAGGTGGAACTGGTGGAGCCCCTGGGGGCGGAACAGCACGTGCTGCTCTCCACCGACACGGACCCCATCGTCGCCCGCTGCAACCCATCGCTGCGGGTGCGGCCTGGTGACAATCTGACCGTGACCCTCCTGCCGGAGAAGCTGCACATCTTCGACGGCGAAACGGGCGAGTCGTACTTTTAGATGGCGGTGCACACGCAGGTGCGTCGCAGCCTGTAGCTTCGGATTCGCGGTGGGCAATGGGAGCACGAACCCCCTCGTTCGTGCTCCCATTGTTTTTTTGGGATGGCGATGCCCGCAGCCTGAAACGGGTGCCGGATCCCGACTGCGGCACGTGATGGCAAGAACCGGAGGGCATGGAACAAATCCGCCGCGGTCGACGTCCAAGGGCCGTCGACACAGGGGCGAGCGGGGTCGCCGGCGTGGGGCTCGGCCCGGCAGCGGGCGGCCTGAGCCGGACGGCGGTGCGGGGTATCAGAGCCGGAGGGCGCCGCGACTGTGGATGTGTGTGGCGCCCTGGACCCGAAGCCTGAGCCAGCGGCAGGCGTGCACGGATTGCCGGCGGCTGGGTTCCGAGGGGGCTGGGCATTTGGCCCTGATCGAGTTGAGCGGCGTGGGCAGGCGGTACGGCTCGGGGCGAACGTCGGTCGTCGCCCTGCGTGGCGTGGATCTGGAGGTGCAGGCGGGCGAGTTCGTCTCCGTCATGGGGCCGTCGGGATCCGGAAAATCCACATTGATGAATGTCCTTGGCCTTTTGGACAAACCGAGCGAGGGCACGTACACGCTGGCCGGCCGGCCGATGCACCGCCTGACCGGGCGGCAACTGGCCGGGGAGCGAAACCGCCGTATCGGTTTCGTGTTTCAGGCGTTCTTTTTGTTGCCCCGGTTGACCCTGGCCGAGAATGTGGCCGTACCGCTCATCTACCGGGGAGTGGCCGGTCTGGCGCGGCGGCGACTGGCCGTGCGGGCCCTGGAATCGGTGGGTATCGCGGATCTGGCCGACCGGCGACCGACAGAGGTGTCGGGCGGGCAGCAGCAGCGGGCCGCGATCGCGCGGGCGCTGGTCGCCGAGCCGGCGCTGATCCTTGCCGATGAACCGACAGGGGCACTGGATTCGCACACCGGAGCCGGTATCATGGCCCTGTTCCAAGATCTCAACGCGCGCGGCCTGACCATCATCCAGGTGACGCACGAGCCGGATATCGCGCGGCACGGGATCCGGCTGATCCGCGTGCGCGACGGGCGCTTGGCTGCCGAAGAGCGCGTGCGCGACCGGCTGCTGGCCAAGGATGTGCTCGCCCAGTGGTCGGGCGGGGCCGAGCCGGGGGGCCGGCTCGCCGATGCGCCGGAAGAAGGGATTGGGGTCGATGCGCATTAGAGGGCTCGTTGCGTTAGTCTGCGTCCTCGCCGTGCTCGGCGCTGGCGTGTATTTCGCACGCAAGCGCCTGCAGGGCAGCGCGGCGGCGTCGGCGCCGGTCTACGCCACGGCCCGGGTGACGCAGGGTACGCTGGTCGCCGACGTGACCGGCTTCGGCCCCCTCAACGCGGACTTTCAGAACCCGCTGACGGCACCGGCGCAGGGCACGGTGACCAAGGTGTTTGTTCAGCCGGGTGACCTTGTACACAGCGGCGAAGTGCTGGCCATCCTGTCGAACCCGCAGGTGGTCGACAAGGTCCAGGCCGACAAGGTGCAACTTCAGAAGGACCTGAACGCCCTGGCCCAGGCCCTGGGGGTACCCCCGGCCCAAGCCCTGCAGGCGGCCCAGAACACCCAGATCCCGGTACATGCTCCTCAGAGCGGACGGATCGAGGTGCTCAAGGTCGGCCTTGGCGACAGTGTGGTGCAGGGTGGCGAGTTGGCGGAACTGGTCGACGACGCTGAGGTTGTGATGGACCTGCCGCTGGTGCCGTTCGACGCGCAGAAGACCCAGGTCGGGGACAGGGTGGACGTCCACTTCTCTCAGTTCTCCGGTCAGGTGGTCGGAACGGTCACCCAACTGGCGACGAACCCCGTACCTGCGGCAAGCCTCAGCGGCAGCAGCGGCACCGCCAGTGCCGGGGGTGCGGGCGAACGGCTTGTCTATCCGGCTGTTGTCACGCTGCCCAATCCCGGCCTGCTCACCCCGGGCCTCACGGGGCAGGTGACCATCCAGACCGCATCCGGGGCGCTGGTCGATCCCCAACCGGGAACCATCACCGGCTACGGGACATCGACGGTGGTCAACAGTCCCCTGGCTGGCACCGTGACCGCCCTGGACGTGGCGCAGGGAACTTGGGTGAACAAGGGACAGGTGCTGCTGGATCTCGGTGGCCCTTCTGCGGCGACCAGCGTGGCCGCACTGGAGGCAACGGTGGCCTCGGACCAGACGACGCTGCAGCAGGACGAGCAAACCGAGGCCAATCTCACCGTGACCTCGCATCTGGACGGGACGGTCGGCTACCTCAACCTCCGCGTCGGGCAGACGGTCGGTCAGGGCTTCTACCTGGGTCAGGTGTTCAATGACAGCAGCATGAATCTCACGATCAACGTGGACGAGTTGCAGATCGCGAATGTCCATGCCGGCGAGGCGGTCCAGATCACGACCCCGGGTCTGCCGGGCAGGGTCTTCACGGGCAAGGTCGTCAGTGTGAGCACCATCGGCCAGAATCAGAACGGTCTGGCAACGTTCAGTGTCCTGATCAACGTCTCGAATACCTCGCAACTGAAGCCCGGCATGACAGCCGACGCCCGGATCGTGGTGGCGACCGTCCATAATGCCCTGATCGTTCCCGTGGAGGCGGTGCTCCAGCAGGGGAACCGAGCGGTGGTCGAGGTGCTGAACAATGGCACGCCGACCGTAGTGCCGGTTGGCGTGGGTCTGGTCAACAGCACCTCCGCCCAGATTACCTCGGGCCTGACCCTGGGTGAGACCGTCATCACCGGAATGGCCGGGAATTCGCTCCCGGTGCTCCGCGCAGTGCCCGGCGGTGGCAAGACGTCCACGCGTAGCCCGGTCGTCGCGGGAAACGGCGGCGCAGGCTCCGTCAAGGCCGCCGCGGCGGCGCTGGCACGGAAGGGGTAGCCGCCATGCGGGCGATCTGGGGCCTCTTGGTGCGCTTGGTCGCTGGGGTGGAGGTGGCGGTCGCCGGCGTGGTCACCGGCGGACTGCGCTCGGTGCTGACCGTGCTCGGCGTCACCATCGGTGTGGCATCCGTGGTCAGCCTGCTGGCGGTCGGTCAGGGCGCCCGTGTCGCGATTGCCGCCCAGTACCAGAGCCTGGGAACGAACGTGATCACAATTCAGAGTCACAGTCCGCTGGTCCGGCTGACTGCCCAGGTCGCCGCGGACCTGGCGGCCCGGGTACCGTTCGTGACTGCCGCCATGCCGGTCGTCGCTGTCTCGGATCCTGTCCGCTGGCGCGCGGGATCTTCCGGCGGCAGCGGGCCGGTGGTCCTCGGCGTCACGCCGGCGTTGCTGCAGATCCGCAGGGAGAGCGTGACAGAGGGGTCCTTCATCACGCCGCTGGAGCAGCAGGACGCCCTGCATGTGGCGGTAGTCGGCTACACGGCGGCGCACAACCTCTTCGGCGGCCTGGACCCGGTGAATCAGGACATCTACATCGGGCAGGCCGAGTTCCGAGTTGTCGGCGTGTTGGCTTATCAGGGCGGCGCCAGCATCGGCACGGGTTCGGTGCCGGTCCTCTCCGGAGGCGGATCATCGTCCACCGCTTCCGGCTCGGGTACGGATTCCGGCTCCGGTACGGGTGCCGCCCAGGGGAACGGCACCGGCGCGCCCTCTGCTGGGGCTGGTTCCGGTACCGGCGCCTCCGTTCAGCAGACAGTGGCCGTGGGCTCGGGTATCGACGATGCCGTGCTGATTCCCGAGAGTGCGGCGGAATGGCTCGACAGCAACACCCAGGTGAGTGCGATTTGGATGAAGGCCAACAACCGCGCGGCTGTGCAGCCCGCGGTGCTGCAGACCGAACGCATCCTGCAGTTCCAGTTCCACCTGACCGCCGGCAGCTCCGCCCCTGGACCGGCCCCCGGGCCGAAGGCCTTTCCCGGACAGTTGGGCGGCTGCTTCGGACCCTCGTGCGGCGGTGGCAACTCGGGGGGACAGGTCGTGCTGCCCGGTGGCGGCGGCTCAGCGGTATCGGTGCAGAGTCTGGATGCCCTGGTGCATCAGGCGGACGCGGCCAACAGTGTGCTGACGCTGATGCTCACGGCCATTGCCGGAGTATCCCTGCTGGTGGGCGGCATCGGCGTGATGAACATCATGCTCGTCTCCGTGCGGGAGCGCACAGTGGAGATTGGTCTGCGCAAGGCGCTGGGCGCCCTGCAACTCGATCTCCTCTATCAGTTCGTGGTGGAGGCGCTGGTGCTCTGCGCGCTGGGCGGGGTGTGCGGCTGGCTGGCGGGCTACGGCGGCATTCAGTTGCTGCACCGGTACGGGGTGCAGGCTGTGGCGCTGCCTGGCGCGTTCGGGGTGGCGTTGATCGCCGCGGTCGGCGTAGGTGTCCTCTTCGGGGCGTATCCGGCGTACCTGGCTTCGGAACTCGAACCGGTGGAGGCGCTGCGCCGTCAATGAGCGCGGGCGGCTGAGGGCGCCGGGGCGCAGCCTGTGGTCCCGCCCCGCGGTTGTTCGTTCCGCCGGCCCAGGTCAGAGACAGTGGCACGCGGCGGGGCCCTGTCTCCGCCAGATGGGGCCAGCGGCGAGCGGGTGCCGGCGTCAGGGGCGGGAGAAGGCGGGACGCCCCGCCGCGACAATGGTCGCGGCTACGGGGATCCTTGGACGTGGGCTCCCGCTTTCCCCGCACGCGCGCGCAGGCGATGGACTGGCGGGAGCCTCCGCGGGGGACCCAACAACCCGCCTTCCGGTCCTTGACGCATTCTGCCGCCGTTGGTATCCTTGCCGCAGCCTGCGACTGCGTGTGTTGCGACGGTCGACGGCCACAACCGCATACGTTCTCTTATCTAGAGAGGTGGAGGGACTGGCCCGATGAAACCCGGCAACCGGCTTGTGTCTTTGACAAGCGCGGTGCCAATTCCGGCAGGCCGTGCGGCCTGAGAGATGAGAGGAAGAACGGCACCGACAAAAGCCCTCTTCCTCGCCGGAAGGGGTTTTGTTTTTTATGCCGGTCGCCGGTTCTCCGCCGCGGCCGGGAAGGAGGGCGCCTGATGTCGTTTATCCTGGGGCTGCGCTGTGGCAGCTGTGGCCGCCGCGCCGCCCTGGCCCCGGTGCACGTCTGCCCGGAGTGCTTCGGGCCGCTGGGCATCGAATACGACTATGCGGCGTTGGCCCGCAGCGTACGTCGCGAGGATTTCGCGGCGGGTCCACCGACGATGTGGCGCTATCGGGCGTTGCTGCCGGTGGGGGACGAGGCTCCGATCATCGATCTCGGCACCGGGTTCACGCCGCTGCTGCGCGCGGACAATCTCGCGCGCGCCCTGGGACTCCAGCACCTCTACATCAAGAACGACGCCGTCAATCCGACCTATTCCTTCAAGGATCGCGTCGTCGGCGTGGCGATCTCCGCGGCCCTGGAGTTTGGCTGCGAGACGCTGGCCTGCGCCTCGACCGGCAATCTGGCCGCCTCGGTCGCCGCCCACGCGGCCAAGGCCGGGATGCCGAGTTACGTATTCATCCCGGCCGATCTGGAACCGCCCAAGGTCCTGAACGCGGCGATTTACGGGACAAACCTGGTCGCTGTGAACGGAAGCTATGATCAGGTGAACCGCCTTTGCTCCGAGATCGCCGATGCCTTCGGTTGGGCGTTTGTGAACATCAACCTGCGGGCGTTCTACTCGGAGGGTAGCAAGACCTTGGCCTACGAGACGGCGGAACAACTCGGCTGGCGCGCTCCGGACCATATTGTCTCCCCCATCGCCGGTGGTTCCGTCCTCACCAAGATCGCCAAGGGGTTTGGCGAACTGCGGGAATTGGGGTGGATCCCGGCGGGGCGGACGCGGATCTCCGGGGCGCAGGCGGCCGGCTGCGCGCCCGTCACGGGCGCCTTCCTCTCCGGTGCCGAGCACGTCAGTCCCGTGCGCGCCCATACCATTGCCAAGTCCCTGGCGATCGGCAACCCGGCAGACGGCGACCTGGCCCTGCGCACCATTCGCAACAGCGGTGGTTCGGCAGAGATGGCCACCGACGAGGAGATCATCGCCGGGATGCAGCTCCTGGCGTCCACAGAGGGGATCTTCACGGAGACGGCGGGCGGGGTGACGGTGGCCTGTGCGCGGCGGCTGGCGGCGGCCGGGCACATCGATCCGGAAGAAACGGTCGTCCTGTATATTACTGGGAATGGCCTCAAGACACCGGAGGTCGTGAGTTCGATTGTGGCGCCAGCGCGCCAGATCGCGCCCACGCTTGAAGCTTTCGCGCAGACGATGTCGGGCGCCGTGGCCTGATGCACCGGGGCGCGCCGGGGTTACCGCGGTATCTCAGGTTGTACAGGGGGGTTCCTTCGCGTGGCCGCACGAACCGACGTCCTTGTGCGCGTACCCTCACCGCTGCGTCCACTGACCGGTGGCAAGGGGGAGATCAGTGGCCGCCCCGGGACGCTGCGCGTGCTCATTGACGAACTCGACGGAGTCTATCCCGGCTTCAAGGCGCGCCTCTGCGAGACGGATGGTTCACTGCGGCGCTTTATCAATGTCTTCGTCAACGAGGAGGACATCCGGTTCCTGGAGGGGCTGGACACGCCCATCGAAGCCGGTGGCCGGGTTTCGATCCTGCCCGCGGTGGCTGGCGGGTAGGAGTCGGTGGCAAAGGCCCTCCCTTGGCACCGACTCTGGCCTCGGGCCCCCGACTGCGGGCTCCGCTGGCCGTGGTCGGTGGGCGCGTGCCGCCCGGGCTGCGGGGACGAACGTGCCGCGGCGCCGCGTACGGCCTGCGGGCGGGGTCTCACGGCGTAGCGGGCGCGTTGGTGCATTCCGCTCTGGCCGGCGATTGCCCCGCTCCGCCGTATTGCCGGATCGCGACCCGGGCCCGTGCTATACTGTTCTCTCCGCAGTGGAGCGGCGGAGGGGAACGGCGCGCATGGCACGTACAGCGCAGGTGCAGCAGCACGACAAGGCGGAGGAGTCCGACCGTCAGCGCCTCATCGCCGAGAACCGGCGGGCGCGTTACGACTATTTCATTGAGGGCAGCATCGAGGCGGGCATCGTGCTCACGGGCACGGAAATCCGCTCGATCCGCGCCGGGCGTGTCCAACTTCGTGAGGCCTTCGCGCGAGTGGAACATGGTGAGTGCTTCCTCTTCAACATGCACATCGGGCCGTACGACTTCGGCAACCGTTGGAACCACGAGCCGGTGCGGCCGCGCAAGCTTCTGCTGCACAGAGATGAGATCGACGACCTCTGGCGGCATGCACGGCAGAGCGGGCGCACGCTTGTGCCGCTGCGGCTCTATCTCAAGCGCGGCCGGGCCAAGGTCGAACTGGGTCTGGCGCGCGGCAAGCACAACTATGATAAGCGGGAATCCATCGCCGCCCGCGATCGGCAGCGAGACGTTGACCGAGCCCTGGCGGATCGGGCGGGCTCGGTGCGGGGGTGAGGAGAACGGCCGATCGAGGACGCGGACCCGTCTCGCGGCTTCTCCGGGACCAGCGCGATCTGCGCGAATGGTCGCGTCCTTGGGGGGCGCGTCCGCGAATGCCTCCGTCGCGTCAGGTGCCGTGTGGGTGGACAGCGGCAACCGTGTGCGGGCATGTCCGGTTGGAGTGAAGCGGGCGGTTCCGGATCCGGCGGCCGTGGTATAATGGCTGCACTGAGTATTGGGGGTGCGTAGGTTCGACGTGGGTCGAGCCGGCAGTGATGGCAGGCCGAGCCGCACGATCTCGTAAATCTCGTGCAAGGCACTTACGTGCCAACCATGAAGCTCTTCCCCTGGCTGCCTAAGGGCAACAGGCGTCGACCGGCCGAAGCCCGTGCGGTCGGATCCGGCGTCAACTAGCGGGCTAGGTTTCCGCCTGTCGGACGGTGCGGGCGGGGGCGACAAACAGCCGTCTGGCGCGCGCGGCCCGCTGCTCCCGGGGAACCCGCGCGGGCGATGACCATAAACGGGAACTAAGCCTGTAGAGGTCGCTGTGGGATCACTCGCGGACGGGAGGGGCGGCTCCTCCCCACCTCCACCAGTTTGGGTCTTGGAAGCTTTGATTGTCAGGGCCGGACGGGGAAAAGGTAAGCCCGGGTTCCCCTGGGTGGAATGGTAGGAAACCCGCTATTCTGGCGGGTTTCCTGTTTTTCGTTGACCATCGTGTGCTCGCGGCGAACCGCATGGTGGCGGCGTGGGACATCCCCGGGTGAGCCGGTCGTGGTTGCCGAGAGCCCTGCGCGACTGGTCCGCCCAATGGCCGACCTCCGTGCCCTGATCCACGGGGAGGCCGGTCTTCGCGCGACCGGGATCAGCGGAAGGGCGGGTCTCCGTGGGCCTGTGCGCCGGTGTCGAGCCGAACTTGGCCTTCCAGGCTCGGTGGCCACGAGCCTCTGCCCACAGGGGCGGGGACGATTGTAGCGGGTGGGCACTCCCGTCCCGGCACGATTGTGGCCAGGCGACATCGCGGCGCGCATCTGTCAGCCAGCATCGGACCGCCTGGCGGGCCCTGCGGCGGAAGACCGTGCCCCGCAAGCGATTTCGCGTCCGCTGTCCATCGGGTGGGGCGTCGACCGGCATCCCGCTTACCTGGTGTGCCGCCGAAGGCCTCCCTCCGCGATGCCGCCATCCCACCCGGGCCCGGTGCTGCAAAGGAGAGCGGGGGAGCACAGCGAAAGCCTTGGACGCCAACGGGAAAGGAGCTTGAGCACGCCATTGTCTGATCTTCAGCGGAGACCCAATGTCCTTCTGATCACGGCCGATGACATGAACTGGAATGCCGTCGGCGCCTTCGGGTGCCCGGTCCAAGGGACAACCCCCCATCTCGACCGGCTCGCGGCCGAAGGCCTGCGCTTCGAGCGGGCGCACGTGACGATCGCGGTCTGCCAGCCAAGCCGCGGTGCGCTCATGACCGGTCGCTACCCGCATCGTTCAGGGGGGGAAGGGTTTTACCACCTGCGCTTCGCGGGGATTCCGATTCTGCCCGCGTTGCTGCGCGAAGCGGGCTATGCGGTGGGGATCCTGGGGAAAGTCGGGCATTCGACCCCGTATGCCGATTTCAAATGGGACATGGCGCACGACCAGGCCGAATTGGGCGCCGGCCGCAACCCCGCAGTCTACCATGACCATGCCAAAGCCTTCTGCACGCAAGCTGCAGAACAGGGGCAACCGTTCTTTCTGATGGCCAACGCGCACGATCCGCACCGGCCGTTTTACGGAAACGACAAGCCCGAGTGGTACGACGGGCGCACGTCGCCGCCGGCGGCGGTGCCTTCGCGCGTGTTCCGACCTGAGGAGATCGAGGTCCCCGGCTTCCTGCCGGATCTGCCCGAGGTGCGCCTGGAGGTCGCCGAGTATTACAGCTCTGTCCGGCGTTGCGACGATACGGTCGGTCGCCTGCTCGACGTGCTGGACGAGACGGGGACGCGCGACGACACGCTTGTGGTTTTTCTGTCGGACAACGGCATGGCGTTCCCCTTCGCCAAAACCAACTGCTACCTGAACAGCACCCGCACACCCTGGATCGTGCGCTTTCCGGGTCGGGTCCGGCCGGGTGCGGTCGACACCGAGCACTTCGTCTCCGGAATCGATCTCGCGCCCACTATTCTCCAGGCGGCGGGCGCGGCGCAGCCGCACGGGATGGACGGCGCATCCTTTCTGCCGCTGTTGCGGGGAGAGGCGCAACCCGGACGCGACAAGGTGTTCACCCAGTTCCACCAGACATCCGGACGGCGCAACTTCCCGATGCGCTGCGTGCAGACCGCACGGTTGGGCTACATCTATAATCCCTGGTCGGATGGCGTGCGCGCCTTCCAAAACGAGTCGCAAAGCGGCCGCACCTTCAAGGCGATGGTGCGCGCGGCGGCCGAGGACGCATCTGTCGGCGCGCGGGTGGAACTGTTCGTCCATCGGGTGCCGGAAGAACTCTACGATCTGCACAACGATCCCGACGCCCTGCACAACCGGGTCGACGACCCGCGCTTCGAGGGGGAATTGCAGAATCTTCGCCAGGAGCTCTCCGCATGGATGCGCCGGACTGGAGATCCAGCCGCCGGTGCCTTTGAGGCACGCAACTCATCCGCGGCCAGGGAGGAGTTTCTGCGGGACCTGGATACGTCCATCGGGGGTCGGCCGGGGGGCCGAGAATAGGTCGGGCACACTGATTCGGGGGCCGGCATTCTCGCGGACCGGGTCTGTCTGTATCGGGCGCCAGACATGCGTCCATTTGCAGACCGCGACGCCAGCGACGGAGCACAGGTGGAGCCGTTCAGCGAGGACCAACGGGACCGGATTCCGCAGCGACGACCGCTCGCCGAGGATCACCCCTTCGCGTGCGTGGCTCCGTCCGCGCGGACCCGACAGCGCCGTCCGGGGCGTCGCAGGCGCTGCACGGCGCCTGGATGCCCACCGAGGCGGCGTCGACCCGCTTGTGGTGGGCTCGGCGCACCGCGGGGGGGGCGGGGACCCCGAGCATCCGGCTTTGCCGCTGCGGAAGTGCAGACACTGATGCGTACGTTCTGCGCTGAGCGGTGACTTGTTCAGATGTCCGCTGCTCCCGGTGACTGCCGTCTCGGGGAGCGGTGAAAAGGCATCGGCGGCAAGAGATGCGGGACTGCAGGGCTGTCCCTGCGCTTGGCTGGCGCGGGGTCGCCGGCGCGGAGCATCGACGGGTCCGGCGGTATCCCCTTGTAATGCCTGTTCCCTTGCACCGTCGTCGGGCGAAGCGGCTCTGCGGGCAGGGCCGAAAGTGGGGCAGGCGAGGGACGTGAACTCAGAGCATGAGCGCTGTTCAGAGAGGAAGTGTAGTTATGGACGTGGTGAAGTGGTAACATTCGGAGACGATATCCTTGCTTAGGAGGAACGCCTTTTTGGCCGCCCCAAAGCGAAACTCCCGAGAACTGGTCTATGAAGTGATCAAACAACAGATCGAGGCTGCGGCGGGCGGGACGCGGCAGGCCGTGGTCAGTATGGCCAGGACGGCCAAGCAGGTGGACCTTTCCGGCACCACCTTCGCAGATCATGTTCAGAAATTGGTGGAAGCGGGACGTCTCATCCGAGTGAGCGCCACCTCTCTGGGCGTAGTGCTGGCTTTGCCGGCGCAGTCCGCGCCGGCGCCCGCAGACCCGAAGATGGAAATGGGGGTTGGTAGTGTGAGCGCCGACGAGGCTCGGATCGAGGCCACCGAGGAGGTAGCGGCCGCCCCTGAGGCCGCGGGTGCGGAGCAGGCCCCCCAGGGTGGGGACGCGGCGGGCGAGGCCGACTCCTCAGAAGAGGATGTGGACGACGAGGCCCCAGAGGCGACCGGGTCCATCCCCGGGGGTTCCCTGCGCGATCGGATCCTGGAATACGTCAAAGGGCAGATCGGGGGCGCGGAGCAAGAGGTCTTGTTGTCCACCAAGATGATCGCCGATGCCCTCGGCACCAGCGCCAACAACGTGGCCTACCATGTGGGCAGGCTGGCGCACGCAGGACACATCAGCACCAGGAGCGCCGGTGCTCAGGGGACTCGGTTCCGGCTTGGCGGTGCCCCTCAGGTCTCTGCGACCACCCGCCGCCGCCGTGGGGCGCAGGTGAGCGCTGCCGGAACCGGTTCTTCGGCGCCGGCCCCACTCACCACGCCCGGAGCGAAGCTGTCCATGAACTTTTGCCCCCATTGCGGATCGAAGGTTCTCGGGGAAGAGTGGCGGTTCTGCGCGTCGTGCGGGAAGCCGCTGGGGCGGTAGTTCGGAAGGAGCGTTCCTCAGGGGGGCAGTCTTCTGGACCCCCTGACCGGGGAGCCTGCGCAACGGGGGGCGCAGAAAACCGGTGGATGCGTATCCGACAGCGAGGGCCGGCGCTGTCGGATACGCATCCACCGGCTGGGGCTCACAAATCGAGCGTGGGGTCCCCGGTCGGTTTTCGCGGTTGTCTTACACCCTGCGGGCGCGCCGGGATCGGACTGCGTGCTGAGCGGCCGCTGCCTGCAAAGACGCGAGACCCGTTCGCGCCATGATCGCTGGCTTGGACGCGGGCCGGGCAGTGGGTGCTGGAGGTGAAGGTCGAGGCGGCACCCAAGGGTGAGCGGCGGGGCGTGCCGGGGCGGGTCCTGGCCTTCGACTGGGGGCTGCGCAAGCTGCTGTCCGCGGTTGTGCCGCAGGGCGGGGAGCCGGCGGCAGCCGATGGGATGCCGGGGTGGGGGCAGCTCAGCCGGCCGTTCTTCTGGGCGACACGGGCAACGCCGGCAGACGCACAGCAGCAGACAGTGGGTACGCCATGGCGGAGGGCTCTGTGGATGGCGCGGCAGACAGGTACGCGTCACCCCCTACCTCTGCCCGCAGCGGTTCCCTGCTATCGCCTGATTGTGGGTGTATGCCAGCGTTTGATTGTGTCGTCAGGAACGGTTCGTCGCCTCCGCCGGCGCAGGCCGTGGTCGGTGTCTGGAAACCCTGTTTGTACACGGCCCGCGCTCGGGTCCGGATACCTTTCCCGACTCGGTAGGGGGGATGGCGGTGGCGAGCAAATCCGTACAGCACGGCGAGCGCCACTCCACCTCGACTGAGACGGTGCGGGACATCGTCATTGGGATGTCGGACGGTTTGACCGTACCCTTTGCCCTGGCCGCCGGCCTGTCTGGCGCTGTGCATACCCTGCACATCATCGTCATTGGCGGGCTGGCGGAAATCGCCGCGGGATCCATCGCCATGGGCCTCGGCGGCTATCTCGCGGCCAGGACGGACGCCGAGCACTACATGGCGGAGTTGCGGCGGGAGCAACGCGAGGTGGACGGGAAGCCGGAGGCGGAGAGCGAGGAGGTACGGGCGGTTCTGGTCGGGTACGGCGTGCAACCTGAGACGGCCCGGCAGGCCACCGCGGAGATCACCGGGGACCGGCAAACGTGGATCGACTTCATGATGCGCTTCGAACTCGGGCTGGAGGAGCCCGATCCCCGCCGTGCCCCGCGCAGCGCGCTGGTGATCGCGGCCTCCTACATCGTGGGTGGTCTCGTCCCCCTGTTGCCGTATATGGTCGCATCGCAGGTCGCGGTTGCCCTGAAGATCTCTATAGGGGTGACCCTGGCGGCACTCTTCATCTTTGGCTACGTCAAGGCGCGGGTTTCCGGTGCTGCGCCCCTGCGTGGATCGGTCCAGACGGTGCTGGTCGGCGGGGCCGCCGCCACCGCCGCCTTCGGCATCGCGCGCCTCATCTCCGCGTAGCCACTGTGTTCGGGTACCCATGGCTTAGCGGACGCCTGCGATCAGTTTCCTGGCGCCCGCCAGGGCCCTCGCCGCCGCCCCCCCTCCCCCTTGCGGAGGTGCGCCGCCTGCCGGGGGCGACGCTGGACACCGCCACACTGGTGCCGCGGCTGGCCGCGATCCGGCCGCCGTGATCCTGCCGGCCTGTAGGCGACAACCCTGTGTCCGCAGTGGGGAGGGTGGAGGGCCCGATCCGCGCGCCGGCGGCGTTGCGCCGCACTGCCCGATGCCGCGGCGTTTACCGCACAGGGATGCTTCCTTTGAAGAAGAACCCGTCGCCATGGCGGGCGCGCGGTACCCGCCGAAGGGGTTGGGACATGGAACTGGCCGAACGCATTCGGACACGGCGCAGCGTGCAGGTGTATGAAGATCGCCCGGTCCCGCTCGAACTGGTGGAGGAACTGCTTGATTGCGCGGTGTGGGCGCCCAACCACCATCTCACACAGCCCTGGCGCTTCATTCTTGTCCGGGGCGAAGGGCGGCGGCGGATCGCGGAGGCCCGGCGGCAGTTCGCCGAGTCTGAGGCCGGCGATCCCGAACGGCGCAAACAGCGGGGGGAGCAGGCCTACACGATAACCATGGGGGTTCCCGCGTTCCTGGTCGTGGTCATGGCCGAGGACCCCCAACCGACGATTCGTGACGAGGACCTGGTCGCCACGTCCTGCGTGATCCAGAACTTCCTGTTGCTGGCCGAGGAGCGGGGTTTGGGCGTCGCCGTCAAGTCGTACGCGGCCACCTGCTACCCGCCGTTTCGTGACGGGGTCGGGATCCGCCCCGGTGAGCGGGTGGTGGTCACGCTCCAACTCGGGTATCCCGGCCGCCAACCCAGCGCCAGGCCGCGCATCCCGGCCCGCGAGCGCCTCACCGTCCTGGACGGTGCACCCGGAGCGTAGGAGGGGGTCCCGCACGTCCACGTGCCTCGCCCCCTCCTGCGCTCTGGCCCCTGGTCCCAGGGCAGAAACCACAAAATCCCATGAACGGCGTGCCCACGGGATCCAGCACGGCCGGGCGCATGGCACAATCGACCCGGCCCCTGTTGCGCCACCCGCCCCTGGCGGGCGGCGCAGGGGACGGGGTATGGGGCACACGCGTGCTGCGTCCCATACCCCGTCTCGGTCTCTCAGATGTTCTGACCCTTGGGACAGATCTGGTCGATCCGATCGAGCATCGTCTGGTCGAGCTGGATGTCGGTGGCCTTCAGGTTGTCCTCCAACTGCTCCATGGTCCGGGGGCCGATGATCGGGGCCGTGATGCCCGGCTGCTTCAGGTTCCAGGCCAAGGCGAACTGCGAGAGGGACCCGCCGACCTCTTGGGCCAGGGGCACCAGTTTTTCGATTGTGTCCAGGCGCCGCGCCGTCGCGGGGTCCTCTGGATTCTGCAGGGCACGGAGATGGCGACCGACCTCCGGGAGGGGCTGGCCCTTGCGGTACTTGCCGCTCAACCAGCCACCGGCGAGAGGGCTCCAGGGGATGACCGCCGTGCCGTACTTGCGGCAGGCGGGAAGTACCTCGTTCTCGATGCGTCGGTCGAAGAGGTGGTAGGGAGGCTGCTCGCAGATGAAGCGGGCGAAGCCGCGCCGATCTGCGACCCAGTAGCTTTCGACCAGTTGCCAGGCGGGGAAGGTGGACGAGCCGATGTAGCGGACCTTGCCGGCGCGCACCAGGTCGTTCAGGGCGTCCAGGGTCTCGTCGATCGGGGTGTCCACCTGCGGGCGGTGGATCTGGTAGAGGTCGATGTAGTCGGTCTGCAGGCGCCGGAGGCTGGCGTCGACCTGCTGAAAGATGTGCTGGCGGTGGTTGCCGTTGTCGTTGGGGCCATCGCCCATCTTGCCGTGGACCTTGGTGGCGAGGATGACGCGTTCGCGCTTGCCTCCCGCGAGCGCCTTGCCGACGATCGTCTCGGACACGCCGCGGCTGTATACGTTGGCGGTGTCAATGAAGTTGATCCCGGCATCGATGGCGGCGTGGATGATGCGGATGCCGTCGTCTTCACTGGCGCGGCCGCCGAAGTTCATGCAGCCGAGACACAGCGAGGATACGCGGACACCGGTACGGCCCAGCAGGCGGTATTCCGTCGGCATAGGGGGCCTCCTTTTTCTCGGGGGAAGTGGTACCGTCCGGCCTCCTCCCGCTCGGGATGGGGGCCTGTCCGGGACCGGCGGCCGCCAGCGATGCCGCCGCCCGGCTGACGCATCCAGAGGGCGATCGGAAGGCCGGATCGCGTACCGTGATTTCCCGTCGGAATGTATAGGGGATTATCTGCCCGTGCGCCGCACACCTGCCGGCGTGACGGACGATCATCATGCGATTCGTCAGGGAAACGGCGGCGGGCCGGTTCTCGCCCGGGCGGGCCGTGGTCCGGGGCGCAGTCCAAGCCCGTCACGCCGCTGATGGACCGCGCGGAGCCGCCGACCGGGCGCCTGTGGGCCCAGGTGCATCGCGCAAGTGCTGGTGGGCGGCAGCGTTACGCGGTTTCGCCGCCCCCCGCGCGGCACGCGCGTCCTTGCGGTCAGTGCGCGACCCGGGTACGTCCATGCGCATCTCCGCGCAGATCGATTCGCGGCCGGTGTGGAACCGACTTTTGCAGCGGCAGAGCTAGCGCCAGTTTCGCAGGGCGCGGGGGTGACAGAGGCGGCGGGCGCGAGACGGCGCGATCTGCGGGGCGTCAGTCTGCAGTACCTGTCCTCGTCTTCCGGGCCGGCACCTCCGGATGGAACCGACTGAGGCCGAGGAGCTGGAACAGCCGCTCCTGTTCGGTACTGCGACGTGTGAGGCGGATGCTGACGGGCACGGAGCGGCGCTGTTGCTGGTCCAGCGGCACGTCGACGACCGCGCGGATGCCGGCGCACGCTACGGTGACTCGGAAGCACCGGCCAACGCCGGCCGTTCACCTCGCGGTACGCCGCGAGCGGCACCGTGAGGCTATCCTTGTGCTGGGAGGGCACGAGCGAACCGACGAAGTGCAGACCCCCGCGGGCGACCAGTGCCAGGTTCTCCTCGCTGTTGTTGCGCTTGTCGAAGATCAGCGGGCCGGCGCCCGCGCCCAGGGCCCGGCATCGCCCCACCAGCAGTGCGGTGATGGCCGCGAACTCGTAGACGACCGCGTCGTAGGCGCCTGGGCCCTCGGTGCAGTGGGCGATGACATCCTCGCTCCTGCCCAGGTAATGCTGCCAGACGACGCGGGGCTTGCCGTCGACCCGCTTGGACTCCACGGCGTACCAGTAGGCGTGGCCGAGGACCCGCTTCTGTACCAGCCTGGTCATGGGCCGGCCTCACGTCAGGTACTACGCATGGTCCATCCTTCCATGACAATGCCGTCATTTCTGCATATTTCTGACGAGGGTCCGGGCGCAGTTAGGTGCTGCACTTGTCGGGGCGTCCTCGGGGGTGCGGGGGGCGCCAGCGGGCGCGCCAAATGCAGCAGGGGCGCGGCCTTCCGGCCACGCCCCTGCCCGACTCCCCGCCCACGCCGTGGTCAGGTACTACGCTAGTGGCGAAACTGCCACTAGTCGATCGGGACGCCGGCCTGCCGCATGGCGAACGTGATGCCGTCATGACATGCCCGGGCGGCCTCGGCCGTGGTCATGTCCTTCAAGCGCGGTCCCAGCACCTCGGGGGCGACGGCGCCGTCATACCCGGTGGCCGCCACCGCCCGGAACCACCCGCTGAGATCGATGACGCCCTCTCCGGGGATCAGGCGGTCGGCATCCAGCACCTCGGCCGGCGGGACCGGCTTGGCGTCGTTGACGTGCAGATAGAGAAGGCGCGCCCGTGGCGTGCGGGCGATCTCGGCAAGCGGCGTCTCCGCCGCGTGCGTGTGGTAGCAGTCGAGTAAAAAGCCGATGTTGGCGCGTCCGGTCGCTTCGAACAGCTCCAGGCAGTCGGCGTAGGTGCCGATGAAGGGATGGGGGAGTTCCGGCCAGAGTGTGCGCACGCCAATGAGCTCGACGGCGAAGGAGAGCCCCGCCGGGGCGAGGGCGTCCGCAACCTGTGTAAAGCGCCGCCGGATCAGGGCGCGGG
>JAJZMB010000098.1 GCA_021803205.1 Bacillota bacterium | reverse complement strand
GCAGGCACAAGCCCTTGTTGGGCCGTCTATCGCCACGTCGCTGCCGCAGTCGGTGATTCGGCAGGCCGTGCCGTCGGCGGCGATCCCGTCCGGGGCCGACGTCTACCGCACCATCCTGCCGGCGGCGCTCGCCGGCGCAATCGCCCTTGTGCCGACCATGACGCTGTTCCCGCACCGCGGCACCATTTTTGCGGGCCTGGCGTTCATCACAGGGTCGCTCATGGCCGCCGCGTCACCGCCCCTGACGCTCCCGCAGGAAATCGGCCTCGGGGCGGCCATCGCCTCCGGCACATGGCTCGTAACGCGGGCCGTCGGGGAGATCAAGGCGCCCGCCGCAACGGCCGGGGCCGTCGGGATTCCTCCTGTCAACCTCCCGGATGGGTCGCAAATCGCCTTCCAGCGGCGGTCGGCGGCATGAGTGCTACACTGCGCGCGACGGAGCGGCGGCAGACTCCGGCGGAGATCGAGGCGGGCGCGCGGGCCAGGATGACCAGTGGCATGGAGGCCACCATCCAGGAGATCGTGCGGTACGTCGGGACGCACGCGCAGGGCAAGATCATCCTCGCGTGGCGCCCGGACGGACAGGTGACGATGGAGCGCCACGAGACGTGGTATCCGCCGCGAGCGCGGGACTGACCCGGTAGCGAGATTCGGCCATGTGGGACCCACAGGCCAGGGCACGGAGCCCTGGCCTTTTCGCGTTTCCGGACCAGGACGCGAGAGGGAGGACATCAGATGTACGGGCGGCGTTCGTGGACGAAGGACCTGATGGGGGCCCTTGGCGCTGTCGCCGTTGGATACGGCGGCGCGACGATGGCCAAGGCCACCGACAAGCCCCTGACCAGCGCCCTGGTGACGACAGGTGTTGGGGTTGCGGGGCTGGTGGTCAAGGACATGCCCCGGAGCCCGCTTCTGCACGAGTTGTTCGAGGGCGCCGGCTACGGGGGGCTTTCCTACTTCGGAACCTGGACGGCGGCCAACACGCCGACCATCGGCGGCAAGCCCGCCGGCAGCGTGCCCCTGCAGGACATCGCCAGCAGCAGCGGTGCGGCTGCGGCCATTGCCGCCGCCCGTGCGCGTGCGGCTGCGGCGGCTGCCGGGGCGCAGGGGGCGGCTCCGACGCCGGCACAGCCCCAGGGGGCCCCACTGTTCGCCTCTGACCAGGCGGACTACTGACCCGCGCCCTGATTCGGACTCGCAAAGACCTGGAGGTAGAAAGCCATGGCCCAGGCGCGTGATTTCCCGGTTCTGTTTCCGCTGTACGACATCACGATCTACGGCCTGAACGCGGCCTCCACGGGCGTGCAGTCCCCTGTCACGGGATCGCAGGGGGCCTCCGGTGACAACACCTATATCGAGGTGACGGCCAACACCATCCCCGGCAACACCAGCGCCCTGCCGTCTGGCCTCGGCGCCGAGGTGTTGTTCGTCGAGTGCATCTCGCCCGTTGTGACCAACGGGGGCGCCGTGGTGTACCCCGACTTCCAGTGGAGCCCTCAGCCGGACGGCGTGGACCTGTCCAGCCCGACCCCGGCAAACCGGTGTTTCATTGACGGCTCCTATGGCGGCAACATGTGCCCGCCCCGGGCGCAGACGGTCGGCCGCCAGCGTGCCGGCATCATCGGTGTGAGCCTGCGGAGCCTGCTGAATGACGCGCGGAATGGCAAGCGCGTCGGCTCCATGGCTACGAAGGCCACCGGGTGGAAGTACATCTCCACCTTCCAGGCGAAGCTGTACTCCAAGCGCGGCTGGGGCGCCTCGGTTTCGGGCGACACCGTGCAGACCCCGGCGCGTCTGATCTTCTGGGGCGAGCGGTACACCGACCGCATGCTGGCGCCTCTGGCGGCAAGTTGGAACGGTGCGTTCTCGATCACCTCCCTGCGCCGCTACTTGGAGCAGGATCAGGTGCCCATGACCCTCTCGGGCGTCCAGGGCGGGACGGTGACGGTCGCCGACCTCCCCACCCTCTCGGGCGGATACCAACAGCGTGGCGACGTGATCTTCCGCGACATGCGCTTCGCCGTGAACGATGTCGCCACGGCCTCCTCCAGCGCGTTCCCGCTGACCAACAGCCAACAGGCGGGCGGCAAGAGCGGAAACGTCTCGACCAGCTACTCCAGCGACCTGGGCTTCCCGTTCGCCCCGGTGAACGGCCAGCCGGCCAACGCCAAGAGCGCCGTCATCCTGCAGAAGCTCGGCATCATCCCGGGCATCGCCAACCTGGCCTACTTCGGGCTCGACTTCGGCGGCACCCTCGTTCCCGACCCGAACGGCTGGCCCGTGGGGGAGAACGTTGACCTGTTCGCCTACGGCCAGGTCCAGGACCTGCGGAACCAGAGCGAGCTGTACTACAGCATCCCCGACTTGGAAAACGAGATCATCGTCTACGGCGAGAACGCCGCGGTCTTCGTGGCCGGGAACGGGGCGGCTATCGCCTCTGGGGATGCGTCCGTGGCTGAGGTCGGGGTCGCGGTCCAGACCTCGGGCGCCGTCGCCCCTGGGCGGCAGGCGTAGGACCCACAAACGCATGCGCGGAGGTGAGAGAACGATGATGAGCCCCACCCTGAACTCCAGCGGCTTCGTGTTCGTGGCCACGGCCGCTACTGGACAGACGCTTCCGCAGAAGGCGGCGATCCTGCTGCACTGCGCCCTGTCCAGCGGCAGCGGAACGGCGGTCGCCACCTTCGTGGACCAGACCATTCAGACCGCCGCGCCGTCCGCCTCGGGCCAGGTGCAGTTCACCGGCACGGGCACGGCCCCGTCCGATGCGCTGACCTTCGACTCGGCGCTGACAGTGGACGACGAGATCGTGGGCACCTACGTTCCGCGCGCCGCGTTCCCGCGGGCCTCGTAAGCCCGGCGTCCCGGCCCGCATCCGAGCGAGGGAGAGGTGAGTCTCCATGGGCTCGGCCTTCACGCAGGCTGACGCCATCCTGTTCAGCAAGAATTGGTACACGCACGCCGTTTACACCTACGGGCCGGTGACGCTGGCCAAAGGCACGACCGTCATCTTCTCGGCGGAATCCTGGACGCCGGCCAACGGCCCGGAGTGGCAGGCGGAGCTCGTGGCCGTCTGGGTCACGCAGAACGCGGGCGTGCAACTGTCCTGGACCGCCGATAATCAGGCATACAACCAGGGCGCCACGCTCGGGTTCACCGACGCCGCCCCCGGCGGGTTGCGGCGGCTTCCGGTCTATGCCCGCGCTGTGCGGCAACTGTCCATGACGGCCACGGCCGCAGCGGCGGTGGACAACTTCCAACTGAACTACGAGATCGTCTACCGCAAACTGACCGTGGCCGACCAACTGCTCTATGGATACGCGCCCAGCAGTCATCTGCTGGCGCTGGCGCAGTCCGGCGGTGTCACCGAGCAGTCCATTCGTGACCTTGTGGCCAAGGGCACCGCGCCCGTGACCTGGCGAGCGCAGGCAGACCGCACACTGCTGCGGCTGGGCGACCATGCCGCCAGCGGCCTATACCACGTCACGGCGTCCACGACCACGGCGGGCACCCTGTTCCTGACCGCCACGCGGACGGGCGACGAGTTCTTGATCCTTGAGGACATCGCCATGCCGGCCGCCAGTGCTATCACCCTGTACGGGACGCGGGACGAGGACGACAGTCTCGTGCAGGTCAGTGGGGCGGCGTTCGGCCAGGCCGACTACCAGCCGTGGCCCATGCGCTATATCGCCAAGAGCCGGGTGTCATTCTCGGCGAGCGCCGCCAGCACGCTCACAAGTGTTCCCGTCTACATCCGCATCGGCCGCTATCGACTG
>JAJZMB010000032.1 GCA_021803205.1 Bacillota bacterium | reverse complement strand
CGCTCCCGCCGACCCCGGCGCCGGTGACCCCGATCATCGCCGGCCGGCGCAGGGGCGGACCCGCCAGGATGCCCCCGGCCGTCCTTCACCCGGTTTACGGGGGCGACGCGTTTTTCATCTGGGCCGAGGCGCCCCCCGGCCACGCGGCCCACCTCCGGCGCCGTGCGGGATACGTCTCCGACGTGCGGATGCACCCGCGGTGCCTGGACGCCGCAGAGTGGCCATCCCGCCTGGGTTGCGACCCCGGCGGGATGGCGGTCTTCGTGGACCTCCCCCTGCCGACCCGCGACGGGCAGCCGCTGCCGTCCCCCGCGGTGGCGGGTGACCCCTCGGCATCCGGAACGCTGCAGTCCTGGACGCTGAGCGCCCTGCGCCTCCCCATCGCCGCGGCGCTGCCCTGGCTGGTGCCGGATCATCCCGTGCTGCCCGATCCCGGCCTGCGCTGGGGCCCTGGCTGGCCCTTCTGGTGGGAGGCGGCGGCCATGGTCCGCGCCCTGGTCGGCGACGGCGCCGTCGCCCCCACCCTGGCCGAATGGCAGGCCGGCTATAGCCAGGCCCTCTGGCGGGCGGTGCCGGGCCGTTTTGAGCAGCGGGCCCTCGCCGCGCTGGCGGCCTGCGCGCCACCTGCCGCGCTGGGGCTGGGCACAGGCCCGGAAGACGCCCTGTACACCTTTTCCATGGTCTACGCCGACGCCTTGGTGCGTGCGCTGGCGGCGGAGTGCAGGGGTCTCGCCCGCTGGCGCCGCCCCCGCCGCGGGCAGGTGGCCTCCGCGGGCCGCTGGCTGTCGGACCTGCTGGTACCGGTTCCCGTGGACCTCCCAGAACGGGGCATGCGGGCGCCCGTGGTGCGCTGGATGCGGGACCCGGCGGGTGTCGAGGCGCCGGGTCGGTTGGTGCTGCGCCTGGACGAACCGGAGGCCGAGCCCGGCGCTGACGAAGCGGCATGGGTGCTCGCCGTCTATGTGGAGTCCCCCGCGGAACCGGGGGTGCTCCAGCCGGCCGCCGAGGTCTGGTCGGGCCGCGACGCAGCGGCGCAGATGGCGCTGCAGCGGGCCCTGGAGCACGCCAGCGGGACCGTCCCCGCCCTCGCGGACTGCCTCCGGCGAAACAGTGACGCCGCGCGCCTCACCACCGACCAGGTCTGGTCCCTGCTCTCGGCGGGCCGCGCCCGTCTGGAGAAGATGGGCATCACCGTGCTTGTCCCCGCCTGGTGGCGACAGCGTCCGCCGCGGGCCACCCTGCGTCTGGAGTCCGCGAGCTCGGGTCTCTTTGGCGCCGACTCCCTGGTGCGCTTCTCCTGGGAGGTCGCCCTGGGTGAGGGCAGCGTCCTGTCCGCCGAGGAATTCGAACGCCTGGTGGCTCGGCGCACCCCCCTGGTGCGGCTCAGCGGAGGCTGGGTGCCCCTGCCCCCGGGGACGGCCGAGGCCATGGCCGCGCGCTGGCGCTCCGGGGCGGCAAAGGGCGAGGCCCCGGCGGGACGCGCCCTGCTGATGGCCCTGCAGGCCGAGGCCGAGGCGGGTACCGCGACCGACGACGGCACGGACGCCCAGGTGCAGACCCCTACCGTGCTGGCGAACGAGGTCCTGCGCACCATGCTGGCCGGCCTGACGCGGATCCCGGAGGAACTGCCTGAGCCGGAGGGCTTCACCGGCACGCTGCGGCCATACCAGCGGCGCGGCACCGCCTGGCTGCACACCCGCGCGGCACTCGGCCTGGGCGGCATCCTCGCCGACGACATGGGGCTCGGCAAGACGGTGCAGATGCTCGCGCTCATCGCGCGCCGGGCGGCGGAGCGGCGTGCGGCCAACAAGCCGCCCGCACCCACGCTGATCGTCTGCCCCACCTCCGTCGTCGGCAACTGGGCGGCGGAATGCGAGCGGTTCACGCCCCAGTTGCGTGCGCAGGTCCGGTTGGGGGCCGGGCGCGCCCGCGGCCCCCAACTGGCGGCGGCCTGTGAGGGCTCCGACATCGTCATCACCAGCTACCCGCTGCTGCTGCGGGACGCCGAGGACCTCGCCGCCGTCTCCTGGGACGGGCTGATCCTCGACGAGGCGCAAAACGTCAAGAACGCCCACGCCAAGCAGGCCCAGGCGGCCCGGCGCCTGCCGGCGCGCTACCGCTTCGCGCTCACCGGCACCCCGGTGGAGAACGCCCTGACCGACCTCTGGTCCCTGTTCGCCTTCGTCCAGCCGGGTTACCTCGGCTCTGCCGAGCTCTTCCGCAAACGGCTGGCCACACCGATCGAGCGCGGCGGGGACCAGGACGCCCTGCGCACGCTGCGCCGGCTGATCGGCCCGCTCGTCCTGCGGCGCACCAAGCGTGAACCGGGCGTCGCCGACGAGCTGCCCGAGAAGGTTGAGACCGTCGAGCGCTGCCTCCTCACCCGCGAGCAGGCGGCCCTCTACGAGGCGGTGGCCCGGCAGTTGCTGGCCCGCGTACAGGAGAGTACGGGCATGCAGCGGCGGGCGGCTGTCCTGCTGGCGCTGTTGCGCCTCAAGCAGGTCTGCAACCACCCCGCGCACTACGGCGTGGCCGGGCCCTTGGACGGGCGGTCGGGCAAGCTTTCGCGCCTGGAGGAATTGCTCGCCGAGGTCACGGCCGAGGGCCAGCGCGCGCTGGTCTTCACCCAGTTCTCCTCCTGGGGCCGGCGCCTGGCCGACCACCTGCGCGCCCGACTCCCCGGCTGCCCGGTGTGGAACCTCGACGGCGCGACCCCGGCCGCGGAGCGGACCCGGATGATCACCGAGTTCCAGGGCGGCGACGGCGCCGGGGTCTTCATCCTCTCCCTCAAGGCGGGCGGCGCGGGGCTCAACCTCACCGCGGCGCGCCACGTCTTCCACTTCGACCGGTGGTGGAACCCGGCTGTCGAACAACAGGCCACCGACCGAGCCTATCGCATCGGCCAGCAGCACTCGGTCCAGGTGCACGCCCTGCTCTCGGTCGGCACGCTGGAAGAGAATATCGACCAGCTGCTGCGGCGCAAGGGCGAGCTCGCCGCGGGCGTGCTCGGCGGGGGTGCGGAGTCCTGGCTGACCGAACTCGGCGACGCCGAGTTGCGCGAGGTGCTCATGCTGCGCCGGTCGGCGCTGGAGGCCTGACGGCAGACCGGCCGACGGCGGGGAGCGGAGGCGGTGGCGCGGATCCCTTCGCCGCTCGGCAACCTCCCCCCACTCATGCTCCAGCGCTGCCCCCCCCTGCCCGGCTGGCGACGCGGCGTGCCGTGCCGGAGCGAGGCCGCCCAAGCCCCCGGGGCCCGGGCGGCCTCGCTCCGGACCCGTCGGAGGAGTCCAGCTACCAGAACCACGAATCACCACCCCTCCCCCCGCCGCCGAACGTGCATGACCAGTCCGCCGGCCGGGTCCGCCCGGATGGAGGATGCGCGGGACAAAGGGAGTAAGGATGCCAGCAGGAGGGGATGGCGATGGCGCGCCCGGACCGACAACCCGTGCGGGCCTCGGGGCGGCGAGCCCTGTTGGGCGCGGCGCTGGGGGCCGCGATCACCGGACTCAGCGGTTGTGCCGGAGGTGGGATCACGGTGCGCGCCCGAGGCGCGCCAACCCCGGCCAACACCGTGCCGACGGTGGTGCTCGCCCCCTGGGGCTGGTCCAGCGACCAGGTTGTCCAGACGATGATCCGCCAGACGGTGGCGAAGTTCGAGGCGAGCAATCCCGGGTTGCGCGTACAAGTGGTGCCCGGAAGCGGTTGTTGCAACGCCACCGCGGACATCGCCTCCATCATCGGCGGGCTGGAGGCGGATGTCTTCACCAACAACAACTTCGGCGCGTTCGCGGGCGGAGACTATCTCCTGCCCCTGGACCCGTACCTGCGCCGAGATAATCTCCCCACCACCCTCTGGTCGCGGCGGCAGATCGACTCCTTCCGTACGTCGCGCGGCCTGTTCGCGCTGCCCGCCTATTTCAACGTCCAGGTGTACATCGTCAGCCTCTCGCTCCTGGACCAGGCCGGACTGGCATACCCCGGTCCGGAGTGGACACGGGCCCAGTTCGCGCAGTTGGCGAGCGCCCTGACCACCACGCGGGGGGCGGTGCGCCAATTCGGCTGCGGTCTTCAGTGGGGAATCGCCAGTGACGGACAGTTCTCCGGAGAAGGAGTCCTGCGGAGTTTCGGCGGCCGTTTGGTCTCCCCGGCAGGCACGCAGTGCCTGCTCGACACCCCCGGCTCCATCGCCGCCGGACGGTGGGTCTACGGGCAGATTCTGTGGCCGGGCCTGGCCGGCGGGAGCTTCGCCAACCAGACCAGCGCCATGGCCCCTGTCTCGTCCTGCTGCATGATGGGTCTCATCGGCACCATCCGCAACAGCTTCAAGTGGGACTTTTACCCCAACCCGCTCGGGCCCGCGGGCCCCGCCGCCTTCGGCGGGTCCCAGTTTTACGCGATCAACGGCGCCACTGGACACCCGGATCTCGCCTGGGAGGTGCTCAAGTGGCTGTCCGCGGAGCCGGACTATCAGCGGATGATGACCCGTCTGAAACTCGCCAGTCCCGGTCTGAACTCCCTGTGGCCCGAGTGGGAACATGTCGTCCAGAGTGTCGCACCGCCCCTGCAGGGCAAGGCGGTGCACTGGTTCGCCGATGCGGCGCAGCAGGGATACGCCTACCCCTTCCCCTCGTTTCGCTATGAGAACGTCCAGGCACAGGGTCTCCTTGGCCGCTATCTGAATGCGCTGAACGGTCACCAGCTGTCCAGCGTTGTGGGGGCCTTCACGGAGGCGACGGCGCAGATCGACGCGCTGGAGACGGCCGCCAGCCATGCCGCTCCCGGCCGGCCAGGGGCGCCGAAGCCGTTTCCCGCTGCGGGCCCCGCCATCGCCAAGGTCGTCCCGGGGTTGTGACGGCACAGGGATGGCGGTGCCCTGGCGGTGGTTTATTGGCGAGCGCAGCACCTGCTACCATGACGCGCTGCGACGCCACAAGCGGAACGTCCCCCGAACAAAACGCTGGCGCGGGGTTCTGTTGCCGCGGGCCGTCCACCGCCGTCAGCCCGTCGGGGCCGCAAGCGGAGCCTGTGCCTGCTCGAAGTTGGTCACCAACTGCGCCATCTGTGTGAACGCGCCATCCCCCTGTTCATAGTCTTTTGTTTCCGGCCGCCGCGGCGGCCAGTTTCCGACTCGAAGGTTCCTGCTTCGCCGCCGTCGGTTTCACCAGGTGCTTCTCCTGGCCAGAGCCTTCCGCTCCACAGGCGTTTTGCGTCTCCGGGGAACTCCCGGCGACGAGCGACGCGAGGTTCCGCGCCGCATTCAGGTCCCGGTCGATCTCTGCCCCACCCGCCTCGCAACGGAAGACCCGCTCACCAAGCGGCATCTCGTCCTTGGTGTGCCCGCAGGTCGAACACGTCTTGGTGGATGGATAAAAGCGTGGCGCGCTGATCCGCCGAGATCCGTACCATTCGGTCTTGTGCTCCAGCATCCGCCGAAACTCGCCCCACGCGGCATCCGCGATGGCCCGCCCAGTGCGACGACAGCCGATGGCCGGGGGGCGAAAGTCAAGGCAGGGCGTTGCCTGCCGCGCGATAGATCTCGTACCACTCTTCGCGGGTCAGCTGCACCTCGCTGGCCTTGACGCAATCCCGCAGGCGGCCGACGTTCATGGTACCGGTGACGGGCTGCATCTTGGCGGGATGGCGCAGCAGCCACGCGATGGTGATGGTCGTGTTGCTGACGCCGTACCTGGCGGCGATCTCGTCGATCTTCGCGTTCAATTCCGGGAACTTGTCGTTGCCCAGGAAGACGCCCTTGAAGAAACCGTATTGGAATGGCGACCACGGCTGAATGGTGATGCCGTGCAGGCGGCAGAAGTCCAGCACACCGCCGTCCCGGTTCACGGCGGCCGCATTCTCCATATTGACGTTGATCCCGGCGGAGATCATCGTGGCGTTGGTGATGCTGAGCTGCAGCTGGTTCGCCACGATGGGCTGCTTCACCGACTTCTGCAGCAGCTGGATCTGCATTGGGTTCTGATTGGAAACCCCAAAATGCCGGACTTTACCGGAACTCTCCAGTTGATCGAACGCCTCGGCCACCTCTTCCGGCTCGACCAGCGCGTCGGGGCGATGCAGCAGCAGAACGTCCAGGTAGTCTGTCTTGAGGCGTCTCAGGCTACCGTCCACAGATTCCAGGATGTGCTGCTTGGAAAAGTCAAACATGCCCTTGCGGATGCCGCACTTGGATTGAAGGATCATCCGCTCGCGAATGTCGTTGTTCATGTGCACGGCATCCGCGAAGATTTCCTCGCATCTACCGCCGCCGTAAATATCCGCATGGTCGAAGAAATTCGCGCCGAGCTCCAGGGAGGTGTGCACAAATCGCTCGGCTTCGGCCTTGCTCAGCGACCTGATCCGCATGCAGCCCACCGCAACGACCGGCACCTCCAACGTGCCGGTGCCCAGTCGCATGGTCCTCATGATGAAGGTCCTCCTGATGGCTTGCGTTTCTGTGTGCCGAGACGATTGTGGCACAGACGGCCAGGATCCCACAACAGATGTCGGCTCATTTAAGCTGGCGCGCCGATTTCGCCGCGATCGCGCAGGCCCGCCGGCCAAAGACCTCGCGCCGCAATGACTGTACTCCTGCTCATGCCCCAGGGCCGCAGGAACGCCATGTCGGCCAGGCGAAAGATGGGCTCCAGCATCCATGCTGGGAGGACTGTGTGTTGGCGGACAAGGTACGGATCGGCATCATCGGCGCCGGGGGGATCGCCCAGGGGGCCCACATCCCCGGCTACAAGCGCGTCGCGGACCAGGTGGAACTGGTGGCGATCGCGGACGTGGTGGAGCCCAAGGCCCGCCAGGCCGCGGCTGACCACGGCTTCAAGACGGCGTATGCCTCATATGAGGAGATGCTCGCCAAGGAGAGCCTGGACGCGGTTTCCGTGTGCGTACCCAACAAGTTCCACGCCCCGGTCGCCATCGCCGCCCTGCAGGCGGGCTGCCACGTCATCTGCGAGAAACCGCCCGCAACGACGGGCGCGGAGGCGCGCGCGATGGCCGACGCCGCCGCCCGGGCCGGTCGGGTGCTGACCTTCGGCTTCCACTTCCGCTTCATGCCCGAGGTGGAAGCGGCCCGCCGCTTCGCCGAGGACGGCGCCTTTGGCGAGATCTATTTCGGACGCGTGACGGCACAGCGCCGCCGCGGCATCCCGGGATGGGGCGTGTTCACCAACAAGGAATTGCAGGGCGGCGGCCCCCTCATCGACATCGGCGTGCACGCCCTGGACGCCTGCCTGTACGTGATGGGCTATCCCGATCCGAGCGAGGTGCTGGGCGTAACCTACACCAAGCTCGGGGACAAAGCCCCGACGATCGTGGGGCGGTCCTGGAACTACAAGGACTACACCGTCGAGGACGTGTGCAACGCGCTCATCCGGTTCGCCGACGGGGCGACCCTGATGCTGGAGTCGAGCTTCATCGCCAACATCGAGCCCACCGAGGAAATGAACGTACGCCTGTCCGGAACGCGGGCCGGCCTCAAGCTGTTCCCCCTCACGATCTTCGGCGAGGAGCACGGCCTGCTGGTGAACAAGACCGCGGCCTGGCAGCCCCGGCCCGCGGGCGGCAACGCGCATTTGGCCGAAATCGCCCATTTCGTGCGCTGCGTGCGCGGAGAGGCCACCCCCCGCAGCAACGCCGCTGAGGCGGTCAAGATCAGCCGCCTGATCGAAGCCATCTATAAGTCGGCGGCCAGCGGGCAGTTGGAGAAAGTCTGAACGGTGCCGGCAGCGGTCGTGTCTTGCGGGCACCGCTGCGGCGGTGCCCTCTGTCCGCCAAGAGCCAGCGGCGTGCGGCCGATGCGGGGACCGACTCCTGCAGCCTTAGGCGCGCCAGCCGTGCCACCGCTGTCGGGGACGGGCCGGGGAGCGGGATGAGGGCAAGCCCTTGTCCCGTTTGCCTTGCCGGTGGTCGCCCTGACGGGCGAACGGGTCCTGCCGGTCGCGGCTCGACTGGGCCCGCCGGCCCTGGCTCGGGGGAGGGCCGGCCGGCCCGCTCGCGGCGGCCGGTGGCACTGCCCCGTGTCAGCAAAGCCCACAGGGGCTTGCGCAGCGGACGGCTTGCCCAGCAAGATGCCCGGTGTTCACTGCGTGAACTGGCGCTGCGGCAAGTGAGGGGGCGGGGGCCGTGTCGGCGTTGACCCTGTTCGGTGCCGCCGCCGTTACCCTGATGCTGGTGTGCTACGCGCTGGAAGAGCGTGCGCCCGCCTTCACGCTCGCCTTCGCCCTGGCCTGCCTGGCTTCCTCGGCGTACGGCTGGATGGCGGGGACCTGGCCGTTCGGAGTGGTCGAAGGGGTGTGGGCGATCGTCGCCCTGCGGCGCTGGGATCAACGTCGGCGGCGCCCGCCCCGCTGAAGACAGGCGCGCGGCGGGCGCGGGCGCCCGCGAACGGGCCGGGTCCATGGCCACGCGCCCGCGGACGGGCAAAGCCCGCGCGGCAGCGCCGCAAAACGAGGCGGGCAGCCGCCGTCCGCAACGGCATCACCGCTCGCGGGCGGCGGCTGCCCGCCCCTTCCCGCCAACCCACCGCCTTCTCCTGCCGCGGCAGGCGGCGGCCAACCCGCACAGGGCGTTACGCAGATCCACCCGTGCGGGGGCGACGTCTCCGGAGCAGTGGGGCTTGGCCGCAGGCCCAGACCAGATGCCCGGGGCCCCCGCGGCCGGGTCCCCACCCGCCTGAGGCCCGTTCTCCCCCACCGGAGCATCCCACGGCGGCCGTCACTGCGCGCCGCCGCCCCCCCGCGGCCAGTCATCGAAGTCGGCGGCAGGGTTCGCGGAGGCCACGACCGGCTGATAAAGCGTCGTCTCCGCCTCGACGAGCCGCCCGTCAGCCAACAGGAATTGATTGGGCCCGCGGGCACCGCTGCGCTTGCGGTAGCGCGCCGTCAGCGCGCCCTGTGCGCGTTCGCGCTCGGCATCCAGCGCGTCCCAGGAAAAACCCTCACTCGCCACGCGGCGGCCCTCCGCCAGAGCGCGTGCCGACTCTCCCGTCGCCCGCGGCGCCAGGTCCTTTTGTTCACGGGGATCCGACTCGACGTCGAACAGAAGTTCCGGAGCTCCCCGGAAGGCGACGTACTTGAAACGACCGGCGCGCACCACCCGGAATTCGCTGCCCTCGCCCCAGCGCGGCGTCGGCGACTGACTCACCAGGCGCGCGGCCGGCACCGCGGGGGATGCGCCCCGCGTCGCCGCGGAGAGGTCCAATCCGTCGACCTCCTCGGGCTGCGGCAGGCCGGCCAGGCCACAGAGCGTGGGGAAGAGGTCGTTGAGACTGGCGGGTTCGAGCCGTCGTTGGGCGGCAAGCGCGCCGCGCCGCTGCTCAGGTACCTGCACAATGAAGGGGATGCGCGTCGCTGCCTCATGCCAGGTGTGTTTCCACCAGAGGCCGTGCTCACCCGCCATCTCCCCGTGGTCGGAGACATAGGCGATGATGGTGTTTTCCAACTGCCCGGTCCGCTCAAGCGTCCCCAGGAGATCGCCAAGCACCTCGTCCAGATAGTCGACGCAGGCAAAGTAGGCGGCGCGCGCCCGCAGCGCCTCCTGCTCCCCGATGGCGTCGGTCTGGAAACCGCGCCGCACCCCGAGCGTCACCGGATGCTCCGCCGCATCCCCGGTACGGCCCACCCAGGGGTGGGTGACCCCCTCGGGCCAATAGCGGTCGAGCATCCGCTGCGGAGCGGTGAGCGGGAAGTGCGGGCGGCTGAACGAGGCGCACAGCAGCCAGGGGGTGTCGGGCTGGCGATGCGCGTGCTCACGCAGGAAGGCGACCGTCTCGCGGGCCACCAGTTGCTCCTGCAGCAGTGCCTCGGGGATCGCGGTCACGCCGGCGTCCACAGTGCGGGTGCGCAGGCCCGTGAGCCCGGCCCCTGCCTTTTGCAGCGGGTCTGGTTGGTGCGACGGCGCACCGCCGAAGTCGCCGAACGGCCGGTGGCGAAAGCCGTGGAACTGCAGCGAACCGCCGAAGTGCATCTTGCCGACCAGACACGTCTCGTAGCCGTGTGCGGCGAAGTGACCCGGGAGCGTCGCATAGCGCGGATCCAGGATCGAGCCGTTGCTCCAGGCGCCGCAGCGGTGGGCGTCGCGCGCCGTCAGGAAGCACATGCGCGCCGGCGTGCACAGCGGCATGGGGGTGTAGGCGTTGTCATAGACCGTGCCGCTGGCCGCGAGACCGTCAAGCGTGGGGGTGCGCACCGGCTCCACGTGGGCGTGGTCCCGCCGGTAACCGAGGCAGCGGATGCTGTGTTCGTCACTCATCAGGATAAGGATGTTGGGACGCGACATGTCGGCTCTCCCTCCCCAAATCGCCGGCCCGGCGGCCCGGCTTCGGCACCTCCCGCCCGGGTCGGGCGCGGCGCCGGATTGCGCTCACCGTATCCCGTCGAGGCATCACCGCCACGCCGCCCGGGTTGCCGCGCGAGCACCCGGGCAGTGGTGGCGGCCCGCGGCGCGGGTACCCTTCGGCCGGTCTCCAGGCGCTTCCTGCCGCCTGACGGGCGCAGCCGGGGTGGCGTCGTGGGAGGAGTGGGCCGCCGCGCGCTCCTCAGGCCCCGTGTGTGAGATGGGTCCTCACCGACCGCGCCGCTGACCTTCTCGGTTGAGGAGGGAACGGCCGCTCTCTTTGGCGGAGCGCGGGCCATCACGGCGGCTGTGGACATCTACCCCTAGTGGCCGCGGGTTGGGCCGGAACGGTTACGCTCACGCGTTCCCCGTTCACCCTGGACCTGCTCCGCGCCAGCGGCGGGGCCGGCCACCCGCCCGTCGTCGCCTGGAGTCTGCCAAGCGACAGGCGCACGGCGGAGGCCGGCGCATGGAGGTAATACCGGGCACAGACAACCTCGGCCGCGCCCCGATGCGAGATGGGCGCGACTATCCGGTCTTTGAGCTGGAGCGACGTGGTCGGACTTGCACCGCCATCTCCCCGCTGGTAGCGGGCCGTGCTGCTACTTGCACCAACGCCGCGTATGGAATCTTCGCCGATCACGGTGGCAGACTCCTGCCGAGAGGTCAGAGTTATGTGTCCGCGCCCCGCTGAGGCGCGGCTCGGTGGATTCCGGGGCGGATGGCTGACACCCGGTGTCCTCAGCGCATGAGGAAGTCCCCCGCGCGGCCAGGGGCAGCCAAGCGCTCGGCCCAGACCGCCGGCGTTGTGGCCACCACTGGGTCGGCCCCCGTCTCGACGATCACCGCCGGTTGGGGCGGATGCACGCCTCACTACTGCCGGCGGCTGGAGGAAGCGGGACCCCGCCGGGTGCCGCGCCAGCACGCATCGCACACATCGCGTTCCCCGCCAAGCAGGTGCTGGTCGTCGACAACGGCGCCGCAGGTGCGGCACACGCCAAGGTATGGAATGTCCCGCAACTGCAGCTTTTGCTTGAGTTGTGAAATGAGTTCGTTGATCAGGAACACCGCGTACTCCGTCGTGAGTGGGTTTCCAGGTGCCAGAACCGAGTCGGCGGTGGTCGCGTCGACGAGCACATATTCTTGGTCCGTCGTTTCATCGCGCGCCGCCAACACAAACCGCCATCGTACCGGCAATGGAGCCCCCCCTGCCGCATGCGGGCCCATATGGATTCTCCCTCCACATGGATCCGCATGCGGCAGGAAGCGCGGACGCCACACGGCTCTTGCACGGGGCAGGGGCACGGCCAGATACCGTCGTTGCGCCGATGACTGAGCGCCGCGGATACCGTGGAGACTTGCGGGATGAGAGGAACCCGCCCTGGTAAGGTTCCAGACGCCAGGTAGCCTGGGGTCCACGACGTCGAGCAATCGGCGGCGTGAAGCGGCCCGACAAACGCCCCAGTACCCAGTCAGGGGGCGGAGGCGAACCTGCAGGCCGTAGCGAGAGCGAACAGCCGGCACAAACCATCGTCAGCGTATATCCGGCGGGCATAGCTGGGAGAGCCGGAGTTGGGACACGCCGAGCCTCGAGTCGTTGGGCGAAGGCAGTACTGCGCCGGGAGGCTGGAACGGTGAACGGCGCGGGGTCCCCGGTGGCAAAGGCGGCGGCATGCAGGGAGAGTCCCAAGGGGTAACGCGGGAGACCCGCCTCGGTCCGCGAGGTAACGGCGGCTATAAGGGCAGAACCCGAAGTGACACCGGATGCCGGGGTGGGAGTCGGAGCAGGCAGTAGTACCGATGAAGGCGCGGACAACACAACCCGCCAGAGGGAAGGGCCTGTGCTTCTGGCCATGCTTTCGAAGGGGGAGGGACCTGCGTGATTGCGGACACGGCTCAAGACACGCCACAAGCAAGGGTCCGGGTACTCCAGAGGAAGCTGTACCGCAGTGCCAAGGAGGCGCCGAAGCGGCGCTACGGCATCCTGTTCGACAAGGTGTGCCACTGGGACACGCTCTGGACCGCCTGGGGACTGGTGCGTGGTAACAAGGGCGCGCCGGGTGCTACTGCTCGAGCAGCTTGAGAGGAACGGGAGACGGCCTGCCCACGGTAGGGAGCCGCCATGAAACAACTTTTTCTCGGGCGGGGCGCGCGGGAGTCGTGACGCCAGGCGTCGCGACTGTGCGACCGACAGTCACAGGGTTGTGCCTGTTGATCTCGCGGGATGTGACCACGGATCGCGGCGATACAACTCCAGCAAATCATGCGGAGCGGGTGCCTACTTGTCAAGCAGGCCCACCTTGTTCGACGGCGGCTCCTAAGTGAGACGGCGGCGGTGTAAGATCGTGGCGGTACGCCAGCGCGTGCGCAGTCTCGTGCAGGGCCGTTTCCACCAACGCCGCCGCATCCCCAGAAGCCGCGCCGCGAGGGGTAACCAAGCAGGGACGCCCCAACTCGCGTCTGCGTGCCGCTAAAGGCCATTCTAGGGCACGTTGCCGCAAGGGGGTGCGGCGCAAGGGCCGCAGGAGTCCGACTGCCTGGACCGGCAGGCTTGCCCCGAAGATCGAAATAGAGGATGCTGGGATCGAGGCGATGAGCGCCATGGCTGCGAGCGAAACGGCGGCGGCAAAGGAGCCGGGTGGTCCGCCGGGTCCCACAGAAATGTGGCTCCTCATGCAGCGGTTGGACGACATCCGGCGGGGCCAGGACGAAATGAGAATGGAGGTTCGCGAACTTCGAGCCGACATGAAGGCTATGGAGACGCGCTTGGACGGTAATATCGACTCCCTACGCAACTGGTCCCTTGGCCTCCTCCTCCTGGCGATCCTGGGCCTACTGGCGAAACTCCTGATACCGGGAGTGTAAAAGGCAACCGCAAGTAGAGAACAGCGCCCGGTCTGCGGGGGACTCCCCCGCACCCCCGTGGCAATGAGGCGCGGCTCTCCGTCGCCTTCGGCGGGCACCCTCCGGCCCGCTACGGGATTCCCCTGTTCGGCGGCCTTGGGCTCCCCATCGTACCCGCCGCCACCCGCTGCGGGGGCTGGCGTTCCGGCGCACGGGTGCCGGTCCCCTTCGGCGGCCGACGCGCGGGCTCCGCACCGCCGTCGCGGCGACCTCCGCCAGGACTGATGAGGCATCCGCGCCTCTGGCCGCCCGTCCGCCGCAAACATGGTCGCCGCCAACGGATGCGGGTCCTCGAGAGACCGTGCGCGGACCCCACCGCAACCAGCTGGCAACGAAAAAACACCCGAACCGTAACTGGGCGCGCGCCGTTTCTTCTGCGAGCGACCATCCGCATGTGTCACTTTGTGGGCTGTTCGGCGCTGAGGTGACCGCCTCGACCGCCGGGAAAGGAGTGGACTCGCTGCAGCAGAGCCGTGCCATCCGGATGCCGCCCCCCTCCCGGATGTCCGCCGTGCACCAGCGGACCCGTACCACAGCCGTCTTCGGGCGGGTCCGGCGCAGATACTGGTGGGTGCCGTACCTGCTGCCGACGCTGCTGGTGTATGCCCTGATGGTCGTCTGGCCGACCGTCTCCCTGTTCTACGTCAGCCTCCTGCACTTCGACATCACCCTCACCCACTCGCGCTTGGTGGGCCTGCGCAACTACCGCACGCTCTTCGCGCAGCCTCTGTACTGGGTGTCGCTCGGCAAGACGGCTCTGTACGCCCTGCTGGTGGTTCCCCCCACCGTCGCGCTGGCCGTCGGGCTGGCGCTGCTGTTCGCCCGCGCCATCCACCGCGCCACTGGCTGGCTGCAGGCGAGTGTCTTCCTCCCGCATATCACGCCGGTGGTCGCCACATCCCTCATCTGGGTCTGGGTTTTCAACCCCCAGTTCGGGTTGGCCAACGCCGTGCTCCACCGCGTCGGCCTGCCGAACCTGAATTGGCTGGAGTCGCCGCGCTGGGCTCTGCCGGCCGTGTCCGTAACCACGATCTGGCACTCCGTCGGGCTGTACGTGGTGGTGGTGCTGGCCGGACTCTCGCGCATCCCAGGGGAGGTGCTGGAGGCCGCCGCGGTGGACGGGGCCGGGGCGGGGGCACGCTTGCGCCGCGTCATCCTGCCTCTGCTCTCGCCGACCGTCTTCGCGGTCACGGTACTGGCCACGATCGCCAACATGCAATCCTTCGGCTACATCTTCCTGATGACCGGCGGAACACATGGCGGGGCCGGCGGACCGGCCTACAGTACCACCACCGATTCCGTTCTGCTCTATTACACCGCCTTCAAGTATCACTTCTACGGGCTGGCGGCCGCCATGAGCATCGTACTCCTTGTGCTGATCCTGCTGTGGACGGCCCTGCAAAAGGCCGTCAGCAGCCGTTGGGTCTTCTATCGCTAAGGGGGTGAGGGGGTGCGCACCGGGCGCGTGCTGCAGTTGGGTCTCCAGGCCGCCGTCGCCACCTGCTTCTTCTTCCCCCTGTACTGGATGCTGGTCACGGCCACGGGGCCGCGGGGCAGCGTCTACCGTATCCCGCCAGCCCTGACGCCGCACTTCGACCTCCGTCCGCTGCTGGCGGTCTGGGCGGCGGCGCCCTGGCTCCACTACTTCGCCAACACCGCCGGGATGACGCTGGCCACCATGGGCTGGGTGGTCGGCAGTTCCGCACTGGCCGGGTACGCACTGGCCGAAGGGCGTTTCCGCGGCCGGGAGGCGCTGCTGCTCACCCTGCTCGGCGCGGCCATGGTCCCCGAACAGGCGCTGCTGGTACCCCGCTACCTGGTCGTCCACTCCCTGGGGCTGCTGAATACCCGGCTGGCGGAGATCCTGCCGCTGCTGCTCAATTCTTTCGCGGTCCTGCTCTACCGCCAGTTCTTCCTCGCCCTGCCGACCTCGTACCGCGACGCGGCTCGGCTGGACGGTTGCGGCGAGTTCGGCTACCTGCGGCACATCGCAATGCCCCTGGCGCGCGGCATCACCAGCGCCGTCGCCCTGCTGGCCGCCGTCGCTGCCTGGAACATGTTCCAGTGGCCCCTGATCGTGACCGACTCCCGATCCATCCAGCCGCTGGAGGTGATCCTGGCCCACTTCAGCCAGACCTACCAGTCCGACTGGCGGCGGATGGCATCCGCCCAGCTGCTTGCGGTGGGCCCGCTGGTACTGTTTTTCGCCTTCGTTCGCCGACAGATCATGGCCGCCGTGACCGGCGACGTGGACGCCGGACTCGCCGGCTGAGAGCCGCGCCTGACAATAACGCAGTGGAGGGATGCCCGATGCCACGCCGCCGCCGTCCGTTTCGTGCCCGGCCCGTGGTCGCCGCCCTGTTGACCGGCGTAATCCTTGCCGGCTGCGGCCCCGCCGCCTCCAACACCCCGACGGCCAAGGCAACCCCGGCCGGTCCCGTGGTCGTGCAGCTCTGGGAGTCCCATTCCGGCGGGCCTGTGGGCTCGACCATGTCGGCCATGGTAGCTCAGTTCAACCGCAGCCACAAAACCGTCCAGGTGCGGCTCAGGGTCACCAAGGCCAGCACCAAGGCGCTGGCGGCGGTGACCGCCGGGCATCCCCCGCTGCTCGCGGAGATCAGCCACTACGACAACAAGTACGTTCAGAGCAAGGCGCTCGTTTCACTGAATCCCTTCCTGTCCGGGAAGGAGGGCGGGGCCCCTCTGACCGTGTCGCAACTCTATCCCCCGGTGCAGACCAACGGGGAGGTGGACGGCCAGCACTACCGCCTGCAGGCGGACCTGAAGGTCAGCGAGTTCTTCTATAACCGGACCCTCTTCGCCAAGGCCGGTGTCTCTGTGCCCACAACCTGGAACGAACTTGCCGCCATCCTGCCCAAGCTCGCCCGGCTCGGTGTGATCCCCATGGCCTTCAAGGACTCGACGGCCCACATCCTGAGCGCCTTCCGCGCCAATGGCGGGCACTACTACCTGCCCGGCAGCGCCACGCGGACCGACTTCAACTCGGCGGCCGGGGTCGAGACCTTCGGTTTCTTCCGCAACCTGTATCGCCAGAAGCTGATGATCCTGGCGCACGGTTCGCAGATCCGCAGCGACTTCGGGGCCGGGAAGCTGGCCATCGCCGACGGCACCTCCGCCGGCTACCAGAAGATCCTGACGGCGGCAGGGGGCCGCTTCCAGGTCGGTGCCTTCGCCTACCCGGCGGGGAGTTCCGGTCATAGCGCCAACATGGCGCAGGGCTTGGGTTTTGTGATCTTTGCCGGCCACAGTCCGACCCAGCAGCAGGCGGCATGGACCTGGGTGCAGTGGTTTCTGCAGCCCCGGCAGCAGGCGTACTGGGCGATGCACAGCGGTTACGCGCCCGAGTCCGCTGCGGGTGCTGCAGCCATCCCTTCGACCTGGCTGCAGAAAAACCCAGGGGAGGCGGTATCGATCCAGGAAGCCGCCTCCCCCTATACGGCACCGCGTCCAAACGCCTCTGCCTACCAGGAGGTGCAGGGCGCCGTGGACAGCGTCTTCTTCGACGTGGTCACACGCGGCAAGCCGCTGCATACCGCGCTGGCGGCCCTGGACGCCACTGACCACGCCTATCTCTCAGGGAAGACCAAGATCTGACCCAGGGACCGGGGCGGGCACCGCGTGCGCTCGCCCCGGCCAGCCCGGCACAGATTGACAGCCGTTGGACGTGATCCCGTTTGCCGTCGGCCAGTTACAGGAACTGTTCAGTGGGACACACCCGGTATCCAAACCGTGCCTCCGGGCTCCAGGTGCCATCTCCCCTGCCCGGATCCGGCCGTCAGGCGGCCGTCGGAATGCAGGGTGAGGCCGGGAAACGGGTCGATGCCGGCGGTGTCGGACGCGCCGCCGGGCAACGGTGGGAGCGCGATGTACTGCCACGTGCCGCCACCGTCCCGGGAGAGGAGCACAGGGAAGTCCGCTCCACCGATCAGGGCGACCGCGGTCGGGGAGAGCGCCGCCAGCTGGTATGGACCGGCCGGCCCGGTGCCCATGTAGCACACGCTTTGCGGCCAGACCGGCTCCTGCCACCGCACGCCTCGGTCAGCGGACCAGAGCACGGGTTGTCCGTTGCAGACGCCCGGCCAGGTCCAGTGCGGCGCCGGTCCCCAGGCCACGCAGGGGCCGGTGTTTGGACAGGGCAGGCCCCCCGGGCCCCAGACGCGGCCGCCGTCGGTGGTCTGCTCCAGGAGGTAGGGCGGAGTTGAGGCCGCGTCCTTGGGCCCGTATATGGCGGCCACGCCGTGCGCGGTCGGGAGGAAGGGGCCGAAGGTCTCGGGCGAGGCACCGGCGGGCACGGGAATCGCGGTCCAGTTGGCCCCCGCGTCGCGCGTTTCGAGCGCGACCCATCTGCCGAGATTCGCCTCCTCCAGACTCGGTACGGCGACGAAGGCCGCATACACGCTCCGCGGATGATCCGGGTCCAGGGCCACGGCGACACAGCGGTCAGGAGAAGGTGCCACAAGTCCCACGGCGGCGATGGTCCTCCCCACCCCCGCCGTGGCGACGTGCTCCACCCACGTCCGACCGCCGTCGGTGGAGATGTCGATGCCGGTTTTCCCGCAGCGCGCGAGCCGACCCGCAACGGCGGGGAGCGCAGCCTGTGCCGCCCTTGCCGGGAGCGCGGGCAGAGTCCAGAGCGGGTGGAGGCGACCAAGGTCCGCCCAGGTGGTCGGCGCGATGACGGACAGCCGCGCCGAGGCGAGCGCGACCGTGGCTCGGGCCCTCAGGTACAGAGCCGTCAGGCGGTAGGCGCCGGGTTGCAGGCTCCCCAAATTCGGCACGAACTGCGGGAGCACGAAGGCACCGGAGACACCGCCATCGGCCTGCTGGACCAGGTTGCCGCTCGGCCCCCCCTCCAGATTGCCATTCCCGATCAGCTCACTGTTGCCACCGGCGTTGGTCAGTTCCATGTTCAGGAGCCCGCCGGCGAGCGGCAACCACCCAGAAACGTGGATGATCGTGCCTGGCGGGCCGGCATCGGGCGTGAGGCGGAGAGAGGCGCACCTCTGGTCGGGTCCGCACCGTGCGGGCACCGGACCGGTGAGGTGGAAAACGGCGGAACCGCCCAAGACGCTGATGGTGTTGTCACCCGCGAGCAGGGGGTGGGGGCCGTTGGAGCCGAGCCACGCGGTCGCAGGCACAGTGAAACTCAGCGTGAAGTGCTCTTGGGCACCCACCGCGGCTACGACGCCGGGATGGACCAGGCCAGTAGCACATCCATCCCAGCAGACTTGCAGGTACGCCGTGCGCGCGCCCGTCCCGAGGTGCGCGGCAACACCGGACACGGAGACCACGGTGCCGGGCGGTCCCGATGTCGGCGCCAGACGCAGGGTGTCCATTGTGGGCACAGCGGAGGCAGCTGGCGCGCGCACCGGTGAATGCCCGCCTGAGGCGGCAGGAGAAAGTAGGGCCCGGTGAGCTGGCGGGGCCGGCACGGCGCGCCCACAGGCGGCGGGCGCCGCCAGCAGGAGCACGGCGGGCAATACCCGGACCAGCGCAAGCGCGCGCGGGTGACGCATCCCGGACTCCTCCCTCGCCCGCAAAAGACGCCCAGCGGCGACATCCGGTTCCCGACAAGCGCGCGGAAACCGCTGGCAGGGGGGCGGAACGGCACACCGCCAGGATCACGGCTCCCTCCCGACTTTTTCATCCCGGATGGCGACGCCCCACCGACATGGGACGCTCACTCCATAAAGCGCGGCTCCAGCGTGTACGGGATCACTGGACGCAGGGTCCGAGCGATGAAGCAGGCGTCCTCCGCCTCAAGGAGAGTATCCTCGATCCTCCGACGCTCGGCCGGATCGGCGCCAGCACCGTTGACCACGGGGCGCAGTCGGATGCGGTCGAAGTGCAGGCCTCCCGGCGTTCGGGAGACCTCGCCCACAATCGTCGCCTCGACGCGGAGTGCACCGAGGTTCCTTCCAATCAGCAGGTGGGAAAGCGTCATGAGATAGCAGGACAGCGCCGATGCGAGCAACAGCTCTTCCGGGTTGGTGCCGGGCCGGTTCCCGCCAAACGCCTCCGGTACGCTGATCGACGCGGTCTGCGGCCCACCGAGTCCGATCTCGCCGCTGCGCTCCTGCGCCGACCAACGGCCCGACACTTCGAAGACGTGGGTGCGGTGCCGATCCTCGCTGGCCATCGCTGCCCCTCCCTGATGTGCGGTGCTTGGTGCGTCAGGATAACCTGGCGGCGGGCCCGCGAGTGTGACGACGGTCACGCCGCCGCCGCGTTTCCCGGTGTTCCAGGTGGGCCCTTTGCGGCGAAGACGGCGGGTATCGGCGCCGTGCGTCGCCTTTGGATACACGCTCATGATCCGGAGGATGCGTCCAGCAGTCGCCGCAATTCCGCGCCCAGACCGGAACATGCGGACAGGCGGGTTCGAAGCACCGGGTCGCGCCGTGCCTGATGGACGAAACGGTTCGCCTCAGCCACAGTGACCCCTGGATTCGGACGCTCGATCAACGTGAGGGTATCGCCAGACTGCAGCGTGCCTTCCTTCAGAACACGCAGATACATCCCTGTCCGACCGGTGGATCCGGCCAGCCTCACCGCGTCGGCAACGGCCAGAACTGCCGCCTGTTTGAAGCAGGGGATGCGCGGCTGGGTCACCTGGAGGACCGCGGTACCCGCGGTCACCATGTCGCCGATGCAGAAAGCGTTCTCATCCGGCTGGCGTCCCGTGCCTGCAGCGCTCAGCGTCAGGTTCTCTCCGATCTCTCCCGGGGACACCGGCCATCCCCGCGTCTCCCCCCACCAGGCGAGGTGGGTTGCGAAATGGGCGTGGACCGCCTTGTCCGGCCCTCCGTGATTCTTGGTGTCCGCCTGCGCATCCCCGGCGAGATTGACGCCGGAGACCGCCACCTGACCACGCACCGGTGCCTTGCCGATCGCCGTGAAATAGGTGTCGCGCACATGCTGGCCCGCTGCGAGCGCGGCTGGCAGGCGCGCCGGCCGCGGCTGGCCGACGTTCACCGAGTCTATGCGCGCCAGCACCCCGGCGGCGCCTCCCGCTCCCGATGTTGTCACCGCGGTACCCCTTTCAGGCGTTGGCCATCCCTATGATACGGAGCGCTTTTCCGGTTGGCGAGACCCGTGAGGACTGCCGCCCCGCAATGCGTCTTCCATCGTATCTCCGCAGACAACGGTTCGGACAAGCGGCGACGTTCCTCCACAATTTCCTGCACGGCAGCGAAGTTGTCCCGACTCACCATTGGGTTCGCCGAGGATCGGCTTAGACGGTCGAAGAGACGCAGAAAAGGGAACGGTGGTCGCGGGGACGGATCGCACCCAATCCCCCCGCCGTGTAGCGGGTCAACCCCTCCACCACGCACCCCGTACTTGGGAGAACATGTACAATAAAGGCGTCGCAACCTGCGGTGGCCGGGGCACGCCGGAAGGGGCGGTTTCAACCGCGGGAAGGACGGGGGCAGGGCTGGAATGGCAAAGGACGACGGCAGGGATCCGCAGAAAGGGCCTGCCGGTGAATACGGCTCAAGCGCACCGCTGGCGTCGGGACCGGTTGCCGGCGGCAATCCAGGGGATGGTACCCGGAAGAGGGCTGCGGGTGCGGCGGCATCGCCGGAGGGCGCCAATGAAGGATCCCCACGTACGGATGCCGGTCGGCAGTGGTACGTACGCCGTGGAGGGCGCGCGCCGGCCTCCGTCAACGCCACCCTGAACACCACGCTGGCTGAGCGCGGCTTCCCCTCGGTTGACCAATGGAAGATGACACCGGTGCATCATCTTCCGGTGGAGCAGCGAACCGGGTTTGACGAGGTGGCGCAGGGCTACCTCACCGATGAAGAGGCGCGCGCCGAGGCGGCACGGTGCCTGATGTGCAAACACCCCACCTGCATTTCGGGATGCCCGAACAACAACCCCATCCCCACGTGGCTGGCCCTGGTTGTGGAAGGTCGTATACTCGATGCGGCTGTGGCCGATTACGAGAAGGACTCCCTGGCGGGTTGCACGGGGCGTGTGTGCAACTGGGAGGAGCAGTGCGAAGGCTGGTGCGTGCTCAACGCCGATGGTGAAGGTGTCCGCATCGGTGCGATAGAGCGATACATCGCCGATCACGCCTTCCGGCACCGGGAGGAATTCGACAGGCTCCGGGCCCAGCGAGCGGCGGAAGAAAAAGTCCAGGGATTCTCCTCGTATACGCGACCGGACGTCTCCACCTACGCCGCCGCCATAGAAGCGTATGGCGGAAGCGCGGTTCCGGGCTACGTCAACGATGTCGACGCCTCAAGGATGTTGGGAGCAGCGCTGGTCCCCGGTTACGAGCCGGAGGATTTTCCCCCGGAAGACACGGCCCTTGACGGCGCGTACGTGGCGATCGTCGGTGCCGGGCCGGCTGGTCTGGCGTGCGCCGACATGCTCAGCCGCCGCGGCGCGGCTGTGGTCGTCTTCGAGGCGCAGTCCTATCCCGGAGGCCTTCTGGCGGACGGAATACCAGAGTTTATACTGCCCCAGGCGGTGGTCGACCGGGAGATCAACCGCATCCGTTCCCAGGGGGTCAGCTTCCGCTTCGATCAGGTCCTGGGCAACAACGTCCAATTGGACGCTCTGCGCGGCGAGTTCGACGCAGTCTTCGTGGGCGTCGGGGCCGAGGTGGCGCGGCACCTCGATATCCCCGGCGAGGGCGCCAGAGGGGTCGTGACGGCCCAGGTCTTCCTGCGCCAGGCCAAGCGCGCCCTGATCCCCGACTCCGGCGTGCAGACGCCGAAGGTGGGGCGGCGCGTCTTGGTCGTCGGCGCCGGCAACACCTCAGTGGATGCGGCCCGCAGCGCATTGCGCCTGGGGGCCGAGGAGGTGCGGATCGCCTACCGGCGCACGCGCGTTCAGAGCACTTCCCGCGACATTGAGATCGATCTGGCGACCGAAGAGGGCGTCCACTTCGACTACCTGGTCAATCCGGTGGAATTTTTGCAGGACGAACAGGGCCGCGTGCGCGGGGCGCGCCTGGTGCGGATGCGCCTCGCGCAGCCGGAAGCCGGCGGCAGGCCCCGGCCCGAACCCATCGCGGGCAGTGAGTATGAGTTGCCTTGTGAGATGGTTCTTCTGGCAGTTGGATATTCCGTACACGGCATCGATCTTGGGCACCCGGAGATCCTCAATCGCGACGGTTCGGTACGCACGCACGGGGACGGCGGGGTCACCGACCTGCCAGCGGTCTTTGTCGGCGGCGACCTGGTCCGCGGCGCCTATACAGTAGTCCACGCCATTCGCGACGGCCGGCTCGCCGCGGATGCCATTGGCGACTATCTGCTGCGGCAGAAGAAGACCGTGTAGGAGAACGACTAGTGGCGCATCCATCAAGTTTTGTCTCACTGCGCCGAGCGCCGGCAGCAGTATGCCGCTCAAGCCCTGGCATCAATGGCGGATACCACGCCCTCCACCTGGGCCGTGGTGGCCGCTCCCGCTGACCGCCACCCTGAGACGGTGCCGTTCCGCTGGCGACGGTCGGAACTTGATGGACGCACCACTGGTACTGTCCTCCGCACTGGCAAGGCCTGGGCCGGGGTGGGGACTCATCAAGCGGCGAACCGGGCCTGCCGGTACGGTCACACCCTTTAGAGCCTATCCATAAACCCCAAACACACGTGTGGCGCATTGGGCTGGGCGGGCAGGTGCTCGAAGGAGAGTAAGGATGTGAAGCTGAGTGGAAGGCCGGTGACGGCGGTCCGGTGGCGGGATCC
>JAJZMB010000069.1 GCA_021803205.1 Bacillota bacterium | reverse complement strand
GGTACCGGAATCACTCCCGATTTTGTGTCGTCACCCTGGGTACCTGAGTTAGGTCTTCGTTCTGATCCTTCTCGTTTGTTGGCGGGCGATCAGCCGTGGCGGCCCCGCCGGTTTTCACCGGTTCCGGTTCCGGCCGGCTCCGCACGAGGGTCCGTACCGCGGCCAGGGACACCATCGGTGCCCGGTCGGGGCGATCGGGGTTCGGGTATCCCTTGACCCGGCCCTCCGCGACCAGGCGGTGTACGGCCTGGCGGGATACGCCGAGCGTGGCGGCCGCCTCGGCCTGCGTTATGAGATCGGTGGGGGCAGGATAACCCTCACTGCTGGCCCGCGTAACCCTATTTCGCACGCGAGCTATTACTTCGCCGGGGCTTAGCACGTTGATGTCGATCGCCGCCTCCAACGTCTGTAACAAGGCCTCCCCTAGCCCCGTCGTAGGTGCTGGCGCCGCCGCATCCGGTTCCGGATGCCCTGGTGCTAGAGTTGATATTGGTACGCCCAGGGCCTCGGCCAATGGGGCGAGGTAAACCTCACGTATGGCGTGCCGCCCGGTCTCCCATCCCCAAATAGCGCCACCTGTCACCCCAAGCTTCGCCGCGAGAGCGGCTTGGCTTAAGCCTTTCTCTTCGCGGGTGAGGCGAATGCGTTCGCCAATAGAGGCGCCATCCATAATTCATCCCGCCAACCTTTCAGAGGACAACGCACTGGTTGACGCGACTAGAGTCTATTCGTTAGCATTGTCCCAGACAGCCAACCGGCCATGCGGCCGGACCCGGGTGGACAACCGGCACGGAACCGTCGCGACAAGTCCCAGCCCCAGCGCATTCGACGCGTTGCGGGTAGGGCGGGGGGTGGCAGCACTATGCCCCACGGTAGCGGCAGGCGGACACGCCGCGATGCCGCCCGGTCCCTGGCTCCGCCAACCCGCGCCGATAGCACCGATCCCCGTTACTGGCCGGCACCCCACTGGACGCACAACATGGCCACCGAGGCCGCCAACACCAATGACCGCCGTTGGGCGGCTGCCCAACACGGTGAGTACATCCCGCCACCACGCGAGCCCGTTACCGAAGCATGGACCGAACTTGAGGCACAACGCGAGGCTGAGACTCGGCACCGCCTCGACCTGGACCGGGCGCGAGAGCAGATGCGTCGGGCCGAAGACCAGGCTGCCTTGGGCGTGCGTAGCCGCCGGGGCGCCTCCTGTGCCTGGCCCCGCCGCGACCCGTCCGTGCCACCTCAGGAGTGGGGCGATACGCGTGCCGCGGCGCGGGCGGCCGCGCGCGCCGCACGGATCTCGCCCCCGAAGCCAGGCGCCACGCGTCCGCTGGGGCCCGGGCGCTTCTGCTCCTCTCCCTAAGCCGTCCAAGGCGCCGATACCGTCGCCGTAAGCGCCCGCCCATCTACCCGCGCACCTTCGCACAATACGAGCGGGAACATTCGACTCCGGCACTGCCGGGGCCTTTTTGGCTCCTCTCGCGATTGGGCTGAGCGAGTTGAAAGGCATGGCCGAGGCGCGAGAAGCATGCCGCTGCGCGCACGCCGCGCAGCGCAGCGCGAGGAGCCTAAAGGTTCTGGCAGAACGGCCACCCGCACCGGATCCGGTCGCGGCCGAGGCTCGGCAAGGGTACCGATCCGCGGGCGCCCGAGGACAGGCCCACACCGTTTACGGGCCGCATAGGCATCGAGCCGGGGGAGGGTGCTGCCCGATGCCCAAGAAGCCCCAACTTCCGTCCATCGTCACCGTGGAGGTCGCCTACGTGGACTATGCGACAAGGCAACCGCGCGGGGAACCGACCGCCGCCGAGCGGGCGAGGATGGCCGACCGTCTAGTGCAGGCGGCGGCCTCGGCGGCGCTGGGTCCGACGGTGCGGGCGGTACGGCGCCAGGCGGACGAGGGGCGCGCCTGACTTTGCAAAGTGAACATCGGAGACCCACTATTCATGTCCGGAGCTGTGGCCGTGGGCATGTTTGGGCGTCCCGCGCTGGGCGGCGCCATCATGGGTGCGCATTACCTCGCGGCACTCGGCACGGGATTGGTGCTGCGGTTTCACCGCGGCGCGGACAGGAGCGCCGATGTGCCCGAAGCGCGCGGGGGGGGGCGACTGGTCCGGGCCGTGCATGCCCTGGTCGAGGCGCGCCGGCGTGACGCGCGTCCCTTTGGCCAGATTCTGGGGGACGCCGTCCGTGACTCGGTGCAGACGTTGCTGATGGTCGGCGGTTTCGTCATTTTGTTCGCCGTGGTGATCGATATTCTGACGCGGATTGGCCTGGTGGCCTGGGTGAGCGCGGGATTGGCCTGGCTGCTGCATCCAGTCGGTATCGGCCAGGCGGGGGCCTCTTCTCTGGTGAGCGGCTTGTTCGAGATCACGATCGGGGCGAAGGCGGCAAGCGCCGCACCCGGCCCACTGCTGCAGCGCCTGGTGCTGTGCAATGCCATCATCGCCTGGAGCGGTCTGTCCGTGTTCGCCCAGGTGGCCGCCGTGTCTCAGGGCACGGGCATCAGCCTTCGGCCCTATGTCCTGGCAAGGGTACTCCAATCCGTGCTGGCCGGTGCGCTCACGTTCTGGTTCTGGAATCCCGCCTGGGCGAGCGGGGGGGGCAGTGTGGCGGCGACGGCGCGCCTTCTGCCGGCGGCGGGCGGCGCCGGAGGCTGGGCCGCGCATGTCTCCTGGCCGGCCATGTTCGACCAGTCCTGCCTCCTTCTGGGCGGGATCCTCCTGGTCGGTGCGGTCGCGGTGGCACTCTATGCGCTGCGCCGCGGGATGGGGCTGGCGTGGTGGCGGGTTGGCCGGGCGCGTGGCGGCCTGTAGGCCGCTACGCCTCTCCACCGCTTTGCGGCGACCGAACGCGGGGGGGGTGGTGAACCCTGCCGCCCGCCACGTGCCCTTGCGCAATTGCCCGGGCGCGGCCAGAATGCTGGATGTCGCCCGGAGGTCGTCCCTGACGACAGCGGGTGGCACGGAGGGAGGTCCGCGGTGCTGCCCCCGGCGGATGAAGATCTCGAGGACATACCGGCTCCGGTGCGGGCGGTCCGCGAGGACCCCCAGGTAAGGGCAGAACTGGCGGAACTCTTCCGGCGCAACAGCCCCGGACCGGGCGACGACCGCCAGCGAGCGGCGGAGAGCTGGGCGAAGGAGGCATTGGCCCGCCTGTTTCATCCGGACTGTTTCCGCACCGCCGACGTCGGTCCGCTGCGGCTGCATCTGGAAGTCGCCTCCGACGTGTATCCCGGGCCTTCCCGCATTCACGCCAGCGCCTGGGATGACGATGCGGAAGTCTGGCGCCCGGTTGGAGAAGTGGTGCTGCCGCATCCCCCCGCTGGCGGGCTGCCGCCGCGCTGACGACCGGCGGAACGCGCCTGGCGTCATCCTTCCCGGCCGGTCCGCTTTGTTCAGACCATCCAATGCGGGTGGGCCCGGGAGCATCTTAAGTTTGGGGTATCCACTTGAACCGGAATAACCATCGGCAGTGCGCACCGTCTTGGGATCGTCAACGGCTCGGACCACAAGACCTTGTACTCGGTCCGGCCCTGAAGAGCCGCCAATCAGCCTCGTTCCGGTCACATGGACACCCCCAATTTCAGTTTCTTGAAAAAGGTATTTCGATTTAGTTCGTCGTATTGTGTCGAACATTGTCAGAGTGCTCCAGGGATGCGTCCCGCCGGCGCTCAGCCGCGCACGATGAAGCAAGGGGGCCGACCGGTCCCGCGGTTGCGTCGTCGCGCCGGCCGTGCACCGGGGTGCGTGTGGATGGCGGTTGTCCCGGTCCCCAGCCGGCCGAGCAGAGGGGAAGGGCCATGTTTGGGATGCGCAGACCGGTGGCCGCGCTGCTGGCGTTGGCTTCGGCGCTGTTCCTCACGGCCTGCGGGCACGGGGTCGATCTGGCCGCAACGGCCGTGGCCGGGTCGGCACACGCGGTGCTCAACATCGACTGGGGAACGGATCCACCCGGCCTCAATCCGATTACGACCGACAACAACGTCTCCTTCGATGTCCTGAACCAGGTCATGGAAGGGCTGACCCGACTGAACGCGCAGGGCGTGCCGCAGCCAGGCATCGCGGCGTCCTGGGGGGTTGGCGCCCGCGGCCTCACGTATACGTTTCATCTCCGCCACGCCCTGTGGAGCAACGGTGACCCGGTGCAGGCAGGCGATTTCGTTTACGCCTGGCGGCAGGCGCTGGATCCGCGCAACGCCGCGCAGGACGCCAGCGAACTGCAATATATCGCCGGCGCCTCAGCACTCCTGCACTTCAGTCTTCCGGATCCCAAGACGCATCCCACGGCATATGCGGCCGCTGGGACCCAGATCTCGCACCTGGAGGCGGCGCTCGGGGTGCGGGCCCCCAATCCCCAGACCCTCGTGGTCACGCTCGCCCGCCCGACACCCTTCTGGTTGCCGCTCACGTCCCTGCCGGTCTATTTTCCGGCGGATCAATCCCGGGTCATGGCGTGGGGTATGGGCAGATATGGCTCGAATCCGCAATATATGAGCTTCGATGGTCCTTTCGTCATCAGTGCATGGGTCCACAACCAGTACCTCGACCTCAAGAAGAATCCAAAGTACTGGGACGCCGCGCACGTCCAGTTGGCCGGCGTGCACGGGGTGATGGTGTCGAGCGCGGCCACGGTGGACAACCTGTACCAGACCGACCAACTGGATGTCCTGCCGAGCATCCCGCCGCAGTTCCTGTCTGAATACCGGGGCAAGCCGGGGTTCCATTCGACGCCGCTCGCCCAGGTCTGGTACCTGCAGGTCAACGTGAATGATCCAGCGTTTAAAAACGTATTGATCCGGCGCGCCTTCTCGGAAGCCATCGACCGGGCGGCCTTCGCGTCGAAGGTGGTGCCCGGCAGCACCCCGGCCTATGCCCTCACACCGCCGACGGTCGACTATGCGCCGGGCAGGCCGTTCTCCCCATTGGTCGGGCATGTGCTGCCCCCGACCGCGGATCCGGCGTTGGCGCGGCGCGACCTCGCCGATGGTCTAAAGGCGCTGGGACTGACGGTGCTCCCCAGGGTGACGCTGCTTCTGCCGTCATCGAGCACCACGGACCTGGAGGCGGCCGCGCTGCAGGGCATGTTCCAACAGAACATGGGCGTCTCCGTGCAGGTGGAGAGCGTCGATTTCAAGACCTTCCTGCAGCTCATGCAGCAGGGGCGGTATTCGATGGTCCTCGCCGCCTGGGGTGCCGATTACAATGATCCGACCACCTTCCTCGATCTCTTCACCGCCCACAGTCCGTTTAACACGATCCATTGGAGCGATCCTGCGTACAACGCGGACATGCAGGCGGCGCAGTCCGCTCCGGACGCCGCGCGCCGCGGGGCGGACCTGGCCGCCGCTGAAAAAGAACTGCTCGCGCAACTTCCGGTCATCCCGTTGTATTGGCCCACCCGCAACTGGACGGAACAGCCGGGTGTGCGCGGCATCGTCTTCTACCTCACGGGACCGGATTACAGCCTCAAAGGCGTGACCAAGTCCAGGTAGGGTGCGGCCATCGGGCCGCCCTGCGGCGGCGGGCGTTCGGCGAGGTGCCCCGGGCGCCCCTCGCGAGTCCTGCCGACCATGGAAGCCGCAACGGGAGCAGGGGGTATGGGCCGCTATCTGCTGGGAAGGTGCCTGCGCACTCTGGTCGCCCTCTGGGCGATTATCAGTCTGACGTTCCTGGTGATGCACCTCATTCCGGGGAACCCGTTTCTGGCGCCGCAGGTGGCGCCGGCGATCCGCCAGCGCCTCATCGTGCGCTACGGGCTGGACCTGCCGCTCTGGCGGCAGTATCTCCTCTATTGGGCCGGACTCCTGCGCGGCAGTCTCGGCGTTTCGATGGTGGTCCCGGGCCGGACGGTACGGGAGATGATCGGCGCCGCGCTGCCGGTGTCGGCGCAACTGGGTGCGGAGGCGCTGGGGTGGTCGGTGACCCTCGGTATTGTGCTCGGACTGCTGGCCGCGTTCCATATGAACCGCACGTGGGACTACGTGGCCCTCGCGGTGGCCGTGCTTGGGCTGTCGGTGCCGAACTTCGTCATCGCCGCGTTGCTCGACTATGTATTCGCTGTGCGGCTGCGACTGCTGCCGGTGGCCGGGTGGGGCGGTCCGGCGCACAGCGTGCTGCCCGCGTTCGCCCTTGGCTGCATGTCCCTGGCGCTGGTGTCGCGTCTGGTCCGGTTCCAGGGTGCCGAGGTCCTGAACCTGGATTACGTCCGGACCGCACGTGCCAAGGGACTGCCCTGGTCCGCGATCCTCGCCCGCCATGTGCTGCGCAACGCGATGCTACCTGTGCTCACCACCCTCGGGCCTCTCGCGGCCGCCGTGGTCGTCGGCTCGCTCGCCATCGAGCGGATCTTTGCCATCCCGGGCCTCGGCAGCGCCTTTGTGCGCAGCATCCTGGATCGAGACTACCCCGTGATTCTGGGGGTGACCGTCTTTTATGCCTGCGTGCTTCTCGGGTTCAATTTCCTGGTCGACGTGCTCTACGGTGTGGTGGATCCGCGGATCCGGCTCGGAAAGGAGGACTGACGTGGAGGCCTGCCGGAATGCTCCGCTGGCCGGAGCGCTACCGCCGGACTGGTTCGATCCGGTCCGGGAAGGGCCGATGCCCGCGGCGGACCCTACCGGCGTGTGCCGGCGGCCTTCGGTGCTGGGCAGCGCCTGGGCTCGGTTCCGGCGCAACCGCATGGCGGTTGCGGGGCTCGCCGTGCTGATGCTGATGCTGGCGGCCGTCGTGCTGGCTCCGCACCTGGTACCCTTCCCGTACTACCGCATCGACTTGGCGCATGTCGACGAGCCTCCGGGCCCGCGGCACTGGTTCGGTACCGACCAGTTGGGACGGGACATCTTCGCGCGCACCTGGATTGCGGGGCGTGTCTCCCTGCTCATCGGATTGACAGCCGCCATCATCGACCTCGCCGTCGGGGTCGTTTACGGGGGTATCGCCGGCCTGGTCGGGGGTTGGCTGGAAGAGGTCATGATGCGTGTCGTCGACGTTCTGTATGGCGTGCCCTTCCTGCTGGTCGCCATCCTGCTGCTGGTGTTGCTGGGTCCGGGACCTCGTTCCGTCGTCGCCGCGATCGCGCTGGTCAACTGGTTGGGCATGGCGCGGCTGGTGCGCGGGCAGGTCCTGTTGCTCAAGGAGCAGGGCTATGTGCTCGCGGCCCGCGCGCTCGGAGTGCCCGGTTGGCGGATCCTGGTGCGCCATCTGCTTCCAAATGCCTCCGGGCCGATCCTGGTATGGCTGTCCTACAATATCCCGGCTGCGATTTTCGCGGAGGCGCTGCTCTCGTACGTCGGGATCGGCATCCAACCCCCGCTCACCTCGTGGGGCGCGATGCTCGGCAACGGCAGCGTGGTGCTCCGCATCCACCCGGCGCAATTCGTGTTCCCGGCGGCGGCGCTGTCGCTCACGATGCTGGCCCTATATGCCGTCGGCGACGGTCTGCGGGATGCCCTCGATCCAAGAACGGGGCCGAGACCCGAAACCTTTGGGCGCCGGGTCCGCCGCGGGGCCGAAGCGCCGGATCCGGTGCCGGCGGGGGTGTGGCGTGGCACTGCTGACGGTTCGTGATCTCAGCGTGGAATTTCCGGCGTCGGGCGCAGCGGTGCGCGCCGTCCGCCGCGTATCGCTGTCCGTGCAGGACGGCGAGGTCGTCGGGCTGGTCGGAGAATCCGGCAGCGGCAAGACCGCCGCCATGATGGCCATACCGGGATTGCTGCCTTCCGCGGCACACGTGGCCGGGTCGGTCCGCTTCGCCGGTCGGGAGTTGCTCGGGGCCCGGGAGCAGGAACTGCGGCGGATCCGGGGTGCCCGGATCGGCGTCGTCTTCCAGGATCCCCTGTCTGCTCTGAACCCGACCATGCCGGTGGGGCGGCAGGTCGCCGAAGTTGTGGTGCACCACCTGCACCTCGGATGGCGCGAGGCTCGGGAGCGGGCGGTGGAATTGCTGGCGTCGGTGGACCTGCCCGACCCGGGTCGGCGCGCGGCCGAGTACCCCCACCAGTGGAGCGGGGGAATGCGTCAGCGTGCCCTGATCGCCATGGCCCTGGCGGCGCGGCCCAGCCTGCTCATCGCCGATGAGCCCACCAGCGCGCTCGATGCGCGTGTGGCCACCGAGGTCGCGGAACTGCTGCTGCGCCTGCAGTCGGAACTGGGGATGGCCGTGCTGCTGGCCAGCCATGACCTGGGCCTGATCGCGCGTCTCGCCGACCGGGTGTTGGTGATGTACGGGGGGCAGATCGTGGAGTCCGGGGGGTGCGCGGATGTCTTGCTCGGTCGCGCCCACCCATACACGTCGGCGCTGATGGGCGCCGTGCCCGGTGGAGGTGCGCCAGGCACGGCACTCTCCGCCATTCCGGGGGAGCCCCCGGATGCGTCGCGGCGAGACGCGGGCTGCGCGTTTGCGGCCCGGTGCCCCCACGTGATGTACGGCTGCCTGCGTGCCGCGCCGCCGCCGTATCCCGTGCCGGGCAAGATCGGCCATGTCGCGTGCTGCTGGCGCTACCATCCGGACGCCCCGTCCGCCGACGGTGGTGCGCATGGCCGGACCTGAACCGCTGCTGCTTGAACTGCGTGATGTGCGGCGGCAGATCCGGCTTGGGCGGAAGCAGAGCATCCATCCGGTGGACGGTGTCTCTCTGACCGTTGCGCGAGGCGAGATCCTCGGTTTGGTGGGAGAATCGGGGTGTGGCAAGTCCAGCCTCGCGCGCCTCGCGGCCGGACTCGACCGGCCGACGGCCGGCGCGGTGCTTCTGGGCGGACGGCCCCTGTGGGACGCGCGCGATCATGTCCGTGCCCGCCGGGTGCAGATCCTGCTGCAGGATCCATACTCCGCCCTGGATCCCCGGATGCGGGTCGAGGCGATCGTCACCGAGGGGCTGCGGATAGCGCGGCGCGAGCGTTCGCGCCGCGCCGCCGAACTGCTGGCGGCAGTCGGCCTGCCATCAGGCGCCGGCGCCGAGTTTCCGCACGCCTTTTCCGGCGGTCAGCGGCAACGGATCGGGCTGGCGCGGGCTCTGGCCGTGGATCCAGATCTGCTGGTGGCCGATGAACCACTCTCCGCCCTGGACCCTTCCGTGCAGGCGCAGATCGCCAACCTCCTTTTGGACCTGCGGCGGCGCCGCGGCCTGGGGTGTCTGTTCATCTCCCATGACCTGGCCATGGTACGCCACATCTGCGACCGGGTCGCCGTCATGTATCAGGGCCGCCTGGTGGAACTCGTCCCTGCCTGCCGCCTCACGTCGGGGGCGCTGCATCCCTATACGCGCGGGCTGCTCGCCGCCCTGCCGAATCTCGACCCACGGGCTGCTCGCCGCCAGCCGATCCTGCCGCGCGGCCTGCCCCTGCCAGCGCCGACCACGGGCTGTCCCTTCGCGCCGCGCTGTCCGGGCGTCCACGACCGCTGCCGCGTGGAGATGCCCGCGTGGCGAGAGATCGAACCCGGCCACTGGAGCGCGTGTCACGATGCCCTGCGGCGGTGAAGGCACCATCCGGCGCTCGGCACAGACGGACCCTCAGATCAGCAGGGCGTTGAAGAGCCAGCGGAAGGCTGCCCAGGTCTGACCGCGGAAATAGGGACTAAAGCCATACAGTACGCAGCGTCCGGCGTGGTGGGGCACATCGACCACCGCCCCCGCGCCGACCAGTTGGGCGACGCCCTCCGCAACGCCCGCGGCGGCGGGCTCGTCGCCGAACGTGGCGGCCAGGGCATTGGCGGGCGCGTTGAACGCTGGACCACCCCGGTACATGATCCAGGTGCGCGGACTGGCGCCGAAGCCGAGCGGACCCGGGTGGGGAGTGATCGCCAGGATCGCTCCGGGGGAGAAAACGCGCGCCGACGGGCTCAGGGTGCGGTCGGCCAGCGGCAGGTCGAGTGCGGTGTGGGCCCAGGCGGCCGAGGCTTCCACTGCGAGCAGGCGGCCGCCGCGGGCGACGAAGTCGCGTATCTGTCGCCTGCCCCGTTCACCGAGGCCACCGGTGTATTCCGGCGGGTAGCGGTCGGGCGGCAGGCCGCGCATCAGGTCCCGTCCCCGCAGAGACGGGATGATGAGATGCGTGCAGCCGGCGAAGTCGCCGCTCTGGACGTCGCGGTCCCGCAGGATGCAGAAAGGCTGTTGGAAGCGGTCGAGCGCGTATCGCAGCCAGCCCTCGTCGCTGCCCGTTTTCCACGCGGCGTAGACGCCCACCCGAGGCGTCGCCAACTCGCGTGCACCGACCCGCCAGGGGCCGGGCAGGTCCTGGGGGTTGCCGGCCACGAAGGCGCCGCCGGGACAGAGCCCTTCAGCCCCCGGAGACGGCTCGACTTGCCATACGCGCTGGCCTGCCGATAGTGCACCCAGCACGTGCCGGTAGGAGTCTGAATCCATGGCGGGCCACACCCGGACCCCGTCCACTGCTCGGAGACGGACCAGCGGGGCGGGGGCCGATCGCGCGGGTTGCACCTGCTCACGGGCGTCCGTCAAGACATCGCAGCGCACACCCATCAGGGCGGGCAGGAGGTGGGCGGTGACGTCGTAGGGGGTGGGGAGGGAGCCGGCCCGGATGACCGCCGGATACGCCTGGGGACGGAGCAGGGTATCTGCCCAGGCGCCGAAGGGTTGCGCGCGGGGGACGATGGCGCCGGTACCCGGGACGGCATCGACCCGCAGCCCCCCGTCCCTGAGCACGCGGATGAGTTCGCCTCTGGCCGCCGTGTCAGGCTGCGCCTCCGGCAGGACGTACACGCCGGGTCGCCGGTTCGCATCCGCCGCCCGTGCGAGCACGTGGTGCTGCCACTGGCGCCAACCGTCGGCCTCCGCCGCGATCGCTTCCAGCGCGGCCCATGTGGCGGCCCACTGGTAGCGCAGCACATCGGCCGGTGTCCAGATGCCCCCGGGCCAGGGGTGGGGCTGGCGTTCCGAGGGCACGCGGGGATCCAGGCCCCCAGTGGGCCGCAATCGGTCGGCCGGTACGGCGACCCCCGCCGCCAAGCCCGCGCCAGCGGTTTCGGAGAGGATGCGCACTCCACCGTGATAGTGCACATAGGCACGGGCCGGGGAGAAGGCGTCGAAGACCATCCCGGTGGCGATCCCTCGGAGGCCTTGTGCTGAAAGCCGCTCGGCGATCTCGGCCCCAAGGCGGCCGGCGCGGGAGATCACCTCCGGGTCTGCGGAGGGATCGGCCGGCGGGGCATACGGCGGCAGGAACATGCGCGGTCCGTGCGTCCACATCTCATGCATGTCGAGCACGACATGGGGCAGGAAGCGGGCATGGAGGCCCTCGACGATCGCCCGGATCTCCGGTTGCGTCTGCATGATCCAGTCGCGGTTGATGTCATGCTCGGCGTACCGGCGGTACAGTCCCGGGGGCGGCAGCCCCGCGGTCTGCCGCCCCCGGGACTGCTCCAACCAGGCGTGCATGCGGTCCAGACCGTCGGGGTCCACGGCGGGGACGAGCAGGAAGAGAACGCGTTCGCGGATGTGGACGGCCGAGTTGTCTGCGCGCAGGGCGAGCGCGGTTGCCAGTTCCGGTGCCCCCTGTGCGGATGCGGCCTCTGGGGCATGCACCCCGCATGTCTGCAAGACGATCGCCACGCCGGGAACGGATCCGGCCGCGGGCGGAACCGCCGCGGATCCGGACGGGGACGGCTGCCGCAGGGCTTGCTGCGACGCCGCGATGCTCTCGATCGCTCCGAGTACGCCTGGCGCAGCGATGGCCAGTGCCAGCAGGGGGCGGCCCTCCCAGGTGGTGCCCAACTCAAGCACCCGCACGTGTGGCGAGGCGGCCGCCAACGCCCGCAGGTAAGCGCAGATGGAGGCCCAGTTAGCCATGCGGCCGTCGCGCCCGGGCGCGAAGCCGAAAAACGCCCCCGGAGTGAGGTCACATGTTGCGCAGCCCTCGCCCGCCTCCGCGGGAACCTTCTGGTGCGCCGTGTCCACCTCCCGAGAGGATCAGTCTGCCCCGGGTGAGGCGTCTTGCCGCCCGGCATCCCGGACGGGCGGCACCGGTCCCCCCGCGCTCCGGAGGCAGAATGGCCGGCCGATGTGCAGTATCAGGGACAATTCGCGGAAGCGGTCGGGTCTCCCCTGCCTCCCTTCGACGGGTGTCCGCTCGCTTGCGTCCGACGATGGATCGCGTGCAGGCCAGGGGCGCGGACGGCGCGCGGTCGCGGGGGCCGAACACGCGACCGCGCCCGTCGATCGGGCAGGGGGCCGCCAGGGTGTGCCGCCCTGGTCGCCGGTTGGGGTTGCCCGTCCCGCCGGTGGCCCCGGCGGCGTCTCCGGGGGCACCGCTTGCCTCCTTCGGGCTGGCGCCGACCCCGGCATGCCGGGACGTGCCGGAGGGGAGGATGGTGGACGTCGGATCCGCCGTGGAACGACCGGCAGGGAGGCGGGGAAATGGGCAAGCGACCCGTGAAGCCGGAGACGGCGTCTGTATCCCCCGTGGAGAGCCGCGCCGCCGCCGTGCACCCCGTACAGGCCCGGCGAGCCGGTGGCTCGCCGGATGGGCGCGCGCGGCGCAGCCGGCGACCTGCCCAGGCGCCGGGCGACGGGAGGCGGCCGGAAGCGGGCGTCAAAGAGCCGGCCGCGGTGGAAAGCGGTGCGGACAGGATGTCGGTTCCGGCGGAACGCAGGGGGAGCCGCCGCGACGGCCCGCTGCTGCCCGATTGGGCGGCCGTCTTGGCGGCGAGCGCTTCCCCGGTGGCGAAGGGCAAAGCGGCCGCGCTGTCAGGAAGGACAACCCCAACGGTGCGGGAAACCTCAGCGCTGGCGGCCGCGGCCGCCGGGAGGGGGCTTCCCGTGGGGCTGTCGCCGGCGGACGCAGTGTTCGGCCTTCTGTGCTTCGAAGGACCAGACCGCTACAGCCTGGCCGGCGGGTTGGGCTCGCGTGTTACGGGGCTCTCCGAAGCCCTGGCGCGTTCCGGTGCCGAGACGCATCTCTACTTTATCGGCGATCCTCGGGCCCCCGGGGTGGAGGTGCGGCTAGAGGGGCGACTGACGCTTCACCGGTGGTCGCAGTGGATCAGCCGCTATTACGGCAGCGGCGTATATCACGGGGAGCACGAGAAGCTGTACGACTTCAACGAGACCGTTCCATGGGACGTGCTCGAACGCGTGGTCCGTCCGGCGGCGGCGGCGGGGAGGCACGTGTTCCTGCTGGCCGAAGACTGGCACACCGCAGAGGTGCTCTGTCGCTGCTCGGACATCCTGCACGGCAGCGGGTTGCGCGGGGCCGCGACGCTGGTGTGGAACGCCAACAATCCGATGGGCTTCGACCGGATCAACTGGGGGCGCCTCGGATTCATCGCCAACCTGACCACGGTCAGCCGATACATGAAGCACTACATGTGGGGCCTGGGTCAGAACCCCATGGTCATTCCCAACGGAATTCCCGAATCGCTCCTCCGTCCCGTCCCAGCCGGGGATGCGGCCCGGATACGCCAAGCCCTGGACTCGTCGCCGGATCAACCGGTATTCGTCAAGGTGGCGCGCTGGGATCCCGACAAGCGTTGGGTCATGGCGGTTCATGCAGTGGCGGCGCTGCGCAGGCAGGGTTTGCGGGCGCGCCTTGTGGCCAAGGGGGGCATTGAGGCCCACCAGCAGGAGGTGTGGGGGTTGGCGCATTCCCTGCATCTGCGCGTCGCGGAGGCGCAGGTCCCCGAGCCGGCTACGCCGGCATCCTTGGCCGACGTCCTGGCGGCGGCCAGGGGCGCGGATATCGTCAATCTGCGCGGCTTTCTGCCAGCGGATCTCCTGCAGGCGCTCTATCGCGGTGCGGACGCGGTGCTCGCCAACAGTGGCATGGAGCCCTTCGGACTGGTGGGGTTGGAGGCCATGGCGTCGGGGGCCATCGTGTTCACCGGAGCGACTGGCGAGGATTACGCGCGCCCGCTCCAGAATGCCGTGGTCCTGGAGACGGATGACGCTGGAGAGATCGCGCGCTCCTGGTTGCAACTCCGCCAGCGCGACGACCTGATCGCGCGTATCCGCAAGGGCGCTTGCACCACCGCTGCTGAGTATGCATGGCCGGCGGTGCTTGAGATTTTGATGCACCGCCTGGACTATCTTGCGGCCGCCTCCGGCAAGTAGTCGGGATGATTCCGTCATCATGTCCGGACGGGCCGGGCCGCTCGCGGTGAAATGCGACCGGTGGTGAGCAGGCGGATGCGGGTGGCCGCGGATCTCCGGTGCGCGCCGTCGCCGCCGAGGAGCCGCGGATCACCGACTGGCGGTGTGCGTTCCGCGTTCGGTCCGTGAAGGGGGGCCCTGCCGATGGCCAAGAATGTCGTGGTATACACCATCGTGCATCAGCCGCACCGGTTGAAGCTGCCGGCGCAACCGATCCCGCGGGGGGCCTGCCCGAACGACATCGAGCGCTGTCTTTGGGATCCGGCCATGGACGAGCGGTACTTCCGCCAGGTGGCGCAAAAGTGTTACCACCCGGCGGTGGAGGCCTTCCGACGTTTGGTCCGCGGTGGATTCAAGCTGAATATCGGGTTTTCAGAGAGTGTGCTTGAGCAGATTGCCCGTTGGGATCGCCCCCTGCTCCAGAAGTTTCGGGAACTGGTGCGTGAGCCGGGCGTAGAACTCATCGGCGTCGAGCCGGAGCACAGTTTTATCTTCTATTTGGACGTGCGCAGATTCATTCAGGGGATGCAGGCGTATCGGGGACGACTGGAACAAGCATTCGGAGTGCCGGTGCGCGTTACCGACACCACCGAGATGTTCATGAGCAACGACCTGTACTTCGCCCTCGGGCGGGCGGGGTTTCGGGGCTGCGTGACCGATGGGCGGCCGTGGGTTATGGAATGGCGCCGCAGTACACACCTCTACCATCACGGGTTGCCCCTGTATCTGCTATGTCGGCATACCGAATTAAGCGACGACGTGGGATACCGCTTCTCGGACAGGCATTGGAGCGGCTTCCCACTGATGGCGCCGCAATACGCGGACTGGGTGGCGGCGGCGGCCGGGGACTTTGTGTTCGTAGGATGGGATTTTGAAACCTTCGGGGAGCACCACTGGGCCGATTCCGGCATCTTCGATTTCCTGTCCGCCCTGCCAGACGAACTGCGCCAACGCGCAGTGGAGCCCCTGACGGCCAGTGAGGCCGTCGAGCGCTTTGCCGACTCAAGCTATGATCTGCCGCTGCCCGCCTTCGCCTCCACCTGGGCGGGAGACGGCGGCGTCGGGTTCTTCCTGGGCAATCCGGTTCAGCAGGCGCTCTTCCAATTGATGCACCATGCTTACAACAAGGCCCTGATCACCGAGGACGCCCAGCTTATCGCCCTGGCGGTGAAACTGACGCAATCGGATGTGCTGCATCTCACCCAGTGGTTCGGGCGCAGCGACGACCAGGCGGCGGTCTCCGCCTACTTCACGCCGCGGGAATGGTGGAGGCTGGGCCCTGACGGAATCGTCTGGGAAACCCAGCAGGTGTATAAGAATTTCATCGCTGCCTGCGACCGGGCGGCGGTGAACGCGGTGCGGCGGGCAAAGGTCAGGTGAGCGTCCGGGGGCCGGCCAGCGGTCGGCTCCCGGACATCGCGGCATCCCCTGTCAGTAGGGACCGTAGCGGCGTGTCCCGATCTGCAACCCCGGTCTCCGTCGCGGTGCCCAAGCCGGGTCGGGCGCGAACTCCGGACCGTCTGCCGCCGGCGAGTGTCCTTTCGTCGGGCTGCCGGCGCAACGGGGCGTACGCACCTGCGCACCGGAGGCATCGGGTGCCTCCTGCACGTAGGGGCTGCGCCCCAGGCGGGCCTCCGCCCGCCACGCCGTCTCTGACGACCCCCGCCAGGCCGTGTTGGCCGGCACCTGCCAGGCGGATTCCCTCGCCCGCCAAACCGGATCGGCGGGTGCGCTCCGCGCTGCATCGCCAGGCGCGTACCGGCCGGGCGCCACCGGCGCAGCGCCGCTTCGCGCCCGCCGGGATCGCCCGGGGTGGCGTCCCTCCACCTGATCCATGCCGATCTCCCCCTTACGGCTCCTAACCTGCTTCGGAGCCTGGCCGGATATGCTCGGCCGAACTCCGCTGCAGCAAAAGGCCACGGGAGTGGTGCGCGTCCCTGCGGGCGGAATGCTCGGCTGCGGGTGGCGGCTGCGGGATGCCGTCGTGGCAACCGGGCCTACGCCGCCGGAAAGGGGCGGTGGTGCGTGTGCGGCCTGCGTGTGTAGACGCGCGACGTCAGGGCTGTCGGGCCACATAGGCGACGGCAAGCGCGCCGCCCGTCCATGCACCTAACCCCAGCCATCCCGGATGCACCAGGCTCGCGGCAACGGCCAGGCCCACCGTTCCGAGCGCGAACGCGCCTGTGGCGTTCCAAGCGGAGGTGCCGCCGGTCAGCGCGCGACGTCCCGCCTCGCGCCGCAGTTCACGGCGACAGTCGGGACAGAAGCGTTCCCCGGGATGGGCGACGAAGATTTTGCGGCAGCGGCGACAATGCTCAAGCCGGTGGATCTGGGCCACACGCGGCAACCCCCTCGGATCGGTCTGTGCACCATGGCCGGGCCCGGGGGCCGGGTGCCACCAGTCTCAGCGCACCACCGGCGTCGGTTTGCTGGAACTGTCGGAGAACGGCTGCCGCAGGTTGTCGCGGTGATCCTGCCATACCTGCCGCAGGTGCGCGAGTTCCTCCGGCTCCAGCGGAGCCAGATCTCCCGCCGCGGCGAATTCCTTCAGATTGTCGAATGTGGTGATATTGGGTAGAACACTGGCCACGCCGGTGGGTGCCAAACTAAAGAGCATGGCCGCCTGCCCCATCGTCCGCCCACCACCCCCGAGCGGCAGGTTGTCGCGCACTGCCAGACCCGCTCGCATCCATTCCCGCGGTCGGTGGCTGCGGTGGTCCGAGCGGTCGAAATGCCGCTCCGGGTCGTAGGAACCGTCCAGGATGCCGGAGGCGTGCGGTACGCGGACAATGCAGGAACGACCGGCCGCGGCGGCGGCCGGCAGCAGATCCTCCGCCGGTTCACGCTCTATGGCGTTGTAGATGATCTGGAGTAGGGCCAGGCCATCCAGGCGCAGGGCCGCCAAGCCTTCATCCCGCCAGCCGATGTCCGGGCCAAGGGCCACCCCGATCGCCCGGATCTTTCCCTCGGTCTGCAGTCGCGACAATTCGTGCCACAGGGAGGCGTCGGTGATCGCCTCCATACGGGGGTTGTGCAACTGGTAGATATCGATGTAATCGGTTCCCAGCCGCTGCAGGCTGGCCTCCACCGCACGACGGACAAAGGCGGGCGACCAGTTCTGAGGGAGTTCACGCTGGCCGGAGCGCGGTCCCCGCTGACCATCGAAGTCGTAACCGAATTTGGTAGCGATGACGACGCGATCGCGCCTGCCCGCGAACACCTCGGCCAGCAGAGTCTCTCCCCGGCCCGCGCCATAGATGTCTGCGGTGTCGAAAAAGGTGATGCCGAGGTCATAGGCTGCCGCCAGCAGGTTGCGGGCCAGCGCCTCGTCGCGCACGCCCCACCAGGTGGTGGCCACCGACCAGACGCCGAAGCCCACCTCCGAGATGATGATGTCTGTGCCCTGCACACGCCGCTTCCGCACGCTCAAGGCGCCGCCTTTCCCCCGCACGGGCGACCCGTTCGCCCGGTGACCCCTGCGATCGCCCTCATGATAACCGAATCGCTTTGCCCTGGGTTGACGACCGCTCGTATCTATCGGCAGAGCGGCCTTCGGTGGGCCGGGCCACTGGTATCGCGCGGCGGTCGTCGGAGCGATCGACGGGTACGGCGCGGACCGTGTCCGCCGCGACAGCCGGGGCCAGCGATTCTCCCGCAGGCGGCACGGTTCCTTTCGTCATCCGGCCGCTGCGGCGCCGACCGTTCTCCGGCGAAACGGCGCTGGGCCCGCGGTTCGCCACCTTGGCCTCCCCCGCCCCGGTCGGGATGGCGGGGCGGGCAGGGAATGACGGCACCGGCCAGAACTTCCCCGCAGACAAGCAGCGTTCCGCAGCTCGGGAGCCGGCGCCACAGGGTCGGTGGTTCCGGGCCTTGGGAGGGCGTGCCGGTTGCGGACCATGGTGACTGGAGGCACAGGGTTTCTCGGCTGCCATATCGCGCGCAGATTTCTTGCGGAGGGCGCCGGGCTGCGTCTGGTCGATCTCCTGCCGCTGGAGGAACCGGATCTGATCGGCCGGGCGGAGGCGGTGCGGGCTGATGTGCGGGACGCCGCGGCGATGCGAGATGCCTGTGCCGGCGTGGATGTGGTGGTGCACACGGCCGCGGCCCTGCCGATTCAGGGGAGCCGGGCGGTGATCGAGGCTGTCAACGTCAGCGGTACGGAGAATGTGCTGGGGGCGGCGCTCGCCGCCGGGGTCCGGCGGGTCATCGCCATCTCGTCCACCGCGCTGTATGGGATCCCCGAGATCCACCCCCTGTATGAGACCAGTCCCCTCGCGCCTCTGGGGCTGTATGGAGAATCCAAGCTCAAACTTGAGCAGGCGTGTCAGCGCTATCGGGAAAAGGGTCTGGATGTCACGATCGTCAGGCCGAAGACCTTCATCGGGACCGGTCGTCTGGGACTGTTCCAGATCCTGTTTGATTGGATTCAGCGGGGAAAGAAGATCCCGATTCTTGGGCCCGGCGACAATCGCTACCAGCTGCTGGCCGTCACCGATCTGGTGGATGCGCTGTGGCGCATGGCGACACTGGATGCCGCGCACAACGAATTGTTCAACGTGGGGGCGGATCGGTACGGCACGGTCCGCGAGGATCTGGGGGCCCTGTGCGCCCATGCCGGCACGGGCAGTCGCCTGCTCTCCGTGCCGGCCGGACCTGCCCAAGTTGTGCTGCGCGCCCTGGAACTGTTGCATCTCTCCCCTTTGGTGGAGTGGCACTATAAGACCGCGGCCAAGGACAGCTTTGTCTCTGTGGACAAGGCCAAGCGCCTCCTAGGGTGGCAACCGCACAAGAGTAACGCCGAGGTCCTGATCGAGACGTACGATTGGTACATCGCCCACTATGCCGAATATCTGGGCAAGGTGGGGCTGACCCACCGCGTGCCATGGGACCAAAAGGTCTTGAAGATCGTACGCCTCTTCTTCTAATTGGGGGGAGTTTCCTGCTTATTATCGGGACTCGTTCAGTGAATCCGTTGGACGCCAGGGGTTTGCGCTGCGAGAGGCTGATCAGCCCGGTAACAGGTCATCCTGGTCGGAGCCAACGGGCTGAACGCAGCGGAAGGCCGGGTGCGGATAACCCGGGAGCTGCAGCTGGTGGAGAATAATCGCCCCGCGCCCCTGGGGATGGCCGGCGCGCGTCCGGCGGCGGATCGGTGGTCCGCACGGCGTTGGCCGCGCGCCGCCAGGCGGCGTGGGGTCTACAGGCCGGTGCGGTCCCGCGACCTTCCGGCATGTCGACGCAAGGGACCCGCAACCGAGCCCTGCCGTTCTGGGGGGAGCCGCTGTCAACTGGCGCGAACGTCTGCCTGGGGTTCGGCGCGGGGCCGTTTGGACGGTGGTGCTCTGCGCCGCGGCGTATGCGGTCGTCGGCGTGGTCTTCGACGGGGGGCAGCTGTCGGGGCACGGACTCCCGCCGCTGCTGCGGCCGTCGCTCCTACCGTTGATCCTGCTGATGGCTCCAGCGAACTATATGCTGCGCTTCGTCAAGTGGCACGCCTACACCCTGCGCCTGGGGTTCACGCGGGTGCCATGGCGCGGGAATCTCGTCGTCTTCCTTTCGGGTCTTGGACTGACCCTGACGCCGGGAAAAGTCGGGGAACTGTTCAAGTCGTGGATGTTGTGGGATAGATACCAGGTCCCGGCGGCGCGTAGCGCGCCGATGATTGTTGCCGACCGTCTCACCGACGGTTGCGCCATGCTGGCGCTGGCCACCGTCGGGGTGGCACTGCTCGGCCGTGGACACGTGCCCTACCTGCTCATCGGCGGGGCGCTGCTACTGATCGTGCTGCTGCGCAGCCGCTCGGCGATGACGGGCCTGCTGGCCCTTCTGGCCCGGGTGCGGCGCCTTCGGCCGTTCGAGCAACGGATGCACGACCTGCTCGACTCGGCACAAACCCTGCTGGCCCCCGACATGTTCGCTCTGGCCTTCGGGCTTGGCGTCATCGGCTGGGGCTTGGAGGGGTTGATCGTCTTTCTGGCGCTGGGGATGTTCGGCTACTCCTTCCCTGTGGGCGCATCATTGCTGGTGGTCGCTTCGTCCGCGATCGCCGGCGGTGTCTCCGCCCTGCCGGGGGGGATTGGCGCCGCTGAAGGCGTGATGGTCGGATTGCTGCTCTGGCTATCCGTGCCGCTGCCCCTGGCGGTGCTGACGATGCTCATCACGCGCTTTGCCACCCTGTGGCTCGGAGTGGCCATCGGCTTGGTGGCCCTGGGCGCGGCGGAAGCTGGTGCCCGCGGCCCCCTGGCGGATCAGACGTGATCCGGACGTCCGGGTGGGGTGCGGAGTGAATGTGATCGCCCGGGAGACCTCATCCCGGCGGTGATGCATCACCGGGCGGGTCCTTCGGGGTGCGCCTTCAGCCGCGGGCGCCGTCGCGCCGCGCGCTGGAAGGCGCCCGCGCGACGGCGCTTTCGCAGTGCCCTCAGGCTCTGAGGGCAAGCAGAAGACTGAAGATGACACCCAGGGCCGCGCTGATCACCGCCAGGGGGAGGAGCCGCCGCGATTCGAAGTAGCGCATCAGGTAGCGCACGCTGAGGTAGGCGACGACGGCGGCCACGACCAGGCCCACGGCTGCCTGCGCAGCCAGGCCGTGCACGCCGCCCTGCAGCTTGCGGACCTCAAGGACGCCCGCCGCCAGAATGATCGGGGTGGCCATGAGGAATGAGAACCGTGCTGCGGTTTCGTAACCCAGCCCCACTGCGAGACCGCCGGTGATCGTGACCCCGGAGCGGGAGATGCCGGGAATGAGCGCGAGAATCTGCGAAATGCCGATGCCGATCGCCTGGCCGAAGGTCATGCCGGGGACGTGCTCTTCGCGATGGCGGATCATTCGTTCACCAAGCCCCATGATTCCGCCGTTGACGATGAGCAGCAGTGCGGCGATCTCCGGTGCGGCGAGCAGTGCCGCGATCCTGTGGCGCAGGAGCAGTCCGGCGAGACCGGCGGGGATGGTGGCCGCGATGAGCAGCCAGATCGTCTTCTGGTCGCCGTCTTGGCGCACATGCTCCAATCCTTCACCGAGACTCCGCCACAGCGCGCTCGCCAGACGTACCCAATCCCGCCAGAAGTACGCGATCAACCCGATGGCCGTTCCCACGTGCAGGCTGACCACGAAGGGCAGGAATTGCGAGCTCGACGTGTCGATGCCCCAGTGGAGGAGTTTGGGCACGATCGCCTGAACGCCAAGACTGGAAAAGGGGAAGAGTTCCGTAAATCCTTGCAACGCGCTCAGCACTATGGCCTGCAGCATCGATAGCGTCGTCGCCGCGTGGACGACCGGCACCGCTTTTCCTCCTCACGAACCGGGGGACGGGGCCTTTGGCGCTAACCGGACTCCATCCTAACGGTGGCGCGGGAACGGTGGCAAGCAGCAGCCACACCGTCGACCGGGCGCGGCCCGCCGCCGAATTTCACCGACCCGCCGCCCGGCACAGGCAGGTGCCGCCGGGGTGAGCCGAAAAATGGGGCAGAGGCCGATCACACCCGATGACTCGGGAGGGACGCAGATTGTATCGGGGCATAGCCCTCTCCTTCGTGGTCTACGAGCAGCAGGGAAGGGAGAAGGATCTACCGGCTTACCTCGCGGAGATTGCGGTGGGCTCTTTCAACGCGTTGGAAATGCGTCTGGACAAGTTCTTCGGGAGCAAGGAAATCACCGAGGCCACATCGGTGGCTCTGCGTGTGGACAACCATAAGATGTATACCGGATACGTCGATCTTGAGCTCGACGACGCGGCCAGGGCCCCGCAGGCGATGATGGCCCTTGGTGCCGCTGCTGATCGCGCCAAGGCCCGAGATCTCGAACTCCAGGGTGTCGTTGCGGTGCCTCTGGCCGGAGATCGAGAGCGCAACGACGACGACGTGGCGCACGCGATCGAGCGCATCCTGATCCTGGCGGGCAGTCTGCAGCGGCGCGGTCTGTGGCTCGGCCTGCACAACGATCGGGTCGAGAGCGCCAATGACGCCAGAATCTTCCGTACGATCTGCGATGCCGCTGCCGCCCATCCCAATGTCGTCATCGCCCCCGACATCGAATGGCTCCACCGCGGCGGCGGCAATCCCGCAGCCTTCGTCGCCAAGTACAAGGAGCGCATCAAGACGTTGCACCTCCGCCAGAGTCGAGACGGCGTATGGGCGGAGGATTTCGGCGAGGGAGACGTGGACTACCGCGCTGTGGATAAGATCACCCGGCCGCTGCGCACGCAGGACATCTATCTGATCGTCGAACTCAACCATGCGCCGGAGACCAAGCTTACCCGCCGGCTGGTCGACGATTTGAAGCTGTCGCGCCAGTACATCCGCAAGGTCTTCACCGTCTGAGGGACCGGAGTGGGGCGACAATCGTCTCTTGCCCCGCCACGATCCCGAGGCCCAAACCGCTCGGCGGTTGGGCGGTGGCGATGTATCCCAGAGGCTGTGGGCCGCGCGTTCCCCCGCTGCCGGGGGGACCGTTCCGCTCCGGGCGCCCCCGTGTCTCGGGGGCAAGCGGTGATACTCACTGCTTGGGGGTTGTTCCGCGGCCCTTGCTCCCGCCGAAGGCCACCGACAGCCCGGCCCATGCCAGAAGGGCGGCCGCCGTAAGGGTGCCGAGGGGCATGTGCGTCAGGTGGGCGCTCAGCAGAGCGCCGCCGATCACCATCAGACCGATCGGGATCCACCGCCCGTACATAGCTGCACCGAGTCCATGCCGGATCCCGCCGGCGCCGGCGGCGATCAGCACAAGCGGCCAGTAGGTGGCGATAAGTTGGCCCGGGGCCGCCGGAACCACGCGCAGGGCAGACAGGGCCAGGGCCGCGGCGGAGCCGATGAGAGCGGCGGCACAAGCGGCGCGGAACACCGGCCTCGCCCCCAGTAACGGCTTCTCGTACCGGCTCATCCGGCCGG
>JAJZMB010000044.1 GCA_021803205.1 Bacillota bacterium | reverse complement strand
ACCAGAGCATCCTGCATGGATTGCGCCGCTCGAAGCTCAGATTCCAGCCTCTTGCTTGTCCTTGCTCCGTCTACCGCCGTCCACGGGGCACATGTTCGTATCCGTGGGTTTATGGATAGGCTCTTAGCTGCGCCGGCTCCAGACGGAGCCCGCGCAGACACGCGACCACCTGGCGCCCGCGACGGCCTCCCGCGCGCACCAAGTCCTGCGCGCGGCGTTCAAGGCCGCGGTCCTTACCGACCGCATTCCTGCCAACCCTCTGGACCGCGTGGCCAAGCCGGTCGCCAAGCGCACCGAGGCAGCCGCCTTCATGGTCGAGGAGGTACGGCGCATCCGCGGGGGGGCCTCGCCGCGGGGCGGGCGTAAAGGGGTGGCGGAGGTTCGTTGCAGACATTTTTGCAGCCAGCGTGACTGCATTTCGGTGCTTTTCCGTACACCTCTACGCATCGCCCGTACCCTATGTAAGCCTTGGGGAAGTAAGGAAAGCGTTGCGGCACAAGGGACGGCTTGTTCTCATCGACATGATGGATGCGCATGACGACGTAGTGAGTGCCCGGGGCAAGGGCCCATTCGCGGTAGAAGCCCACGCCGGCCACCTCCGGCAGGCCAATGCGCCCTTCGGCCACAATGCGGCGCGTTGTCCGGGGCACCGCGCCGAAGCGGTAATTCTGGGCGACCATCATGGTGCGCCCCGCCCCCTCGGCTGTGGCGCCAGCGCGCCTGGCGGCCTCAAAGTCGTCGCTCATCGGCTTCTCGCCCACGTAGTGCATACCGAGGGAGAACGCCTCCTCGGCCACCTTCGCGTGCACGGCCGGGGGAGTGATGTCGATCACGAAGTCGGCCCGGTTGGCCGACGCGGCCGCAGCGAGCATCGGGTAGATGCGCTCGCCCGGGATCTGCAACTTCTCCACGGCGATGGCGATCATGGGCTCGGCCGGCTCGACGAAGGCGACGACCTCGACTTCCGGATGGCGCCTGCACACGTTGGCCCAATTGTGACCCTGGCCGCCGAGCCCGACGTGGATGGCCCTGGGCATGATCGCGTGACCTCATTCGCGGATACACCGCCACAGGCGGGGAAAGTGTGTGCGAGACACCGTTGTCCCCCGCGTCGCCCCGGACCGACGCGGGCCGTCGGCCAGATCCGGCACGGCGGCCCGGAGGGGGATCCGGAGTCGGCTGGGTGAGCCGTCTCTGGCTGCCTATTCCGTCCCGACCTCTGCCAGGCAGCGGCGGAGGTAGGCCACACTGGCCGGCAGGACCTCCTCACGCGGGCCCGTCAGGCCGCATTCAAACGCCATCGCCCCGGTGAAGCCGATCTTCCGGAGTGCCCGGAAGCCGGAGACGAAGTCCATGGAGCCGCTGCCCGGCTGCCGGCGTGTGCTGTCGGCGAGATGTACGTGGGCGATGAGCGGGCCGGCCGCCGCGATTGCCGCCGGGATGTTCGGCTCCTCGATGTGCATATGGAAAAAGTCGGCCATGATACGGACATGGGAGGCGCCGATCTCCTCGATCATATCCTTGGCCTGCTCCAGACGGTTGAGGAAGTCCGCCTCGTAGCGGTTGAGCGGTTCGATCAGGGCAAGCGCTCCTGCCTCCCTGGCGTCCGCGTCGATCTGGCGCAACTGCTCCACGCAGAGCGCGCGACACAATTCCCATCGCGACCTGAACGGTCGGAGGTCCGGCATTCTGTTCGCGCGAGCGAAGATCGGCACGAAGATCGGGCCGGCGGCGCCCAGTTCCGAGGCATACGCTAGCTGACGGCGCAGGGAATCGCGGGCTTTGGTCCGCTCGCTCGGGTCGGTGTCGATGAAGTGGGCGTGGATCCCGCCGCAGATGCTGCTGGCCCTGACAGGAGAGTCCGCCAGGGCTCGCTTTCTCTCAGCTCGGCTGCCGGCGTCCTCCAGGGCCCCGCCGTTCAACTCGACGGCATCAAAGCCGTACACCTGGGCATGGTGCAGCTTTTCGGCGAAGTCGCGTCCCGGAAATAGGCCCTCTTGGCAGGAAATGAGCAAGAACAGCTCCACTCCTTTGTGCAGGGGCGACCGCTACAAAGTCCTCTCCATGCGGGGCCGCCGCTTGGGCAGTCCTTTCGCAGGGGGGCGGCGCGGTCCTGCTGCGGGAGGCGCGGACCCAGGGTGGCCCGGCAGGGTCGGCTGCACCGTCCGGGCGCGCCCATTTCACTTGCCGCAGTCGCTCCATGTCGCGGCAGACTGGTCCCAACGCCTCCGGCGCCCCTTTCCGAGCCGCTGCTGCCGGGCGCCGGTGGGGCGTGCCGCGCCAGGGACCGGAACTGCGAGCGCGGGCCAGGGCTTGGCGCGTGGTCACGCCGCACCGGCGCTCCGGGAACCCTGGCCCGGGTCGAGGGCACAACGGTCGCGATCCTGCCCGGCGTTTCTCCGAAATAGGCCGGCAGAGGCCGGTGGGGCGGGACTCCGAAACCTCTGGCGTACAATGCCAGACAGGTAGCGGTGGTGCCAGGGGCGTAACGAGCCACCACCATGGAGCGGCGGAGGGATGCGCGTGGCGCGGGGCGGCGAGCCGACAACACGCCGGCGGGAGTTGCTGGGGCTTCTGGGAGATCTGCCCGGAGTGCGGGGCCCCGTGGTGGGAACGCCCCTGCACATCGAGGAGCGCGACTCTTATGTTCTGGAGCACCTCATGCTCGACCTGAACGGCGTCGAACGCGTCCCCGCTTACTTCACGCGTCCCAGGGGCGCCGCGGGACGGCTGCCGACGGTCCTGTTCAACCACTCGCACGCCGCCGCGGGGAAGAACGAACTGCTCAGCGGGGCAGAGTACATGCCGCCCCCGGGATGGGCGGAGGCGCTGGCGCGCCGCGGCATCTGCGCACTCTGCATCGATGCCTGGAACTTCGGCGAGCGACGGGGTCGCACGGAGTCGGAACTCTTCAAGGAGATGATCTGGAACGGCCGGGTCCTGTGGGGGATGATGGTCTTTGACTCCCTGCGGGCGCTGGACTATCTGGTGGCGCGCGATGACGTGGATCGGGCGCGTATCGCGACGGTGGGCATGTCGATGGGGAGCACGATGGCCTGGTGGATCGCCGCGCTCGATGTGCGCATTCGCGTCTGCGTCGACATCTGCTGCCTCACCGACTTCCACGCGCTGATCCGGGCCCGGGGCCTCGACGGCCATGGCATCTATTACTACGTGCCGCGCCTGCTACAACACTTCACGACAGCGGACATCAACGCCCTCATCGCGCCGCGGCCGCATCTCGCGCTCGCCGGCGACTTCGACCGTCTGACGCCGCCCGAGGGCCTGGAAACGGTCGATCGGCAACTCCGCCAAATCTACGCGGAACAGGGGGCACCCGAGGCCTGGAGTCTGTCTCGCCATCCCGTCGGGCACGTCGAGACGCGGGCCATGCGCGTCGAAGCCCTGGCCTTCCTGCAGCGGTGGCTGTGAGCCGGCCCTGGTGCCGGGTGCGACCGCCGACGGTGGTCGGCGATCGTCGCGCCCGTATCGGGTTCTCCGCAGGCGAGCCGGTCGCAAACCGGCTGAATGTGGACACGGCCCGTTCATCCCCTGCCAGGCACCAGGGCAGCGGGCCGCCCGTATCCTGGCCAGTAATGGACGCTCCAGCCTTGTCGGTCGCGGAACGCCGCCGGATCGCGCACCTGGCCGCCGACGTTCCCTGTGACCGGTGGATCGTGGTCCCAGAGGACCCGGATGGCGACGCCGCCTGCTGCGTGGCTGGTGCCTCGCAAGCGGCGGTGCTCTGCGTCTGCCCGGAGAACCCGCTGCCCGCTTTGCGCCGCCTGTTCAGCGCTGGTATGCGCGGGCGGGTCCATCTCTCCGCCGGCTGGACGTCGGCGGCGGCGGAGGGTTGGCAACGTCCGGTGGGTCTGCTTGTGGTGCCTGCCCGCAGCCGGGCGGTCCGAGCGCTGCTTGCAGCCTGGGCCGGCCACGTTTGCCCACGGGCCTTCATCGCCTTCTACGGCGGCCGCGCCGCCGGTGTGCGCGCCCTCGGGCTGCGTCCGGACTTCTGGGCCGCGTATCCCCGCGGTGAGGACGCACCCTTCCTTCTGATGCGACGACCTGTGGGCTGCACACATTGTTACTGAAAACCGGATGGCCGGCATATGGGCCCGGCAGCGAAGGGCTTTGCGCTCGTCCGCTTCCCTGGGTACCCAGGGAAGCGTCGCCCCGGATGCCGGATCAACCCCCGCGGGCCCGGAGGGCAACCGCCGCGTCCCCTCTCCTCAGGCATCGCCCGAACGGCCGGGGCGTCCGGGGCGGCGGCCGTTCGCCAGGGAGCGCTTATGGTCACAACTCGCCGAGCTTCAGCGGGTGGACGATGCTCAGTGCGGCCAGTCCGGGTGGCAGGTGGCTGGTCAGCATCCAACCGGCGACCGACCCATCGAAGGCTCGGACCAGCAGGATCAACCGGCTGCCGCTCGCCAGCGACCCCGGGAGGGCGCCCTGAACCGAGGGGGAGTGGAAGCTGCCCTCCATGGAGACGACATATTCGGCCTCCGCAGTCGATGGGCTGCCGGGTGAGAGCACGGGGACGACCCGGTCATTGTGGGTGAACATCCACGAGGCGTCCACGGGATGGGCGTCTCCGGCCTTTTTGGCTTCTCCAAGCGCGATGTGCGCCAGGGTGACCGTGCCCCAGGTCGGGGGCGCGGCCGTCTGGAGCAGCGGTTGTGCCGGCCGTGTGGCAAAGTAGACGACAACAGCCATGGCGACCACGGCCACCGACATGATCCAGCCGAGCGCCGCGCCCTTGCCACGAACCCCTGGTGGAAGGGCGATCGGCCCCGGCCGCAACTCGGCCCCATCCCTCTGTCCCGCAGACCGTTGTTGGTTGGATGGTTCCCCTCTGCCCAGGCCGGCTCCACCTCCGCATGCTTCATGGCGACGGATCCCCGCGGGCCGCACCGTTTGGTTGCCTGTAGTATGGCGCGGGGCCCGGAACCGGGCAAGGTCCGGTGCCGGTTCAAGCGGTGCCGAGCGTGCGGAAATCGGCCGGTGGCCACCAGATGAGCACGGCCTCGCCGTGAATGGAACGGACAGGCACGAAATGGCCGGGAAAGAAACGGCTGTCTTCACTCGCGGCGCGGTGGTCTCCGAGAACGAAGACGTCCCCCGCGGGGACGGTAAGGGGCGCCAGCGTGTAGTGGTCACGCCAGGCCGCAGGCAGGTACGGCTCGTTCTGGACGTGACCATCGATGTACACATACCCGTTCTGCATCGAAATCGTCTGGCCGGCGACGGCGACGATGCGCTTGACGTAGGCTTCGTTCGTGGGCAGCGGTGGGTGGAAGACGATGATCTCCCCGACCCGGGGCTTTTGGAAGCGGAAAACGAATTTGTTGACCAACAGGCGTTCGCCGTTTTGCAGGGTGGGCTGCATGGACTCCCCGTTGACCCGGTAGGTCTCGACCACAAACTGCCGCATGAGCAGGGCGAGCACGATGGCGACGGCGACGGCGAGCACCGTGTCCCGGATTTCGATCAGGCCGGACCGCACCGCGCTCCCCCTCCGGGGGCCACATTCCCGCGTAGTCTCCCCCGCGGCCCCAGCCGCGTCAAGGCGAGAATACCGGACTCCGCAAGGGATTTCGCCCAGGAATGCCGCGACATGGTCGCGGCGGACTGAGCCGTGCCCGGCGCCGTGGCTCCGGGTCCGATCCGCCCACGCGAGGCATGGGCCAGCGCGCGCCGAATGGATGGGTTGTCCACCGAATGGACCGGTTGTCAGGGAAGGGGAGCCGCCATGCAGATCCGGCATCTCGGCCGAACGGGCCTCAGGGTCAGCGAGGTCTGCCTCGGCACGATGACCTTCGGTAACCAGTGCGATCAGGAGACGTCGTTCCGGATCATGGATGTCGCCGACTCGGGTGGGATCAACTTTTTCGACACGGCCGACGTCTACCCGCTGGGCGGGAACGCGGAGACACGCGGGGCGACCGAGGAGATCGTGGGACGCTGGCTACACGAGCGCCGTGCGCGCGCGCGCATTGTGCTGGCGACCAAGTGCCGCGGGGCGATGGGATCGGGGCCCAACGACGAAGGGTTGAGTCGCAAGCATGTGCTTGCGGCCTGCGACGACAGCCTGCGGCGCCTACGGACGGACTACATCGACCTCTATCAAGTGCACGCGCCCGATCTGGAGACGCCGATCGAGGAGACGCTGCGGGCCCTGGACGATCTGGTGCGGGCGGGCAAGGTCCGCTATCTCGGCTGCTCCAACTATCCGGCCTGGCAGTTGGCCGGTGCGCTCTGGACCAGCGATCGCCTGGGCGTGTCCCGTTTCGACTGCGCGCAGCCGCGCTACAACCTGCTCTTCCGGATGCTTGAGGACGAGATCCTGCCCCTCTGCCGGGCCTACGGCGTGGGCGTCATCGCCTACAACCCCCTGGCGGGAGGCGTGCTCACCGGCCGGTACCGTGGAGTGGTGGAACCGCAACCCGGTACGCGGTTCACTCTGAGCCGCAGCGGGGAGACATACCGCCGGCGTTATTGGAACGACATGGTCTTCAGAGCGGTCGACCATCTTGGGCGCTTCCTTGAGCCGCGGGGGAAGTCCCTGACGCACGTTGCCCTCGCCTGGGTCCTGCAGCAACCTGGTGTCACGTCGGCCATCGTGGGGGCCAGCCGGCCCGAACAGTTGCAGGACAGCCTCCGCGCGGTGGACGTCGTCCTGGACGAGGATGAACTGCGTGCCTGCGACGACGTGTGGTACCAACTGCCGCGGGAGCGCGACCCGGGCTTCGGGCGGCGTTGAGTAGACACGGCGCGGGCGGTCGCCGGACCGGACGCAAACCGGAGGCCCCTGGAGACAGGGGCCCCGCCTGTTGCGGGCCCGGCGCTGCGCGGAGCAGCCGGCTCCGCGCAGGTGACGGTCTTGTGCACGCACGGCCCGTTGCCGGTAGACTGCGATTATGGTCCGTGGAGCGCGCGCGACGGGAGGCATTCCCGAGTCAGGCAAGTGGGGGTGTGGCGGTTACGGGGATCCCTCGCCGGCCGGGAGGTGGCCCCTGCCGCGTCCGGCGGACAGGGGATCCCCGCGGGAACCGTTTCGAAGTCCGCAGCGTCCGGATGGGGAGGCCGATGGCGCATGATGGTCTGGACGGTCGTTTGGGGCGGAGTGGAACGGAGATGAGGGGAGGGTGGCGCGATGTTCGCGCACGAGGTGTGTTCTCTCTCTTTTGAGACGCGCTATCGCGGCAAGATATCCTTCTCTGTCTTTTGCGTGCGTCGTCTGCGGCTCGACCGGGTCTATCTTCTCGCTTCACGGGTGGTTGTCGGGTTGCGGGGCCTCAGTTTCACGGTGCGCAAGCGTGCCCCCGAGTCGGAGATCATCGAGACCGCGACGTATCTGGCGCGCTGCCTGGCGTTCGGGGAGGAGGCAGAGGACCGCCGGCTATTGGCGCAGGTGGGTGCGGACGGCTCAGGGATCGCCGGGGTGGAACCGACCGTCTGACTGCGCGCGCCGCATTCCTTGGATCGCGGATCGCCGGCGGAGGAGTGTTCGGCGCAGTGCCGGCGGGGGAGCCGACCGTAGCCAACCACCTGCAGCGGACCGCGGCGGGCCAACCGCCGACGGACGGGTGTTGGCGGTTGCGGGGTTCCGGCGAGACGGTGGGCCGTGCTGTCCGGTGGGCTCGCGCGCCATGTGCTGCGCCGCCACCGTAGCGCGTTCGATCCCCGTCGGGGGCCCGCCTCTACCAATGCCTCCACCGCGGGGGAGTCGAGCACGGGCATGGCGTTCCACTCGACGACATCCGCGGGGCCGGGATGTCGCCGAGGTCGGTTGCGGCCTGCGCGAGGGCGCTCCCCTGCAGCGCGCTCGGTGGGCGTACGCTTCGGCCGGCCCCTGGGGATACAGATCAACCGGGCCGGCGAGGAATACCCCACCGGTGTTGTGCCTGTGCCGCCGAGCTGGGGCGGCGATGCAGGAGTCGGTTTCGCGAACCGTGGGTGGTGGGCGGACAAAGGGTGTCGGGGCGGTGGCCTCGCAAGGGCGGACTTTTTGCGACCGCGCCTGGCGTTGCCCCTCGGCGGTCGCTCATGTCCCCGCCCCGGTGGACCTGCCTGCTACGATATGATGGACGGCGCCACCCTGCGGAGGGGACGGCTGCCCCGCGGGACGGTGGAAGGGCGTGCGCAAGCGCTGGGAATGGGTGGCACGGCAGTCGGCGGGCCTCGCTGCGCTGGCGGTAGTAACGGTCGCGCTTCACTCCCTTGCGCCCAACCCGGCCGATGTGGCCCTGACGTATCTACTGGCCGTGCTGCTGGCCTCCACGGTCGGCGGGCTCTGGTCGGCGGCGGCCACCGCGCTTGTCGGCACGACCGCGTTCAATTTCTTCTTCCTACCGCCCGTCGGTACACTCACCATCGCCGACCCGGCGAACTGGGTGGCGCTCTTCGCTTTCCTCGTTGTAGCCGTGGTCGGCAGCCAGCTTGTGGCCCGTGCGCGGGCACGGTCGGTCCAGGCCGAAGCCCGCGCGGACCGTACGCGGCGCCTGCTGGATCTCAGTGAGCAGGTGCTGGCCCGCATCGCGAGCACGACAGACCGGGACGCCACGTTGGCCGCCCTGGCCGAAGACTTCGGGCGGGTCTTGGGGGCCCGCCGGGCGCTGATCATCCTCTGGACGCCGGACGGTCCCGGTTCTTTGCATCCCGCCGCCGATGCGCCGTACTGGCCGGAGGGCAGCCTGCAGCGCGTGCGCACCGCCTGTACGGTGTTTCCGGACCACCCGCTGCGCCTGGACGGGGGGCCGGGCCTCACGTCCCTTGTGCTGCCGCTGGCACGGCGGAGCGAGCATCCCGCACTCCTTTTGGCCTCCTTCGAGCAGCCGATCGAGCCGGGACTCGCCGATGCGGTGGCCGGCCTCGGATCCCTCGCCCTGGAACGGCTGTTCCTCCTTCGCCAGATCACGGAGGCGGAGGCCGCGAAAAAGAGCGATGCACTGAAGTCGGCTCTCCTCTCCAGCGTGTCGCACGAACTGCGCACGCCTCTGGCGGCCATCCGGGTCTCGGCGACCGCGCTGCAGCGGCCAGAGGTGTGGGCCGATGTCGGGGGCCGCACGGATCTCCTGCGCACGGTGGACGAGGAGGCGGAGCGGCTCAACCGGGTCATCGCCAACCTGCTCTGTATGTCGCGAATCGAGAGCGGCGCCCTGAGCCTGGAGCGGCAGCCCAACGAGGTCGAGATGCTGATCTGGGAGGGCATGCGGCAGGCGGGGTTGCGTCTCAACCGCCGTGGGGTGGGGTTCAGGCTGCCGGAGGGCCTGCCGGAAGTGGACTGTGACCTCGGGCTCGGGGGAACCGCACTGGCAAACCTCCTGGACAACGCGGCAAAATATTCGCCCCGGGACGCGCCCGTCGAGATCGGCGCCCGTGTCTCTGCAGACGGGCGGTTGGTGGCCGTCTGGGTCGACGACCGCGGCCCGGGCATCCTCCCGGGAGAGGCGGAGCGCATCTTTGAGCGCTTCTACCGCAGCGGAGCAGGGTTTCCCAGGCGCGCCGGGCCCGCCGGGACGGGGATCGGGTTGTCCATCGCCCGGGCCCTGGTGGAGGCACACGGCGGGCGCCTTTGGGTGGAGGCGCGCCCCGGCGGGGGGAGCCGGTTCACCACCACCTGGCCGGTGGCCGGCGCCGAGCCCGTGTCGGTGCATGAACCTGGGGTATCGGGATAGGAACGCCGGCAGTCCTTGCGCAACCCCCTGTTGGACACGTGCGCGCTGCGGGCTTTGAAGCGGCAGGGGCGCGTCGAGGGACAACGACGTGTGCACCCCGGGAGGCATAGCCGCTGGAGCGCTGGACCGGGGGCGCGGCGGTCGGCGCCTCCCACTCGGGGCGGGCCGGGCATAGTGCTTGTGGGTGCCCCGCAGCGGGCCCCGGCGTCGGCGGCAAGCCGGGTGCGCAGGCGGAGCGGGGCAGTGGGAGTGGGCCGGAGGGGATGATCGGGGTATGTCCCAGCGGGTGCTGGTGATCGACGACGAACCGCAGATCCGGCGCGCCCTGCGTGTGGCGCTCCAGGCCGAGGGCTACACCGCGGACCTGGCGGAGACGGGGGCGGAGGGCTTGGACCGCGTGGCCGCCGCGGCCCCAGACATCGTGATCCTGGATCTCGGTCTGCCTGATATGGACGGTGCGGATGTGTGCGCGCGCCTGCGTGAATGGAGTCAGGTGCCGATCATCGTACTGTCGGTGCGGGATGCCGAGCGGGACAAGGTACACGCGCTCGACCGCGGCGCGGATGACTACCTGGTCAAGCCCTTCGGCATTGCCGAACTCCTGGCGCGGATGCGGGCGGCCCTGCGCCGCGCGCGAGAGGAGGTCGGTCTACCGGTGGTCGCCCAAGAAGGGCTGGTCATCGACCTGGCCCGGCATCGCGTGCGCCGTGATGACCAGGAGATTCACCTCACGCCGACCGAATACGAACTGCTGGCCTTCCTGGCGACGCACCGGGGCAAGGTGCTGACGCACCAGATGATCCTGCATCGGGTCTGGGGGCCCGAGTACGAGGCGGAGGTGCAGTACCTGCGCGTCTTCGTCAGCCAGTTGCGGCGTAAGATCGAACGCGACCCACACGTCCCCAGGCTGCTGCTGACCGAGGTGGGGGTGGGTTACCGCTTCCCTGACGCCGAGTGAGGGGCGGGGCCTAGGCCGCCAGGCTCGGGCGGCCCCGCTCGGCCGCTTGCTCGTCGCCGAATGAGGGCGCCGCTTCGTGCACGGATGCCGGCTCGCCGACGGCCGGCGCGGCCGGCTCTTGCCCTGCCGATCCGTCCGTCACGGCGCTTCTGGGGCGAGGAGGCTCTGCAGAGCCGGTTCCGCTTCCGGTGGTGCCACCAGCAGGAGCCGGTCCCCCGCCTCGATGCGCGTGTCGCCGCTTGGGATCCGCACGTCACCGCGGTGCAGGATGAGGATCAGCAGGCTGTCCGGGGGCCACGGCACTTCCCGCACAGGTCGGTCGGCTGCCGTCGAATGCGGTGACAGGTCCACCTCGACGATGGCCGCCCCACCGTTGGGGAAGGCCAGCAGTGTGCGTACACGGGCCGCTGTGACCTCCCGCTCGATGAGTTCGGCCAGGATCGAACTGCTGGACACCATGCCCTCTACGCCGCAGAGCCGGAACAGGGGCTCGTTGCGCGGGTCGTTGAGGCGGGCGATGGTGCGGCCGGCGCCGAAGTGGCGTGCCGCGAGCGCGGCGATCAGCAGGTTGGCCGCATCGTCTCCCGTCACCGCAGCCACGATGTCGGCGCGCGCGCAGCCCGCCGCCTCCAGTACCGAGGGGAGCGTACCGTCGCCCACAAGGAGCACGTCCCCGATCAGTCCCTGCAGGAGTTGCGCGCGCGCCGGGCGCTGCTCGACTATCGTGACCTCATGCTGCTTGCCGAGGAGCATGCGCCCCAGATGGAACCCGACCTTGCCGCCACCGACGATCAACACGTACACCGGCAAATCCTCCCTGTCAGCGCGCGGTCCCCGGCGCCGGCGTCCCGTCCCCGGCCGTCGCGCTCAGAGCCAGGGACCGCTGCACTTGGCCCAGGACCAGATCAGGCAGATCGAGGATGTTTAGTCCAAGTTCCGCGAACACGGATGCGAACTCGGGGTCGTTGACGCGCACCGAGACGCGCCGCACCCCGAAGAGTTCGGTGGCTGCCCGCGCCACCATGAAGTTGGTGGCGTCGACGTTCGTGAGCACGATGACGGCGTCGGCCCGGGCGACCTGCGCCTGCTCCAGGACCGTCTGGTCGAAGCCGTGTCCCACCACCGTCTGGCCGCGGAATCGGTCGCCAAGCCGCGAAAGGCTGGAGACGTCGGTGTCCACGACGCAGACGTCGTTTCCGGCTGCGGACAGGCTTTTGGCCACATGGGCGCCGATGCGGCCGCAGCCGATGACCACGATGCGCACGGTATTCCCTCCTCAGCTCCCGACGGGGCTTGCGGCCTGTGCCAGCACTGTTCATCCGTCCACCGGCACGACGACGGCCTGGGCCGGTGTGATCTCGGCCGCGAGTTCCGACCACTGGGCCGGCGTGCATTGTACGATGACGGCGTCGGCCCGGACGGAGCGCACTGCCTCCCGTAGCATGGCCCGCACGGCGCGGCCCCTGTGGAGGTGGCTCCGCACAGAAACACCTGCCGCGCCGGCCACCCGCTCGACCTGGTCGAGGAGGTCCGCCGCTCGCTCGGTTTCCTCACCCGCCGGGGCCTCCAGGGGTACGGCCAGCGGTAAGCGAACCGGCGCCAGCACGTGCAGCACACCGCCGGCCCCGACGAGCCGAGTGGCAACGTGCAGGGCTTGCAGCGGCACTGCGCCGAGTTCCGGGTCCGCCAGGAGAAGCACCGTCTTCCAGGGCGCCTTGGTTCCCGGAAGGTTTGGGCGGCGCATTCCGCCGAGCGCGTATGCGCCGGCGGCGAGTAGGATTGCCGCGATCCACGGTAGGGCCGTGCCCATGGGCTACCTCCTTCCGTGCAGAGCGTTGAAAATGCGCGACCCCCGGTCCTGGAGACTCAGGACCCGGGGCCATCCTCGTCGAATCTTCGCGACGGGTCGCCCACCACCGTGAAGTCGGCCCAGGGCATGCGATCCATGATCTCCTGCAGGGTTGAGCCGCGCCAGGGCAGCCGCCGGTCTCGGGCGGCGCCGGCAAGCACGTGAGTGACACGGTGACGGCGGGCATGGGCGGCGACCGCCTCGCCCACACCGTAGCGACGGGCCGTCGCGGGGATCACCAGCAGCGGGAGTGACAGAAGGGCGCAGATCTGCCGGAGTTCCTCGATCCGCTGCGGATCGTCCCGGACACCCTCGGGTCGTACGTGCAGGACCTCCGCCCCGCACTGGAGGCTTCGTGCGAGACGCCAGCCCTGGCGGACAATGCGCTCGTCCCCGGGACGCCCCGCCGTCAGGATGAGCAATAGATCGGCTACGGGGTGCACTGCGGACGAGCGCGGCGAATCCCCGCCCCCCGCCTCCGCGACGCGGTGGCCCTCGATCACTCGTGCCATCTCGCGGAGTGCCACCTCGCGGAGCGCGGTCAGCCGCTCCTGGCGGAAGAACCCGTCCAGGGCCGCCGGGATGCGTTCGCGGGGATATACATGCCCCTGCGCGATGCGTTCCCGGAGTTCCTCGGGAGGCAAGTCGATCGCGACAACCTCATCCGCCTCCTCTGTGAGCAGTGCGTCCGGCAGCGTCTCCCGCTGGCGGACGTAAGTGATGGCGGCGACCTGATCGTTGAGGGACTCCAGGTGCTGGATGTTGAGCGTCGCCCATACGTCGGAGCCGTGCGCCAGGATCTCCCGCACGTCTTCGAAGCGCTTGGCATGCTGGGAGCCGGGCGCGTTGGTGTGGGCAAGTTCGTCGACCAGGACGATCTTGGCTCGCCTGGCCAGCACGGCATCGAGATCCATCTCCTGCAGTACTGCGCCGGCGCGCTCCACTCGCCGGGGCGGCACGATCTCCATTCCGTCGAGCAAAGCGGTCGTCGCCGGGCGGGTATGCGGTTCGACGTAGCCCACGACGATATCTGCGCCCCCGGCACGGGCGCGTTGGGCGTCCTGGAGCATGGTGTACGTCTTGCCCACGCCGGCGGCGAAGCCGAGGTAGACCTTGAGGTGTCCCCGTTCACGGCCGAGAGACGCCGTGCCCATGTCCGTGGCGTGCCCTCCCCGCAGCCCGCGTCCGGCCGCGCCAGTGCGGGCGCGGCGCTTTCGTTTCCACTGTGCGCGCCCGCAAACCTAGGGACTCCCCGGGCCGCCGTCGGGACCCCGAGGACCGCTGGGGGCCTGGCGGCGCGAGGGGCGGACCACCCCGACGGCGAGGGCCAGGGAGACAGTGGGCACGGAGACCCATGCCAGTATGGACGGGGCGACTGGCAGATGCGCGGCGACGCCATACAGCGTCGCCGCAGCTTGCAAACCTGCCGCGAGTGCCCGCACGCCGTCGGCGATACTGCCGGCGGTGGAGAGCGCCAAGCAGTGACGGCGGAGCCGCCGCGCGCCGAGGAGCACGGCCGGCAGCTTCCCGGGATGGGCATCCAGATCCAGCACGGTCGGCCTGCTTGCAGCCCATGCCGGGCCGGCCAGGACGAAGCGGGCGGCCGCGGGGGCAGCGGCACGCATTCCCGTCTCCAGCGCCACGGCCACGCGCCGCCCGTGACTCCGTAGCTGTGCGACCGCTTGTTCCACCTGCGCCGGGTCCTCGACGTCCACCAGTGCAATGCCTGCCAGCATCACGTCGTCCAATGTGACCGTTGAGGCCGCTGCGCGGAGTTCGACCAGACCGAGGGGCCTGCCGCCGTCCGCCACGCCGAGGCACCGTCCCCCGCGCGCCAAGATTTCACGCTCCCTGGCCTGAGCCTCCTCGGGCCAGGCACCGCCGTATTCCGCCACCTGGCGGGCGACCCACCGCACAGGGCCACACAGGGGTGTGCGTACGTTAGCCTCTCCCCGCAGACCGGCGCGTTGCTTCGCCAGGATGACGACCGACCGTCCCGGACCGTCTTCATCGCCCAGATTCGCCTGCCGGGCGGCAGTCGCCACCTCTCGCACCGTGACGCCGAGCACGGGCCAGAACTCTACCGCGGAGAGGCTGCCGTCCTCCCAGACCGCCGCGTTCGGCAGCACCAGGGTGTCGCAGTTGGCCGCGCGCCAGAAGGCGGCGTTGCCCAACGGGACCGTGCGGTGCCGTCGCCAGAATGCGTCCTGGATCGCGACGCCGGTACCGGAGCCCAAAAGCAGCAGGTACGGCGGGAGGAGGGCTGCCAGCGCCAGCGCACGACCCACGCCGTGCCAGCGTGTCGAGAGCAGGGCCAGCGCCACTGCGGCGGCTAGGGTCGGTGCCGGCCACCAGCGCGGGACACGGGACACCAACGGACCCGGTCGGGCGGGAGGTGGGGGCAGCGGGCGGACGCGCAGTTCGCCGCTCTGGATCCGGCAGCCGGCGAGCAGGGTCTGGTGGCCTGGCCGAGCCTCCCGGAGGACGGGCGCCGACTCCCCGGTGATGGCCGACTGGTCGACTGTGGCCGATCCCGCGACAACCTCGCAGTCTTCCGCAACGATATCGCCTGGGCGCAGGAGACGATCTCCATCCGCCGAGTTCATCTATTCGCCATCACCTCCCTTGGCACCCGGCAGCAGCCCGGCGTGCGCGCGGCCCGGTCCGGGGAGGGAACGTGGCCGCCGGTGCGGAGGAACGGATGGCCGGGCCCGGCCGGACGGCTCGTGGTGGGCGCGGGAGGTTCAAAACCGCTCGGGGTGGGCCAGGACGTAGACGAGGTACAGCATGACCACGACGCTGAGCGCCAGGAGTACGTCCACAGGGTTCACCTCCATGGCTGCGGTGATCGGGGCAGCGCCAGCCGGTGCCGCACCGATCCGCGGCCATGGCGCCCGGTCCACAGGCCTGAAGCGACATCGGAATCGAGCAGATGTTGGCGACAGGGGATCGGGGCACCCCTGCTCCCGGCGCGCCTGCACGAACCAGCGGGTGCTGGACCAGCAGTATAGGAGGCCGACGTTAGGTCGGCGTAAGGATGGCAGTTATGGGGATTAAGAAGGCGTAAAGATTGGAGATGCCGCCCGGCCGCCAGGATCGCGGCAGTGGGCGAGATGGTCGCGATGCGGACCGGCCTGGCGCCCAAGGGTGATGGCGAGCTGGGCGCGGGCCGCGCGGGCTCTCTATCGCCCAGCCCGCGGACCGGCCGCGTTGCTGGGTGGAGGCCGCCGTCTTCACGCACCGTCCAACGTGATCACCCGCTTGACGTCGTCGGGCCCCGCGGGTTCGAAGGCCCGGCAGGCGTGGTCGAAGTCATATCGTGCGGTGATGATGGCAGCGAGCGCCGCCGGAAAGCGGCGCCGGCAGATCTCCAGATCGGCAAGGGCCATCTGAAAGTGGCGCGGGTTGCTGGCGACCAATCCCACCAGCGCCTGGTTTCGCCCCATCATCTGCCCCAGCAATTCCCTCGGATGCAGGGACGGGTGCGGACCGCCAAAGCCACCGACGACGGCGGCGACGCCGTTTCTACCCAGGGCGCGCCAAAGCGCGACGAATAGTTCCGCGCTACCCGAGGCTTCGATGGAGCAGTCGAATGGACCGAGCATCTGCTCAAGGGCCGTCAGATCCATGCCGGCGGTGCAATGGTAGTGGACGCCCGCGGCTTGCAGTATGCGCGCCTTGACGCCGCCGGCCGGGGCACCGTCGAGGGCGAGCACCTCGCCGCCGTGGCAGCGAAGCGCCACGGCCAGGAGGGTGCCGACCGGTCCGGCGCCGCCGACCAGGAAGCGCAGGCCCTGCGCCCAGTCCTCGGCATCGGCCTGATCGGTCCAACGCGAATGCGGCAGCCGCCGTTGCGTCTGGCGAACGATAGAGATGCACTTTTCGCCCACCGCGAGAGGCTCGGTGAGCACTGCGACATCACGCAGTCCATCCGGGACGCGCACGCAAAAGGTGGCGTCATCTACCAGGCGCGGGCGGAGAAAGCCGTCCATACCGCGAATGCCGCGACCCGTGCCCGCCGCGGTAAGGCAGAGATCCGGTTCCCCGGCGGCGCAGGGCGGGCACTGGCCGCAACTCCGCTGGTTGGTGGCGGTGACAAGGTCTCCCTCGGCGAGGTGGCGCACGGCCTGTCCCACCCGGAGGACGCGGCCGAGCGGTTCGTGGCCGAGGACCAGGGCATCGCGGCCCGCCTCCGGTAACCCCCAGCCGCCCTGGATGATGTGCCGGTCGGTGCCGCACACGCCGCATTCCATCACCTCGATAAGAACCTCGTGCTCCCTTGGGCTGTCCGGTTCAGGCCGTGTGACGACATCCACGCGGCGGGTTCCGGGAATCACGCCCAGGCACCGCACTGACGCAGCAACCTCCCGGGGGACGGCATGGCGTCGGTCCCGGATTTTGATTTGGCCAGTATCGGCTCCGCACCTGCCGCGCTTGGAGCGCGACTGCCGCACAGGCGGGGATGGACGGACACATGCCCCGGTCCGGCGCGGGTCTGGTAAGATGGAACGGTGTCGCGCCTGGGCCCGAGTGCCTGAAGGGCCGGTGGACAGGCCGAGGTATCCATGCGGCGGCGGGCGGTGGCAGGCGCGGATCGCAGTGGACCATCGCTTCCGATACGAAGAACCGGCACGCGCGGTCGAAAAGCGCGCGGGGGTGTTGCGGTGATCGGCGGCAGGCGGTGGGCGGTGGATCCAGGAGGACCGGCCCGCACCGTGTTTGGCCGGCCCGTGCCAGTTTTCCTCATCGCCCTGGAGAAGTCGATCAGTGCGCTGGCGGCGATGGGTGGCGCTGTTTTGGCCTTGCTGTTGCACATGCATCGGAGCACGGATCCCCTGCAGTTCCTCTTGCCCGGCGAAGTCTCGGAGACACCGCGCGACATCATGGTTCGTTGGTTGTACGCGCACATGCCCCACATCGGGCCGGGCATCATCCTGCTGGCTGTATTCGGGCTCACCTTCTGGGCGGTTCTCCTGGCCGCGGAAGCGGTCGGGGTCTGGCGCGGACTCGCCTGGGGCGAGTTTCTGGTCATAGTGGAAACAGCCTCATTCCTCCCCGCGGAACTCTATGACATTGTGCGCCGGCCGCATCCCACCGGGTTCATCACCCTGACCGTCAACCTGTTGATCCTGTGGTACGTGGGCGTGCTCTACCGGCGCCGCCTGCGGTTGCGCCTCAGCGGAGCGGCAGGGGCAACCGCCATGTTCGGATCGACGGTGGTCGTGCCCGATGCACGGCGGGTGCCGCGTGTGGGGCGGTGGGAGGATTCTCCCGGCGCGGAGGCGGCAACGTACCTGGCGGAGGCGGCCCCGACCGCTGCCCGCACCGACGACCAGCCTGGCAGTGGCGCGGCCGCATCCGAGGATGGCGTATCCGCGCGGTTGCGTGCTCGCGGGTGAGATCGGGTGGGACGCCGCAGCCGGTGGTGCACGGCGTGTGGTCGACGGAAGGAGCACGCGCCGACCACGCCGCAGGTGCATTGTGGATGTGGCATTGTGGAAGCGCAGTTGCACACAATAGGCGGATGCCGCTACTCTGGTAGCCTGGGTTGCCGCATGGCGATGGTGCACTCCCGATCCGGGCCCGTAGCTCAGGGGTTAGAGCAGGGGACTCATAATCCCACGATCTGGGTTCGACTCCCAGCGGGCCCCCCAAGAGCAGAAAATAGCCGAAGGCCCTGGGGCTGTGCGTCTCCAAGGCCTTTTTTTCGCTTATGGACTGCGAGTTCATTTACGCGTGGCACCGAGGGGGACTCCCGCTGATCCTTTGGACCGCATGGGCCCTGGTGATAAGGAGGGTGGCGGAAGAGGGGCCCAGCGGTCTCCGTCGCTTCGCCCCGGCGGCTTGGCCCTTGGCCGGACCGCGACGACGGCGAGCCGCACCGTCTGCGGTCTGGCCGATACGCCCCCCTGTGGCAGATCATTGCAACGTTCGGGCGTAGGACCACCGCCGGGTCCTGAGTCGCCCGTTCCGTTGGGCCGCCGAGCCCGCTATCCCTCGGCCCGGGGTGCGGGACTTCCGCCACTGTTCCTGCGGTACCATCCGGGTGCATCCGGCGTAGCCGTGGGCGGGCAAGCCGATAGCGGACCGCAGAGGATGTCGGCCCTGGCCTGCGAATCGGAAGAAGGCCGATCAAGCCTGTGGGGAGGCGGAGGGCGTGGGGGACTGGATGGACCTCTTCAACGGTACGGATCTCAACGGATGGGAGGGGCGCAAGGAGCCGCACACCTGGCACGTCGTCGGAGCGGTGCGCCTGGCGGATGACGACCGGCGGTGTTTCGTCTCGGATCCGGGAACCGGGGTCATGCTCAACAGCGAGCGAGGCCGCACGGCCGACATCCACACGAAGCTGCTGCACGGCGACTGTGCGCTGCATGTGGAGTACTGCGTGGCCGAGAAGTCCAATTCCGGCGTGTACCTCATGGGACAGTACGAGATACAGGTCCTGGACAGTTACGGCACGCCGGACACGGAATTGAGGTATGGGACCAACGGCGGCATCTATGCGCGGCACAACCACCCTGTGACGCACCAGGACTATGGTGGGTACGCACCGGCGACCAACGCCTCCCGCCGCCCCGGAGAATGGCAGGAACTCGACGTTCTCTTTCGGGCTCCCAGGTTCGACGCCGACGACGGCCGGCGGAAGACGGCCCACGCCCGTTTCGAACGCGTGGTGCTCAACGGCAAAGTGATTCACGAGAACAGGGAGTGCGAGCTTCCCACGGGCGGAGCCTACCACGATCAGGACGTGCCGCTCGGGCCGTTGCGCCTTCAGGGAGATCACGGCCCGGTGGCCTACCGGAACGTGCGCATCCGATTGCTTTGAACGGCGGGCCCCTGGTGACGCGACGCGCGAGACGGTTCTCCGGAGAGGCTATGACGGCACGGCGAAAGTCAGTTGCCGTAGCGGCATCGACTTGTGGATCCTCGGGGAGACGGGGCGGCAAGGCGGCGACCACGCAAGAGAGGATCTGGCCGCCGCTGCCGGGCGCACCCGGGATTCCGGCGGGTGCGCTATTGGCCGAGGAAGGTGGAGCGCATCCAGGTGGTGAGGCGCCAGGGCCGTGCCGGGCGTTCGGTAGGCCGCGTTCACCGGGCCGCGGTCGCCCTGGGGCGCCGGAGAAGGGGTTTGGCCGTGCGGCGACCCTCATCCCTGGCGGTACCGCCGGATGCCTGCAGCCCGGTTCCCGTGGGTGCGCATTTTGCGGTCGGACAACGGGGGCGCGCACCACCTGCGGGATGGGAGCGGTCGCTCGCGCGGGCGGGTTGCCCGCGGAGGTCGGGAACATGCCCCTGTTCGGCTTGGGGTTCACTCCGCGCCGCTGACGACGGGATGGCCGTGTTGCGTCCACTCGTACATGCCGCCAGCGACCAGGACCGCCGGGACTCCGCGGCGCGCCAGGACGGCGGCGACGAATGCCGCCCGTCCGTACCCGCTGCAGAAGACAGCGATCGGCAGGGTCCCGTTCTGCGGGGTGGGCCGGACCCAGGCCTCGCCAGACGGAAGGAGTTGCGCGCCGACGATGTGACCGTGCCGGAATTCATACGGTTCGCGCACGTCGAGCACCCGGTACCGGGCGAGTTCGGTGTGCAGATGATCTACATCCACCATGGGCAGTGGTGCTGTGGCACCACCCGCCGTCTGCCAGGCCTGCAGGCCCCCATCCAGATGCCCCAGCACCGTGCAGCCCGCGTCCTCCAGCAGGCCGACCGAGGCCGCGACGGTGCGCTCGGGCTCAGCGTGCACAACCAAGGTAAGGCCTTTGGGCAGCAGCAACTCAGCGCGCTCAGTCAGATCGGCCAAGTTGAACTCAAGGGGCAGGGCGCCAGGCAGGTGTGCCGCGGTAAAGGCACTGAGCGGCCGTGTATCCACAACGGCTGCGCCGTCTGCGATCGCCAGGCGGACCTCCGCAGGAGTCACCGCCACCACCCGGAGGTCGATTCGCCTTGGTGGCCGCTCGACCCGCGCCGCCCGTGGTGGACCCGCGCGGAGGCCCATGAAACCCGTCGCGGCCAGCCGCCGCTCATGCCGGTGAGGTGCATTCGCCGCCACCCTTGCGCAGCAGAAACACCAGCACTCCGCTTTCTTCATGCCATTCCAACAGCCGGTTTCCCGTGTCCTCCGCCCAGGCGGGTATATCAGTGCAGGCGCCGCGGTCCGTCGCCAGCAGTTTCAGGACCTGCCCCGGTTGCAGGACTTTCATCTGCCGGGCGACCCGGACCACCGGCATCGGGCAGAGCAAGCCTCGGCAGTCGAGCATCTTATCCTCGGCGGGCGCCGCCATCCTTCGAGCCCCCTTCCAGTAGTCGCTCCGGCGAATCAGATGAACAGGGAGACATGGCTGCGTCGCGCTTCAGAAAGGAATGCTCCGGCACCACCGAACTCAACTCCGTCGATGAAGTCCTCCTTGGCGTAGCCGAAGACCTCCATGGTCATAGTGCAGGCCACCAGTCGAACGCCGGATTCGAGACAAACGCCGCGCAGTTCACGAACGGTGGCCACACCCTTCTTCCTAAACATAGACTTCATCATGCCGGTAGCCATGGCCTTCATGCCCGGCATGGCAGTGAACAGGTCGGCCATGGGGATAGGCATGGGCATGGCGGGGTTGCCGACAGGTGAAACGGCGAGCCTGTGTTCGAAGTCCTTGCGCAGAAGATTGAGCCCATAGAAGGTGAAGAAGATGGAGACTTCCAACCCTGCGGCGGCCGCGGCACTGCCCAGGATGAAGGGTGGGTAGGCCCAATCCAGCGTTCCCTTGCTGGCGATGATGCACGCCCGGCGCGCGGCGGGGTCCGTCTGGAAGGCCCGCTCGATCTCTGCGCGCACAATCTGCCGCACATCGGCCAGCGTGGCGGGACGGAGGTCGGCATCGTCCGCGGTGCGCAGTTCCACGGCCATCGGTGGCCCTCCTTGTGCTGGTGCCCCGGCCGGCTGCGCCGGAGCCGAGAATACCCACGTATCCGAGTGACTCTAGGGTATTCGCTCGGCAGCGCGGCGTCAATCGGGAGTGAGGGGGGCTCGACCTCGGCGCATATTCCGCGTCCGGAGCGCCCGGAGCGCCAGGGGCTCCGTCGCCGCTGCAAGCGGGTACACGGCACTCGCCGGACGCCGCCGAGGTCTGCGCTGTCAGGCGGTGGCGGTCCGGAAGTGGTGCAACGGGGTTCGGTGCGACTTCCGCGGCAGCGCCGCGACATCGGGGGCAGAGAACCGGAGACGAACATATGTCACGGGCTTGGATAGATGCCGGCTGCGACCCGGCACGACAGCGGCGCACGGGGGGCGTCTGGTGCTGTTGCCGGCAGAGTTGCGGCGCCACGCGGGCCGATCCGAGTCTCCGGACCACGGGTTTTCCGGGGCGTTCTGTCGGCGCATCGCGCGCTGAGCACGGACGGCCGTATCTCGGCGGAACAGTGACGACTGGGTTCCGGACGGCGCTTGCTTGCGGCGAACGGTATGGGGCCAGGGCGGGTGCGGCGGGGTGGACAGCGTCCGGGCCGACGTCGATGCGCGATTTCCGGGGAGCGCGCGGCCGCGTTCGGGGGGTCGCCAACTGCGGCTCAGACCAAGTCGCCGCATCGAGCCGCGGCGGCCTGCGGACCAGGTGCGGGCGGGCGGAGCGCGCGGCGAGCGAGCGCCTCCGCCCAAACCACCCCCACCAGGGGGAGGGCCGGGAGGCGGAAGCGTGCCTGGACGAAGAAGGGCAGCACGAACCCCCATTGAGCGCAGATGGCGATCAGGGCGACCGCAGCGGTCGGCGTCAGTCGCGACTTCCGGAAGACGAGGATCGACCATCCAAGGAGTAGCGGATAGAGCGGTACCGCCAGCCAGGCGAGGTCGAGCCAGGCCAGGGGGACGACGTGCGCCGCGACGGCGAGTTGCTCGATGTAGTCGACGGGCAGCACCCAGAAGAGAACCGCCCGTGATACGCAGAGCCAGACGAAGCGTAGCGGATGGTGCCGTAGCCAGGCGAGAACCAGGGCGCGGTACATAGCGGGACTCCCGGTGGCGGGGCGGAGGGGAGCGGCGAAGTTGCCCCACGCGGCGCTGTTGTTGCCGAGCCGGAGGTTCACCCAGAAGTCGTTCTGCGTGAACAGTAAGCCGCGGCCGTGCGCAAGATTGTATGCGGCCCAGAGAGCCAGCACCGTCGCCGGCAGGGCTGTGTAGACCAATGCCATGCGTGCGCCGCCGCGGCGGAGCGACCAGACGACGATCCCGGCCAGGACGAGGATCGCCTCTGGCCGCAGGATGACCAGTCCGGCCAGTACGACCGCCGAGCCAGGTCGGCGGCCTGGATCGGGAGCGGCGGCGAGCAACGCCCACACCAGCAGGCCGCAGGCGAAGAGGCTGTCCGTAAGACTGAAGCGCGCGAACAGATATAGCGCCGGATACACGGTCGTGGCGGCGAGGAAGCCGGATGCGGGCCATGGACCATAGCGGCGTCGCAGCACCCCTGCCACCCCTGCCACCGTGGCCCAGACGCCGACGGTCTGAACGGCGACAAGGGTGG
>JAJZMB010000122.1 GCA_021803205.1 Bacillota bacterium | reverse complement strand
GAGTCGATCCAGTAGCGCACGGCCTCGACCGCATCGCCCTGGGAAAGCCGTTGGAGGATGACCTGCTTCGGTGTCATACTCACACCATAGACGCCACGGCGCTGCCTGTTAACCGTTCTTTATGGGCAAAGGGCAGGGCTAGGTTCAGGAATGTTTCGCCAATCCGGCCCTGGATGGGCGCGCTCAGGGAAAGGGACACCGATGCGTTCACGATCAATGTCCTCGCGAGAGATAGGGAAGGGGCTGCCGTGGCCTTGTCGGCCGGACAGCCCCGAAGGATCGTTGGGCACCACTTTAGATGTCGAGCGGGAGCGGACGGGCGTAGGGTTGGAGTGACCGGACTGGCGCGGCGGGCGCAGGATTGGCGTGGCGGTAGTTGGCCAGCAGGGTATGAATGGCGGCGGCCAGTAGGCGCAGGGCGTTGGGGTCGTGAAAGGCGAAGTGCACGTCGCAGTTTCCATCGACGCGGATGCGGAGATCCATGCGGGTATCCGCCCAGAGATCGTCGCCCCCGCAGTTGGTGCTGAGCAGGAACCGGGAGTCTTTGTGGATGGTAACGGTGCGTCGACGCATGGGATCACCTCCTTTCCAGGGACCACGTGGGGGATCAAGCAGACTCAGGGTCGACGGCCTTGAGAGCCTGGCGGAAGGCTGGCTCCTCCACCAAGGGCTGTTGCACGGCGAAGGCGGCCAGTAGGGCGGCCGTGCAGAGGCGGTTGATCTGGCGCGGCACGCCACGGCTGTGGTGTGCTACGAGTTCAATCACCTCGCGGGTAAACAGCGGGCGGCAGGCGCCTGCCCACTGGAGTTGGTGTTCCATGTAGCTGGCGGTCTGTTGGGTGGAGAGACCGGGGAGCGCGGTGGTGACGGCAAGGCGCTGAGCCAGGGGGGCCAGGGACTCGAGCGCGAGCCGCCGACGGAGGCTGGAATGACCCGAGAGGACGACGGCCGCGGGGCAACGCGCATCCATGGCGGTATTGCAGCAGAGGCGAAGTTCGTCAAGTACGGAGACAGGCGCCAACTGAGCCTCGTCGCACAGCAGCACGGGAGTGACCCCGTGGGCGTCGAGGCGGGAGAGGGCCTCTTTGACCTGTGCGGCGAGGTCGACGGCGGACCAGGCGGGGTCCAGTCCCAGGGCGTGGCACAACAGCATCAGCAGCCCCCGCGGCGAGCGGGGCATGATGAGATAGATGAACTTGTGGCGGGCCTGATCGCAGGCAGCGACCAGAGCTCGGAGCGTGGCGGACTTGCCGGTCCCAGGTTCGCCGGTTAGCAGACCAATGCCGTGCTGGTCGATGACGAAACACAGTCGGGCCAAGGCCTCCTCCAAGGGTACGGACCGAAAGAGGGCATCTGGTGGCAGTTCGGCGGTAAACGGCTGACGGGTCAGTCCGAAGAATCCAGTGAACACGACTCATCCCCCCACAGCAGGGTCGCGATCTCGGACAGCGGTGTCTGACGGCCAAGGCGACCAAGGTGCGGGCGCAGCCGGTCCGCGGCGAGGTCGGCCGCCAGAGGGCCGTGCTGCTGCCAGCGGGCGTGCAGCAGGTGTTGTTCCACCGGGTTCAGGGTTCGACCGAGCAGGTCTTCGATACGGGCGATGAGCGGACCGAGTTGCGGTCCGGCAGATCGGGCCACCGAGCGGAAGGGGATGTCCTGGGTCTCACGCCGTAGGTCGGCTTCGTAGTCCTGCCGCAGTTGGGCCAGGAAGCTGTAGACGGTGGCTCGAGTTGGGACCTGCGGCGCCGGATCTTGGCGCAGGGGTTGGGCGACATGCTCGACCAGGGCCTCAGGCACGATCTCGGCGCGGAACTGGCCATCGACCCACAGACGCACCCGTGCCAGGTCCAGGGGATCGTAGCGAAGTTCGACCCGCTGGCCGCGCAGGTCGGCGCCGGCGGTGTAGCGGTTGCCCTCCAGAGAGACGGTTCCGAACTTGTCCACGCGGATGGTCTTGCGCCAGAGGAAGACTTCGTCCAGGCGCAGCGGATCGGCAAAGGGGTGGCGGGGTCGGGAGCCGTATGCCTCGGCGGGGACCAGCTTGGTCTCGCGGTGGCGCCGGTGGTTGACGTAGTGCAGCCAGGCCTCCAGCGCGAGGTTGACCTGCTCGATGGTCGTCACCCGGCCGGCGGCGATGTCCCCCTGGATCTCCGGGTAGAAGCCATCTTTCAGGAGTCCCATCGCGGACTCGATTTTCCCCTTGCCTTCGGCATAATACTGAGTTGCATGGATCAGTTCTGCGCCACATTCCACCATGACTCGTTCGTAGTGATGGGATATGAACACTGATCCTCGATCCACGTAGACGCCACGCGGAACTCCCCATCGACGAAAGGAACGCTTGCACAGGTCGTCCAGCGCGGCCTGGTGAGCGTGGAAGTACGCGCGCGCACCGACCAGCAGGCGGCTGGCGTCATCCTTGCCCGCGATGAACCACAGTTGCCGCACCGGCCCGCCCTGAGGATCCGGAAGCCACAGCCCACCGGTCGCGTCGAACTGCCACAGTGCGCCGGGTTCGCTCCGCTGCCAGCGGCGGTACGCCTTGGGACGCGCATGGAGTAACAGCCGCCGCGTCAGCCCGGCCGCGTGCAGGTAGCGTCGCAACGTGGCGGGAGAACATTCCCCCTCCAGCATCAGCTTCTGGTGCAACAGCATGGACAGGATCTCCTCGGAGGAGCGGTGCGGCTGTTCCCGTTTCAGCAACTGAGCGCGTTCCCACGCCACCGCGCTGAGCCGTTTGCGCGCCCCCGCGTCCGCCCGTCGCTTGCGGCGCAGGCCATCCAGCGTCGGGTTCTCCCGGCGGCGCTTCAGGTATCGCTTCAACGTTCGCACACTGAAGCGCCGCCGCGGCCCTCCAGGCACCTCCCATTCCTGAGCCGCTTGTTCGCGCAGGATGGCCGCCTGCTCCCCCCGCCAAAGGTCGCGGTGCATCACCGGACCAATGAGGTTGTGGCGGAACAGCGCCCGCTGCTCCTCCAGATCCGGTTTGTCCAGGGTCCCCACCCCCCGCCGGCCGCCTGACGGCCAGGCCGGCAGTGTCTGTATCGGCGGGGAGCACCTCGCAAAGCAAGAAAATCCATGGGGTCAGGGGGCCAGGGCCCACCAGCATTTCCGCTGGGCCCCCACCACCGTCAGCCACTCCAGCACGGACCCCCCAACACCGGCCAATTCCGAGTCGACTGCGGACATCGCCGTCCGCAATGCCAACCCCAACACCCACCACCGCTCCCACGGCAGGGCATCTTGGGACACCACTGGCATCTGGCCACCAAAGCGCATGATGTCCGCGGCCAACTCTGCCAAGGCACCGGACAGCACCTCGGCCGCCGCCGCGACCCACACCCGAATCGTCCACTGGTCAACCTCAGTCGCGGCCTCGATCACCGCCGGCCGTTGTCCCGCCTGCCAGGTCCGGTCGAACACGGTGAGCCGGATCCGTTGGATGAAGTGATTGAACGGTCGCAGGAAGCTGGGCAGCACGCGGAAGTAGCGCGGGTGGCGCCCCGCATCCAGACACCTTGGGCAGACCAACTCCCGCACTCGAATCCGGGGGGGATCCGGGTCAAACCCCTTCGACTTGCTCTTGGCGATGCGTTTCGGCCAATCGTGGGTCACCAGACGGCCACCGCACACAGGACAACACAGCACCATGGCCGCGACGGCCGCCATACCGAACGCCAAGTACTCCTTGACGCTTCGACCGGCGTATACGACGATAGGAATAGACATGCGCTTCGGCACCATGTTCGCACCAGACCCCCACGTAGCTCGACTGGCTGTGAGGGGATCTAGTGCTTTT
>JAJZMB010000179.1 GCA_021803205.1 Bacillota bacterium | reverse complement strand
GTAGTAGGTGTGGCAGTCAAGGGGATACCCAGATCCCGGTATCCACAAGCCGCGCATACCGCGCACGAGGCGTCTCCCCATCCGCCGGCTGCCTCCGGCCCCACCTGGCTTCCGGCTGCCGCCGTCCCCCCGCGGCGGCTGGCGCTCTGGGACGTTTCCTTCGTCAGCAGTGAGACGGGGTGGGGGGCGGCGCAATCCGGCACGGCCGGCGTCCTGCTGCCCACCTCCGACGGCGGGGCCACATGGGTCTACGCGACGTGACCACGGCGCCACCCCTAGAGACAGAATTGCGGTAGCTACTGCCATCGGCTGCAGGAATACGTGCGTGCGTCTAATCCGTATCGCGGTGCCCCTTCTTTTGTGCTCTCTACTCGCAGCGGGCTGCGGGGTGGCTGTGGCGCCCACCCGCCTCACCCCAGCGTGGACGGAGCGCTATTTGCCGAACACCCTGCACGTCGCTGGCGTCCCCGCGATCAGCGGTGGCCGCATCGTCGTCTCCGGACCGACCGGCGACCTGACGGCCTTCGATCTCACGACCGGTCGTCAACTGTGGCAGCGACAGATCGTGCCGGACACCTCGGTGCTCCCCGGACCGCCACTGATCGTTGGGTCGAGCGTCCTGGTCATGGCCGGTACGGAGTTGGCCGCCTACGCCCTGACGACGGGGGCGCCGCTGTGGCAAACGGCCCCGCCGGGCTTAACCCTCGGCTCGCCGCAACTGCTGCGCTTCGCCGGACTGATGGTGCTGCCTGCGGCCGGCCTGCCGTTGTACAACCCGGCCGACGGCCGGCAGGTCCGCCTGTTGGCGCCGGGGCTGCATCCCCACCCGACCACCGACAACCTCGCCGTGGAGGGCTCCGACCTACTGGTGGTCACGGTCGGCGGGACCGTGCGGGCGTACGATGGCAGCGTCGCCCGGTCCTCGCGGAGTCCCCGGCGTCGGGCCTCCTCCCGGCAGATACCGCAGAGGGAGACCCGCGCGAATGCCGCATACAGCCGCACCGCCCGCATCATCGATCCCACCTTCTGACATCGGCAACCCGCACCGGGAGCGACGCCCCGCAGGCGCCGCACTCCGGCCGGTCCGCCCATTCGTCCGCGGCAAAGACAGGGTGCACCGTGTTGCCCTCGCGGTCCTTCCGCTCGTGGATCGGGTGCGCGGCCCGTATCGGGCCTGCGCGCACGCCGTACACCAGGCGCCCGCATCGGCCGTGTAGGCGACAACCTCCCAGGCCTACACGGGCGCTCCCCCCCCAGCACGTCGGAAAGAGGGCGCGCATGCTCGACCAGCAGCCGGCGCCGAGACCAGGTGGTCCAGCACCGGGATGCCGAGGATGCCGCCGCACCGCACCAGGCGGTGGGTGGGTAGCACGTCCTGCGGGCTGGGTTCGGGGTCGCCGCTGGGGTGATTGTGCGCCACGATGACCGCCGCCGCGTTGGCCAGCAGCGCCGCCGCGAAGACCGACTGCGCCTCGACCGGCACGCTGTCGATGCCACCCAGGGCGCAGCGGTGAATCGCGTTCGGCCGGTGCTTGGTGTCCAGCAGGCAGGCCAGGAAAGTTTCGGTCGGCTGGCCGCGCAGCAGGGGCTCCAGGATGAGCGCCGCATCCTCCTGCTCCCACAGGGTCCAGGTCCGGTACGCCCCCGCGCGGGCCTCCCGGACCAGTTCCACGCGCACCCAGCGCGGGTACGGTCCCAGGGCGGGGGATCCATCCTCCGCGTCTCCCAGAATGCTCCGCGCCTTCGCCACCGTCCCCACCATCCCGCACAAGGCCATTTTTGAGAGGCGGCCTTGACGGGCCCACAGAGGAGGGCGAAGCCCGACCCGCCGGGCGGGCCGGTGCAAGGCAGAGTCGGGAGAGCCCGCCGGACCCCGACCCTGGGGCAGCGCAGCGGAGCCCGTAGGGGTGCAGGGTCGGCCAGGACGGCGAGGCGAGCGATGGCGGGTACCGAAGGGGACCGGCACCCGTGCGCCGGGACGCCAGGGGGCATCGCCCCCGGCGGCGGGTACGGTGGGGAGCCCAAGGCTGCCGACACGGAGGGCGGAGGGTCGCGCCTCGTTGCCACGGGGGCACCGGGGGCGTCCTGCGGCCGACAGGGGCAGCAGGGGCCTATGGCCCTTGGGCGCCGCCCCGGTGCAGGGGCAAAAGAAAGCCCGGCCGTCTCCAGCCGGGCGCTGTTCTCCGCTTGCGGTTGACTTACACTCCCGGTATCAGGAGTTTCGCCAGCAGGCCCAGGATCGCCAGGAGGAGGAGGCCGAGGGACCAGTTCCGCAGGGAGTCGATCTTGGTGTCCAGGTCTTTGCGGAGCCCGTCGATCTTGGTGTCCAGGTCTTTGCGGAGCCCGTCGATCTTGGTGTCCACCTTCGCGTCCAATGCCCTCACGTCAGCACGAACCTCATCCTGCGCCCGGCGCAGGTCGTCCAGGCGTTGCAGGATCAGCCATGTGCCGTCCACGGAACCCTGCGGCCCACCCGGCTCCTTTGCCGCCGCCACTTCACTCGTTGCCATGGCGCTCATCGCCTCGCTCCCAGCATCCTCTATTTCGATCTTCGGAGCAAGCCTGCCTTCCTGTTCACCAACGCGGCCATCCACCTAGCCAGGGCATCGGCCGGCGGCATCCTGGACGGGCGGCAGCGAAAGTATAGGGATTTGCGCAATGTATAAGCGATTGTGCTATACGTCTCATAAACGGTTATACTTGCGCCATGGATCAAGCGATGAATCCGTACAGTCCAGGGGCTGGTGTGCGGCCCCCCGCGCTCGTTGGTCGATCCAGACAGATCGAAGATGCAGAAGTCGCGCTGCGTCGACTTCTGGCGGGTCGGTTGGCAAGGCAGCACAGGCACACCACACGGGCATCTTGCTGACTATCGATGAGATCCAGTACCTGGAACGCAATGACTTTGGAGCCCTGGTGCTTGGGTTGCATCGTGCAGCGCAGTTGTCTCTTCCGGTGATGATCACAGGAGCTGGCCTGCCTTCTCTCCTCGCCTTGGCTGGAGAGGCTAAGTCCTACGCTGAGCGGATGTTTTATTTCCCGAGTATTGGATCTCTGGCTGTTTCGGAGGCCCGAGAGGCGATTGCAGCCCCCGCCGCCAAGGAAGGAGTCCAATGGGAAGACAGTGCGATCCAAGTGATTGTCGAACGGACACAAGGGTATCCGTACTTTCTCCAAGAGTTTGCGAAACAGGCTTGGGATGCGGCCCCTGGTCCGGTCCACATTCGATTGTCCGATGTGAAGGCCAGCCTCAAAACGACCATGGCCGAACTTGACGCTGGGTTTTTCCGTATTCGATTTGATCGGACTACAGATTCGGAACGGGCTTACCTTCGTGCGATGGCGTCCTTGGGACCGGGGCCGTTTGCGACGAGTGCTGTAACCAAGGTGTTGCGGCGGACGACGAATCAATTGGGTCCGGTGCGTGATTGACTTATCAAGCGCAGCCTGTGTTACGCGCCTCGCTGGGGACAAATCGCGTTCACTGTGCCCATGTTCGCTGAATTCCTAGTCGGCCAGCAGTCCTGATCCGCACATCTGCGCCGCCCTACATACCCGGGAGTCCGCCAGAGGACCGCCTCTCTCGCCGGAATGGGTTCCCCGCTGGTTAGTACGGGCGAACCTGTGAGCGGAGCGCGCGGTCCCAAGTGCTACTGACCGTGCGAATCGAGACCGAACGCCCGCGGTCCTGCCCACGCTATTTGAGACGCGCCAGCCGACTTGCGCAGCCCTGGCGGCCGAGTGGGCGCTGTCGTAGGCTGACCCCAGCCTGGCGGCCCTGGGGGCGCCGTGGCCGCCGAAAG
>JAJZMB010000117.1 GCA_021803205.1 Bacillota bacterium | reverse complement strand
CAAGGACATCTACGTCTATCCGCTCGATCCCAACTTCCGCAATGTCCTCACCGCACCCCTGCCGTGATCCTCTCTCCCTGCTCGCCCAAACCCCCTGCCTACCTGCCGGGGTTCACCGAAGACTTACAGGTGATCGAGGTCGGCGGTGCAGTACCAAGGCCGCGTGTCGCATGCCCGGTGAACTTGGCAACCCAACCCACGGCGCCGGAGAACCCCCCGGTCGTGTCTCCCACGGAGTTCGTCTCGGCGAAGTCCCATGTCATGGGGAGGGCAAAGCGGGTGAAGGTGTGGGCGATTGTTTCGCGACCGATGCCCCACATGCCGATGGAGGAGTTGTAGTCCGCCAGCCGATCCACCGTTGCGGCCAGGTACGCCGTGACAGCCTCGGACCACTCCGGCGCATACCCCAGGCGCTCCATCTCCACCCTGGCCTGTCGCGTCAGCCGCACGAACGTGGCCATCGCCAAGAGCTGGCGGGGGGTGAAGAGATCGCGCCACTGGCCGAACCCGTAGCGTTGAACCCGGAAGCCCAATGTGCCGGCCGGAGGTAGCGGCTCGTCGGGGACCTCACTGGCCGGCAGCGCTGCCATCGCCGTCCCGGCGGCCTGCCCGGCGGACTCGTCAGCGCTGCTGGGCGCGCGATACTCCTTCCCCTGCGGAGTGTCGACGACGACACAGGTCATCACCGCGCCCAAGTGACCGCAGCGCGCGGTAATGGCAACGTAATCGTCCTTCATGAACGCCTCGCAGCAGGGGCACGTCACGCCCGTCCGGCCCATCGTGCCTCGGTCCTTGAGGTCCGTGGTGCTCTCCGGGGCATAGATCTCAAACCGCACGCGCCTGTGCTCGCGATCGGGGATCATCCGCAGGGCCCGCAGCTTGGCGGGTGTCTTTCCCTTCTGTGGCTTCTTGCACAGCCAGAGGGTGCGCAGAAGCGGTACTTCCGCATTGCACACCGGGTCCTGACAGGGGATGGTCCGCGCCCAAAGGTAGGCCACGGCGGGGTGGCCTTCCACATCAGGATAGTAGGCGCCCAGTTCAGCGCGCGCCTGTTCCAGTACCCAGGCACCCCAGGCGCGCACCTGCGCCTCCAGGTCCCCCGGCATGGGGGAGTCCTGGCGCAAGGCCAGGGATTGCATACGCTCGCTGCCACGCGGGCGCGCCGATCGACCGGGATCGGCCTGGGCGAATGGCGGCAGGGGCCAGCGTTGACCGGCCAGACGGTTGGGATAGTCGAGGGTGCACTTCAGCAGGAACCAGGCCACCGGGTTGTAGTCGTTGGCCAAAACCTCGCAGCCCAGCCGCATCGCCTCGAACGGGATGGCGCCACCGCCGGCGAAGGGGTCCAGCACCCGTGGCGCCCGCCCCCCGTGCGCGGCCCGGATCTCGCGCGCCAGAGCCTGCAGATCCCCGCCGGACTCTTTGCCCCACGGGGCCAGGGCCGCGATCCGGTTCAGGTATTGCTGACGGCGGTCAGGGTCACCGGGGTCCGACAGCAGTGCGGCAAGGAGCGCCGCGCGGCAGGCGGCCAGTGGTCGGCGTGCCGGCCAGATGTGCAGCGTGGAGATGTGCCCATGGCGCACGCTCTTCTCGTGCCGGCTTGCCGCCGATACCTCCTGCAACGGGAAGGCCTCTTCGATCAGCCGCCTCATCCGATGACCTCCTCCGGAAAGCCGCCGATCTCTGATGCGTCAATGCGCACGCCGCCCTGCTGCCTGGAGAGCAGAGCCCCGAAGGGATCGGGGATGCATCGCAACCGGGGTTGGGTGCGGCAGTTCCAGACCACGTAGAGCCAATAGCGGTCTCGGTGGTTGGCCGCCTGCCGCCATTCGTTCTCCGTCAGTTCCACCGGGCCTGTGTCCGCGCGTCCCTTGACCTCGATCCAGCGTTCGCTGCCGTCTAACCGGCGGGATTCCAGATCGTAGCCCAGGCGCAGCCAGGGATCGCTCCGGTCGAGCACGACGGCCCCCTCGCGTTCCTCCACCTGCCGGGCGATCGCCATGGCCATGGCCTCGCTTTCCCCGAACGGCGCGCCGAGGTCCGCCGCGGCACCGGGGAGTACCAAGGCGCGGACCCAGACCGTGACCTCCCCAAGCCGCAGGCCCGTGACCTCCGCCCGCAGGGCGGCTTCCGCAGCCGCACGCCGGTCCGGCAGTTCATCGAGCTCGGTCTCGCACTCCCGCAGCCAGTGCGTCGCCAACGGCTGTCCCTGGGCCCGGACCTGCAGCAGGCGGGCGCGCTGCGCGAGAAGGTCCGCCTCCCGCAGGGCGAGGCCCCGGTGGAGTTCGTCCAGCGAGACAGCCACCCAGCCGTCCCGAACCGCGCGGATCCGGGCCAGCAGCGGCTCGCCCTCTGTGCGCTGCACCCATTCGGCCAAGCCTGCGTCCGACGGCAACGTCCAGTCGACCACCTGGGCAGTGCCGGCAGGATCCGGTGCGACGGTCAGGAGCAGGTGGGGCGCACAGGAACGGAATCCCGCATCCGGATCCCAGATCACCCCGGACAGGGCCTGGCCGACCAGACGGGGAGCGACGCCCTCTCCGTCCAGGACGGGCACGCCGGCCAAGGTGAAGAAGTAGGGGCGCTCGGCAGCCGGGTCGCGGAAGACGGCCCCGCGCAGCGCCTCATCGGCATACCGTCCCAGGAAGGGGGCGACAACAGACTCATAGATGGGCTCTCCAGGGTGGAGATAGACGGCCGCGGGCTCTGCCTGTCCAGGGGGCGAGGCCAGAAGGCGGTCGAATGTCAGTTGCTCCCGCAACTCTGGCGCATGGGCCTGCAGTGCCCGCGCCACCGGCGGCGGCGGATCCGGGATGTGGAAGAGCTGCAGATCGCCGGGATCTCCCTCCAGCCGGATGCCCTGCCGCGTGGCGGCGGCGCGGAAGAGTCCGGCGACGTAGGAGGGCATGACGCGGGTACGCTCGGCCTGCTCTTGGCGTAGCCGCAGAGGGCCGAGCAGTCCCTCCGACGCCTGTATCGGCACAGGCCCCTGCACGCGGCGCACCACAGCCGCCGGCAACTGCTCGTCCAGGCGTCGGCCGACCTCCGCCGCCACCGCCTCGTCACGGCCCTCCAGGACCGCTTCGGCGATCAGTTCTGGCAGCGGTCGGTCCTCGAAAACCTCGCCCAATACGTCGTAGACGCGGTCTGAACTGAGCCGCTCCCGCATCCGCTCCAGCTTGTCGAAGAGGACCTCCAGCACGCGGCCCTCACGGGTGCGTCGCGCGATCATGTTCAGGGCCACCACGTCATGGCGCTGGCCATAGCGATGCACGCGCCCAAGCCGCTGCTCCAGACGGGCGGGATTCCAGGGTACGTCGTAGTTGACAGTGAGCCAGCAGAACTGCAGGTTGATGCCCTCGCCCGCCGCGTCGGTGGCCACCAGGAACCGCGCCGGGCCGCGGAAGAGCGCCACCTGCCGTTCCCGATCCCGCCAGGGCATAGTGCCGTCGATCCGCGCCACCTGGCCGGCGAACCCCAGAGCGCCCAGTCTCTGGGTGAGAAAGTCGGCCGTGTCGCGGTATTCGGTGAAGATGAGGACCTTGGCGTCGGGATACCTCCCCAGGGCCGCCTGCAGCTGGCGGAACTTGCTCTCCCGCTGCGGTGCATAGACACGCTCGGCCAGTGCCACCAGCCGACCGACCTCGCGGATCTCGTCCCGCAGGTCGTTGGTCGTGGCTGCCGCGGTGGCGGCCTGCACCTCCCGGTCCTGGGCGTCCCCTGCCTCCGCGTCGGGTGCGCCCCACAATTGTGAGGAAGACAAAGGAAAGAGAGTTACCGTTTCCTGGAAACCAGGAATTTGGCTGG
>JAJZMB010000017.1 GCA_021803205.1 Bacillota bacterium | reverse complement strand
ATCTCCGCCGGGTCCAGTTTGCCCAGGATGGCCAGCACTGGCTGATTCCCCGTGCCGCCACGGCGCTGGCCGAGCTCCAAGCGACGTTAGCCCATCGCGGCTGGAGCGCGGAATGGCAAAGGGTGGCCGATCGCTGGATTCGGAACTTTGCGCGGCATGCCACGGACACCACGCCGTACGTGGTCCACGCAGGGACGCTCGTCAAGGCAGCTGCGCGGAATCTCGACCGGCCCAGTGCCACGGCCTTGGCGGCGGCCTTCCTCGAGGCCGTGGGCGCCGAACAACCCCCCTCGATCGACATGGAGGCACCTGCGCCATGCCGCCTGTCCGTCGGCGCCGTCTGACGCGCCGCCGCCACTCTCGCCCCTGAGCGTCGCCCCGTGTGGCCACCGGCCACACGGCTAAACCCTCGCTTTGGAATGGCGTAAGGCGTAAGATGATGCCCCTGGGCAGCACCCCACTCCTCACCGACACCAGCGGCGCCGTGGTGGGCACCACGAGCGACAGCCCCTACGGGCAGATGACCGCGCAGTCCGGCACGGTCACCACGCCCTTCGGCTTCGCCGGCCAGTACACCGACAGCCAGACCGGTCTCGTCTACATGCGGGCGCGGTGGTATGACCCGGGGACGGGCCAGTTCCTGAGCCAGGACCCGCTGGTGCTGCTGACGCAGCAACCTTATACCTACGTTGCAGACAACCCGCTGAAGTACACGGACCCGATGGGGCTGGCGGAAGGCTTCTGGGAAGGCAACGGGGGCGGCTTTGGTCTGGGTGAGGCGATAAATGCGGCGCCGCCCGAAAGCAGCTTCAGCGGCTTCGGCCAAACCGTGACGTCCGATACGAGTCCCGGGGAGACGAGCGGGCCGGGTTGCTCCCTCAATAACGTAGCGGTGATTGGTCGGCAGGCCGATACGGCGGTGGCAAACGATTGGGCTCAGCACGAAGTGTTGGACCTGCCCAACAGTGAGTGGACGATCGCAAAGAACGACTAGTTCCCCATGCCGCGAAGCGGCGCCCCGCCGCATGAAAAAGGGTTGGAGATGTCGAAGGCTCCTCCGCGCTCCCGTGCGGAGGTCGGAACGTCTATGGTCCTACGTGGCCGCCGACTAGTTTGACCCGGAGCGCCATGGGCACCTCGCCTTGTCGCGGGCCGCTGGCCCTGCACGCGGAACAGAGTCCGGTTACTTTGTCGTCCGCCGCCCATGGTCCGGACGGGGGTAGCCTGACCCCAAGGAGTCGACCCCGATGGAGGTCGTGTTTCCCCGGTGTGCGGGACTCGATGTGCACAAGAAGACGGTAGTGGCCTGTATCCTGGCGCGGGAGGGCCGGGAGACGGGGCGGGCGGTGCAGACCTTTGGCACCGCCACCGCCGATCTGCTGAGCCTGCAGACCTGGCTCACCGAGCACCGGGTGACCCATGTGGCGATGGAGTCCCCAGCGAGCTACGGGAAGCCCGTGTTTAATCTCCTGGAGAGTAGTTTTACCACGTGGCTGGTCAATCCGGCGCATATCAAGGCGGTTCCCGGGCGGAAGACCGCCGTGAAGGACGCCGAGTGGATCGCGGATCTCTTGCAACACGGGTTGCTCAAGCCCAGCTTCATCCCCGACCGCCCCCAGCGGGAACTGCGGGAGCGGACGCGGTACCGCCAGTCGCTCATCGAAGAGCGGGCGCGGGAAGTGAACCGGATCCAGAAGGTCCTCGAAGGGGCCAACATCAAGCTCGGGTCGGTGGTCAGCAACGTTCTGGGCGTCTCGGGGACCCGCATCCTGCAGGCGCTGGCCGACGGCATCACGGACCCGGAGTCCCTGGCGGCCCTGGCGGACGACCGGCTCCGCGCCACGCCGGCGGAGCTCCAGCGCGCGCTGCAGGGGCTCATGGGCGCGCACCAGCAGTTCCTCTTACGCCAGCAGTTGCGGCACCTTACGCAGTGGGACCGCCAATTGGCGGAGCTGGATGCGGAGGTGGCGAGCCGGCTCGCCCCTTTTGAGGCGACCCGGGCACTGCTCGAGAGTCTCCCGGGGGTGGGGCGACGGACGGCGGAGACCATCCTCGCGGAGATCGGCCCGACGGTGGCCCCGTTTCGCAGCCCGGCGACCCTGGCCAAATGGGTGAGGCTGGCCCCGGGCCACCACGAGAGCGCGGGCAAACGCCTGTCGGGCCGCACCATCCCGGGAAACCGCAGTCTGCGTGCGGCCTTGGTGGAAGCGGCCCAAGCCGCGGGACGCACCCAGGCCACCTATCTCGGGGCGCAATACCGCCGCGCCGTACGGACCCAAGGCGCGAAACGGGCGGCGGTCATCGTGGCGCACAGTATCGTGGGGGACATCTGGTATATCCTGCAGCGCCACCAACCCTATGCCGACTTGGGCGTGGACTATTTCGACCGGCGCGACCAGGAGCACGTCCGACGGCAAGCGGTCAAACGACTGGAAGGGCTGGGCTACCGCGTCACGCTGACCGCCGCCTCCTAATCCCGCTTCCCGGCCCCGGTGCCGCCGCCAAGGCCCGGGCCTGAGTGACGGCGGCCCTACCCTCCTTTCCCGTCAGCATTTTTCGGAACAGTGGGTTCGGAGTGTGATAGATCGTAAGATGTCTGTGTACGTCGCATCGAATCCGACATGGCAGAACCTATGGGACACCACGTATCAAAGGCCAACAGTCTTTGCCCGAGAGCTTCAGCAGTTTGTGGGCGAAGGCTACACGTGGAAAGGCTGGTATCTCCGGCCGGGGGGATAAGGGACGTATGTTCGACCCGCATGACGACGCTCAACGGCCCTTCCATAGGTACGGCCCAGCGCCCCTGCCCGACCCCCGTGATGAGGAGGTAGCACGTTTCGTCGCCACCTTAGTCACCGGGGGTCCGTCGGCAGTTGCGGGGGTACGGCCGCTTGTTACGGAGCAGGCCAGGCGCGTTCTCTGCGCTTATGCCGAGCGAATGGCCAGCCTGGCTGTGCGTCGTCATGACCCGAAGTTGCTTGTAGGGGCGACCGTGGCACTGGTGGTCGGGGGCTTGGATGAGAACAGGCATGAGAGCCTGATGGTCATGGCGCCTCTCGAAGACAGCGCGAAACGGCTCGGGGTGGACCTGCCAGACTTATTTAAGTACGTGTCCAAGATTGTCGGCCACCCCGGGACCGTGAACTTGGCCGTGTGGTTAATGCGTCGCCCAGAGGACCGGACCCTTGCCAGTATGCGTTTTGTCTCAGATGAGGACCAAGATGGCTTTCGGTATCGACTTGACTGGTGAGACAGGCAGGTGGTTTGGGGCATTTGGTGCAGTTCGGGAGACTTGGAGTTCATAACCTGTGCGGCGTCGAAGATGGTGAAACGTGGTGGATATCGGCCGTGGAGTGCAGACGTAGTCAAGTGCGGTGTGGATCTGAGCAATCCTGTAATAGGGAACGGCGGGTTCAATTGGGCCAAACAATTCAGGAACTGGTGACCAGTGGAGTAATTAGTCTTTGGCGAACGCTCCCATGAACATGTCTCATACGTCCCTTGTCCAGGAGCTACGGGACGCCGGGGGGCCGGTGGACGACCTGTGGGATCTGGTCAACTCACGCGCTAAGTACCCGCAGGCGATCCGATCAAGTCCTAAAACTGCTGTAAATTCCCCGCCCTCGGTGATGGTCAGCGCATAGCCACCACCGTCCCCGTCGGCGCCGAGTCGGCGCGCGCCGCGGACCAGGCCTCATACTCCTCCATGTCGAGGTAGCGCGTCCCGGTCGTCCACTTCTCGTGCATCTCGAGCAGCAGGGCCCCCAATAACCGGATCACGGAGTCCCGGTTCGGGAAGATCCGGATGACCCGTTCCCGCCGGCGAATCTCTTCGTTGAGCCGCTC
>JAJZMB010000157.1 GCA_021803205.1 Bacillota bacterium | reverse complement strand
GTTTGCGGCGGCTTGGCTTCGAGGTGGAGGTGAAGCCGGTCGCATAGTCCCGGGACACAACACCTTCTTCCACAACACGGCAGTCAGACCGTGACGAGTGTGCATTGTCTTCGAGCAGCCAATCCGAACACCGGCCCACCAACTCTTGTCACACTATGCTTTTGGGGGGAGCCAGCCGGAGCCTGAGACGCGACAAGGGAGGGAGGTATTTCGAGGGTAGGGCCCGGCGTTGCCGCCGGCGCCCCCCCATCGCACCGTGGGTAGGTAGGAGGGGGGAGGTGGCGCAAGTGCCACGCCGGCTTGGTGAGGACACCGGCGCGAAAGCGGTGGATTACAGGGAGGCTCCACAAAGGCTACAGCACGAGGCCACCTCCTACCTACTACGGGAAGGCCTATTGATCTGGTTTCGCCCGCGCGGGCCATTCAACGATGGCCGATAGCGGCATATCGGCGCAGACTCTGCAGGCTATGGGGTGGGAACGCGCGGTCAGCGCAAATGACCATCGGAGGCAATAGTCATCCATCGTGCACGTAAGCATGATGCCTGGGGTGGGGGAAGGCGCTCTAAGGTAATTGGCCCCAAGGCGGTTGAGATGCGTGTTCCGATGTCACCCTTGTCGGCGAGCCTCAGTGGGCACGGTCCAGGACGCCGCGGTAGCCCCCCAAAGCCGTGCTAGAGCCGCCCTGGCCGGTCAGGCGACTGCGCCCACCACTCCCCGGCAAGGGCAAGGTTCCGCTGACGTCGGAACACGTATCGTGCATGTGTTAAGTCCAAATAGTCCGCTCGCCTCCAGCAGCGCGCGATCCTGAAGATCGAGCCACTCGGACCAGGGTCGGATGCCGTCAAGTGGGCCGCGTGGGCAGGAGCAGTGGTGGGCGGGCACCGAACCCGGAGGAGGAACAATGATGTCCGAACAGCGGCGGCCGGTAAGAGGTCATGGTTGCTGTAGAGCCTGTCAGGGTTGGTCGTGGAAGCGTGGTCGGAGAATGCTGGCGATGTGGGCGGCGGCCCCCATGGTGGCCGCGCTGGTGGTCGGTTGCGGCAGGGCGAGAGGAGCATCGCCCCCGTTGCCCGCCGGTTCCGGTAGGGCGCCGGTGAGTTCGACGACCACGCTGAGCAGTCCTCAGACCATTTATCTCACCATGGACATCCTGGGCTCATTCAAGCTGGGGCCGGACGGAAAATATCACGATGCCTTCTCTCCTTCGTCTTTGCAAGTTCCTGCGGGGGACCACGTGGTCCTGACGATTTACAATTGGGACAGCATGCCGCACACCTTCACCGTGCCTCGCCTGAACATAAATGTAACAACCGTGTCTCGTGTTAAGAAAGGCGATCCAGGGGTCACGGTCGTGAAATTCAGCCTGCCGCACGGGCTGGGCACGTATAGCTTTTTGTGCACTATCCCGTGCGACAGCGATAATCACGATTGGTCGATGGGGAAATTGGGGTATATGAATGGCACCCTGACGGCGGTCCCGGTCTGAGGGCCTATCCGTAAGCCGGTTGTCTGCATTGCCTGCAGCGCGGTGAATGTTAAGACACACGAGATTGGCCCCGGGAGGGACGCGTCGGAGGGGGCTTCCAGATACGTGATGCGCCGCGCCGCGTTCGATTGGACCAGCTGGACGGCGGATGCGACCGGAGCAGGGCGCCGGCCAACACGCGCAACTGGGTTCGGTGTGCCTCCGCGTAAGGTCGGGGAGGGGTGCTATTCCGGGGCTGGCCCGAGCGCCGCCGGATGCTGCGGAGGGCGAGTCGGGACTGCCGCACGCTGCACACGCTTCATCCGCGCCGCGAGCGGACGGGTGCGCAGGGTGGCACTGACGACATTGTAGGTCCGGATTTGGTCTGTATTGACGGCAGGCAATGTGACGGTCACGGGGGGCGGGCTGGTCCGATCCGACAGGGCCGTGGCGCCCGTCGCCCATTTGGCCACCCGAGTCACGGGCCGGCCTCTCATGGCCGACGGGGCCAGCCCGCGACGCCTACTCACCGTCAGACCACGGTCATGGTCCCCTTCATCCAACCCGCGGCGGACATCGGTCCTCCCCAGCCACCGCCCGAACCGCATGCCGACATGCATTGCCAACCGTGCGTGCCCGCGGGGCCAGCCTTGAAGGTGAAGCGCACCGTGGAAAGCGGCGGGATCGGGATGTTCATCCCGGTATCCGCGAAGGTCAGCGTGTGGGCCACGTTCTTGGGGTCCACCGCCTGCACCGTCTGGCTCTTGGCCGTGGAGACGTCCCCGTTCACGGCGGACAGGATCGTCATCGAGCCGCCCACGGTACCCCTGACCTTTTCATAACCGCTGGGGATGCTGGCCACGCCGTCGTCGAAACAACGGATCTCCGCTTGCACCGTGGAGTTCGCCGCGACGCGGAAATTCGCGGGTAGGAACTGTGGCCAGCCCTTCTTGCCGTCCATCTTACCGGTCAAGATGGCGAGATAGAGCCAAGTTCTGGCCGTGGCATCTTTGCTGGCGAGCGCAGAGGCGCTGGCGGGCGTGCGGGCGCTCGCGCCGGCCGGGGACGAGGCGGTAGGCCGGCTCGTTGCGGCTGCGCTCCCGCACGCCGCCAGCAGGGCGCCGACCGCTCCCATGCCGGCGAGACTCAGGATGCGGCGGCGGGGTGCCATGATATCGAAGCCGGCGCTGGTCACGGGCGGACCATCTTCGTCGTGGGTCGCCATCACCACACCTCCGAAACTGACCTCGGACTCCATGTTGTTTGGTACGGCGCAATTCCGGAGTCCGACCGGCGACCAGTCTACAAGTCCCTTTCGGAACCGGCCATGACCTGCGGGGGCTATTGGCAGGGGGCCCGGCTGGATCCCTTTGTTCAGGTGCCAGGTGGTCGGCCCGCCGTCCCGTACCGACTGCGACCAGACGACAGAAGGACCGGAGTGGCCTGCGCGGGCCATGCGCAAGTGGCTTGTGGGGCGCACGCCAATTGGCCCAGGGAGGGGAAGCGCGAGCGGCAGGCTCCTCGGTACGCTCACCGCGGAAAGTGCGTGTGCAGAACACGCCGCGGGTGGAGGTGGACGCGATGTCGGTACCGCAACCAGCGGGATCGGGTCCCGACGGGAGGGGGCAGGCAGGAGAGTGCGTGGGAGGCATGCTCGGCCGTCTGGCGCTGCTCCTGGCGTTTGCCGGTGTTGGCCTCTGTCTCAGCGTCATCGGCGTTGCGGCCGGCGTGGTCGCCCTGGGAGGGGCATTGCTGTTAGCAGTGGCGGCTGCCTTGGCGCGACACGGCGGTCGGTTGGTCGCGGTCCTCATTCCTCTGTGCCGTCAGGACCGGATGCCCGCGCATTCCAGATCGGTTCTTGCACCGATCCACCGCACCTGACCGCGACAGATTCATCGGTCGGCGGTTCCACTGAGGGCCGCATCGCTGGGGGATGATCGCCGTGATCCAGGCTGAACGCAGCGCTCTGCTGGATGAACTGGTAGTGCCTCGTGCCGCGCCGCCGCGGGGCGGGCGGACCCATGCGCTGCCGGCCGCCCTGGTCCAGTTGACGGCCGTGCTGTGTCTGGGCCTCTTTCTGGAGGTTGTGGCCGCCATGCGGCCGCTGCTGGGGTCTGGGGGCAACCCCTGGGCCTGGCTCCCGGTGACTTTCCTGCCCATCGCCTTCATGCTGGCGTTGGTGGTGGAGGTCGCGCCCGCGCCGGTCGGCGTTCGTGCCTTTGGCGCCGCCATGGGGTTGGCCGTGGTCGTCGGGGTGCTGGGGACAGCCTTTCACCTGGCGGCACACGGACTGCTCGGCCCCCATTGGGTCCGCTGGCTGCACTTCGGCTCCTGGGTGGGCGATCCCCCGATCTTTGCCCCCATGTCCTTTGCCCTGCTGGGTCTGATCGGGGGTGCCGCTCTGGTTTCCCCGCGGCACCTGCACCCATCGACGGCGGAGGGAGTGACGGGCCGGGCGGCGTGGGAAGCGCTGGGTGCCCCTGCTGGAATATGGCGTGGACTCGCGGGGGCGGGGGGCTGCCTCGGGGTGGTGGGCATCGGTTTGGAGGCGTCGCCTGCCCGGGCCGTCGGAGTGCTGGCCATTCTGCTGGCCACGGCGTGGCAGACCCTCATCATCGTCGGGACACTCCGGGTCGGGCACCCCGGCTCAGCACGGCGTGGGAGGCCGGCCGACGAACTGGACGACATCACGATGCAGTCGTACGCCCACCCCGCCGACTGAAGCCCAAGAGTTTGAGCGAGACGGCGTCGTCAGTCGCGCCGTCGACACCCGGGGGGAGTCCGGAATGATGCGGACATGCCGAGACCGGCGCGCGTGCCGGAAGGGTTGCCGTCATCGCCCCGCGTTGCGTTCGGTCGCGTATGCGGGTCTGGCATCGTTGCTGCTGGTCGCCGGCCTGGGCGGAGTCGGCGTGGTGGCAGCCGCTTCGCACTCTCCGGCCGGTTCGGCGGCGCCGGATGCGGGCCAGAGCCTGTTCATGCAGGACTGTGCCAGCTGCCATGGACCGCAGGCGCTCGGGGGGCTCTCCTTCGGGTCCGTCCACTCGGCCGACGTCCGCGGTGCCCACCTGCGGGCGCTGCAGCCGCCCTACAGCGAGGCCCTCCTCGCCCGAGCCATCGCGAACGGCGTCGACCAGCGCGGGCAGACACTCGACCCTGCCATGCCCAAATGGAAGGGGATCCTCTCGCCTGAGCAGACAAAACTCGTCGCCGCTTATCTGTGGTCGCTCGGTGCCGTCCCGGAGCCGGCGACAGCGGAACAAGGCCACACCCTACCTTTCGCTCCGATCGTCGAGGGCTCGGCGATGCTGATCCTCATCGCGGGCGTCGTCGCAGCCACGCGCCGGTGGACCGCCTGAGCCGGCACAGGCGATACCGGGGAGCCGGGGAACACGGCGCCTGCCAAATCCGTCGAGCGGTGCCCTCCGCACGCCGCACGTCCGACTCAGACCTGCGGTCCCCGCTGCTGCACCCGGCGCATCTTCATCGATGGGCGGAGCCGGGCGTCCCGCAATCTCCGTGGCGGTCGTGGACGCCTGCCCACAGGATATGGGGCCTTTCGCCAGCCTCCCTCCCTGCCCAAGGCCCCGCGCATGCAACGGTGTAATTAGGAAGCGCATCCACTGGTGGCGCCATCCAGCGGCGGCCCTGCGCTCCGCGGTGTATACGGACCGGTGTTGCGCCCATGGCGCAGCGCTCAGGGAACGCGGCGGCCAGAGACCACTCGCTCACGCCCCCCGTGCCGTACAGACAAAGCGGATGCGCAGGACCGGATCCATCTTCTCGCGCGGCTCGTCGGGCGGCCGTTCGCCGTTTCCCGGAGATGCTGGACCGGTTTCGGCCGGCGGCGTCGACACGGACGAGGTGGACCCGATCATCAAGTTCCGGTCGGCGCCAGGCAGGAGGCGGCATATCCTCCGAGAAGCCGCTGCGCCAAGGTGGGGGGGATCGGTCGTGGCGGGGGAACGGCTGCGCGTGGCCGTGGTCGGCTGCGGCAAGATGGCCGGGGCGCATGCGGCGGCCTATCGTCGCGACGGCCGCTGTGCGCTGGTGGCGGCGGTCGACCCGGTGGCGGAGGCGGCGGAGGCCTTCTCCCGCCGGCACGGCATCCCGCGAACGTATCCCGACCACGCGGCCATGCTGGCGGCGGAGCGGCCGGATGTCGTGTCGGTGTGCACGTGGCCGTGCGATCACGAGGCGCCGGTGGTGGACGCGTCCAAGGCCGGCGTGCGCGGTATCCTCTGCGAGAAGCCCATTGCCGTCACGCTCCCCGCGGCGGACCGGATGGTGGATGCGGCCGACCGTGTCGATGCGGTGCTCATGGTGGGGCACCAGCGCCGCTACGAGCCCCGCTACCGTTTGGCGCGCCGGCTCATCGCCGAGGGGGCGCTGGGCGAGGTGCTCGACATCCATGGCGCGGCGGGTGGCGACCTGCTGACCGATGGCACGCACCTCGTTGACCTTGCCCGGTTTCTCCTTGGCGATCCCGCGGTGGAATGGGTGTTCTCCGGAATCGATCGGACACTGCCGGAGCGCATGCCGGCGCAGGGTTTCGGTACGCTGCATTACAACGAGACCAAGCGCCGCTACGGGCACCGTATCGAGGGCGGCGCGGCCGGCCATGTGCAGTTCTCAGGCGGGCCGCGGCTCCTGTTCGAGACCGGGTCGCTTGCCCGGCGGAGCGGCTACCAGAGCATCCGCGTGGCCGGCACCATCGGGAGGCTGGCGGTGAGCGGAGACCCCGCCGCGGGGGCGGCTCCGTGGTTGCGGCTGCAGGGCGGCGGCGGGTGGGAGGAGGTACCGCTGTCCGCTGCGGACCCCATGGCCGCAGAGGTGGGGGCGCTTGTTGACTCCGTGCTGGCCGGGGCGGCGACTCCGGAGGCGGACCTGGTGTCGGGCCGCTCGGCCCGCGCCGATCTGGAGATCCTGCTCGCGGCTCTTGAGTCTGGGGTTCGCCGGCAGCCGGTGCGCCTGCCGTTGGCCTTGGCCGACCATCCCCTGGAGCGGCTGGAGGCGGAGGCATGAAGCTCGGCGTCGTCCAGCACTCGCTGGGCTGCGGGGATGACGTGCTGCTAGCGCTGGATCGAGCTCGGGAACTGGGCGTGGGGACCCTCGGCATCTCCCTTGGGCCGGTGCTGCGTTCCCCGGCCCTGCTGCCGCAGGTGGCGGAACGCGCGGCGGCGCTCGGCATCGCCCTGGAGGCCTCCTGGGGCGACCGCTTCCTGGACAACGGCGCGGAACAGCCCACCGCACCGTTCCGCGCCTTCCTGCGCCGCTTCTGCCGACCGCTCGGCATCCGGATCGTCGGCACCGCGTCGGGGAGCGATCGCTGGGACCGCCGCTGGCCGCTGGGGCAGCAGTTGGAGCGTATGGCGGCGGCCCTGACCCCCCTTGCGGCCGTCGCCGCGGAGGAGGGGGCGGTCCTCGCCCTGGAAAACCATGCCGACTACCGCGGGCACGAGGTGGCCTCGATCGTGGCCGCCGTGGGTTCGTCCGGCTTGGGCGCGCGCCTGGACACCGCCAACCCCTTCGCGGTGATCGAGGAGCCCACAGCCGCGGCCGAGGCGCTCGCCGCGTGCACGGTGGCCACACACATCAAGGATGTCCGCGTGCGGCCCAAGCACCGGGGCCTGCTCTCACTGGTGGGCTGCCCTCTCGGTGAGGGAGACGTGGACCTGGGGGCCATCCTGCCCATGTTGGCGGCGCGCGCGCCGGATCCGGCGCGGCTCGCCCTGACCGTGGAGGTGGAGCCTCCCCCGGGTGTCGACGTGTGGGAGGCGACGCGGCAGAGCGTGGTCTGGCTGCGGGGCAACTTCGGGCGCCAGTTGGAGGGATAGCGGCCGCATCGACGGTGGGGTCGGCCGCGACGCGGCGGGGGGGTCGCCAGTGCGTGTGGCCCTGGTGGGTCTGGACAGTTTCCATTTCGCTCAGGCGTATGCGGCGCGCCTCCGCCGGCTGCCGGAGGCGGAACCGGCGGGCTGCTGCACGCTGGGGGTGTCCGACGCCGAGATTGCCGCCAACTGCGGCCAAACCGCCGCTGCGTTTGGCAGCCGGCACGGGTTCGCCGTGTATCGCGATTTGGCAGCGCTGCTTTCGGCGGAGCGGCCGGACGCCGCCGTGCTCACGACCCGGCCGTCTCGGGCCGGGGCGGTGGCCGCCGCTTTGGCACGGCGCGGGGTGCACGTGTTTCTCGCCAAGCCAGGGGTGACGGAGGTATCTGCGGCGGAGGCCGTGCGGGAGGCCGCGGCCCACAATGGCGCATGCGTCGCGGCCGGGTTGACCGCGCGCCTGCACCCCATGGCGGCGTGGGCAGCACTCCGCATTGGCGCGGGAGACATCGGCCGGCCGGTGGCCCTGCGCGTTGCGCACCAGCACGGCCATCTGGGCGCCTGGCCGCCCGGCTGCTGGTACTTCGACGCCGCCGAGGGTGGTCCAGCCCTCTTCCTCGGATGGTACGTGGTGGACCTGGCCCGTTGGCTCGGCGGCTCATCCGTTTCCGACCTGCTGGGGTGTGCAGCCCATCTGGTGGATACGGCGTCGCCCTTCCCCGACTTCTACAAAGCAGTGGGCCGGACTGCGTCCGGGGCGCTGCTGTCCTTGGAGGTGCATTTCGGTGTGCGCTTCCCCTGGCCGGCCTTCGCGGTGGAGGTAATCGGCGACCGAGGTGGTGTCATCGTATCGGACCGTCCGTACGCCGGGCGACTCTTCGCCGTCGGCGGTCATGAGGAGACTTTCAGCGCCGAGCCGGCGGACCTGGAGGCGGCCGAGTTGCGCGATTGGCTGGCCGCCTGCGCGGATGCGGGCCGGAGGCCGTTCTTCGACGGCGACGACCTGGTGGAGACGTTGCGAGCCTGCGGTCGGCTGAAGGCGGCCACCGGCGAGTGGCAGCGGGCGGAAAGGCCCTGATCCACTGCGCCCCCCAATGTGCACCGGTCCGAATCTGGTCAGTGGACGCGGCGCCACCGCGGCGGGCTCGCGATTCCGTGTCGCCTGGACCATGTGCCTGGACGGCCTGGGCCCCAAGTGGCGCGGGCAAGGAGGTGGGCCTGCGGTTGGACCGGCGCGGAGCGCCGGTGGAGAAGGTGCCAGCGGGCGGGAACACCGCGGCGGCCGGTCGGAATCGCGATCTCCGGCCCCCTGCCCTCGGCCCGCTTCGCCAACTGCAAGCCGCTCTGTGTCCGGAACTCAACCCTTGGGGGCGAGCAATGGTGGGCAGCGGCGCCGGACGCGCTCAACTGGGGCGGGGGACGGTCGCGCGTCGCACTCTGGTGGGGTCCGCCGCGCTCCCGCCGGAGCACGGCATGCAATTAAAATTAACCAGAGCGCACCGCACCGGCAGGAATTCTCAAGGAGCAATCAGATGTTCGCAGCAGTCGGAGGGGGACGCCCCTCCGCAAAGCCTCAGGTGGCCGGTGAATCAGGTCGGGGTTCCCATGCCCGGATTCTTGGTCGGCGTGCTCGGCACCTGGTGGCCGGCATGACCCGGACTGGCGTTGTGGGTTGAGCGGCACAACGGGGAGGGCAAGAGCGGTATGGAGCATCGGGTGTCTCGGCGCGATGCCATCCGGCGCGGTGTGGCGACGGCGATCCTGACCGGGGCAGCGGGGCTTGTGGGCTGTGCGCGGGCGGCGGTACCAGCGGTGCAGCAGCCGAAGATCATTCTGGGCATGCGGGCGTGGGGTGTGGGTTCCGGCGCCAGTGGTAGTCCGGCCACCATCAACTCCCTGCTGTACCAGAACACCGAGCCGTGGCGGGCCAAACACCCCGGGGTGGACATCCGGATCATCGACAACACTGGCGGCCCGCAGTCTGTCATCACTTCGATCATCGGCGGCACTGGTCCTGACATCTACCATTCCTGGCACCCGGGCATCATGTTTGCAGTCGACGGCTTCGCGGCCGACCTCCGCCCGTACATCAAGCAATACAACGCGGATCTGTCGGTCTTCAACCGGGCGCAGATGGATGTCTTCATCCTCTCGGACGGCAGCATCCGCGCCCTGCCCTATTATCTGGGAATAAACACGCTGGCGGTCTGTGAAGGCATGCTAGACGCGCTGGGCCTGACGTACCCGGCGCCGGACTGGACCTACCAGGACTATGCGACGCTGGCGGCCGCCGTGGCGAGGGGTGGGAGCAAGGTTGGGAACCAGCCGGTGTATGGAGGCAATTACGGTCTCGGTCCGCCCACCGGTCACCTCCCCCCTGACTGCGTGATGCAGGGTTTTGGGGGCAGTTACGTCGAGCAGAGCAATCTGGCGAAGTGCAACCTCGGCTCCGAGGGCTCAATTCGGGCCACCACCTGGGCTTACGGGTTGGCGAAGGCCGACATCATCACCCACCCCGGGGCCAGCGCCACCTTTGGCGCAACGCTGGCCATGACGATGGCGCCGTCCTTCTTCCTGCCCCAGGCCGCCACCAACTGGCGAAGTCTGAAGTGGCGCTACTACAATATGCCGGCCTTCCCGGTCGGTGGCACGGTGAGCCAGGCCACCGAGGATTTCTGGGCACTCAATCCGGAGAGCCCACACCTGGATCTGGCCTGGGATCTCCTCCACTGGTGCGCCTTCGAGCCGTCTTGGCAGGTGAGCCAGATGAAGATGTTCCTGCTCTCCCCCGCGCTGATGAGCCTGTGGGATCAATGGCTCACCTACGTGCCTCAACTGGCGCCCATCTTCACGGATAAGAACCTCGCAGCTTTCGCCAACCTGGCCAAAAACAACAATGCGTATCCGGTACAGTTCTTCCGCTACAATGATCCGGCGGCGGAGAGCATGGTGAACGCGATGGCCGTCAACATGTGGGGCGGTCAGATCGGAATCCGGCTCGGGCTGACGCAACTGGCGCAGCAGATCGATGCGATGCAGACGACCGCCGCCCAGACCGCGCCGGTCACCTTGAGCACCCTCCGGCAAGAACAACAGGTGTTGAAGGCGGGTCTGGGACATATGTTCGGTGCGGCCGGATGAGCAAGCTCGCCGGGTTCCAATACACGCCACCCTCTTCGCGCTGCCACACGCCAGACGCGAGGTCACTGGAACGTGCCGCCACACCGCCTCGCCGCGGCTGCCGCATCGGTCGGGCAGGGCCGCGCCCCGTCAGCTCACCGTGCGGCACAACCCACGCAGACTGGGGCAACGGCGGGGGGACCCGCCGCCCCCTGGCCCGTTGCGCTGAACACGGGCACGCAGCGCCGGTCACAGGCGCTGCGTGCCGCCCGCTACCCTGCGGCGAACCGTGGAGCCCCACCGGCGGAGCCTCCGCGGGAGCCATGAGGCGCGCGGCCCCCCGCTTTCGGGCTGTGCCCAAAATTGCCTGTCCGCTGTCAGGCTGTTCGCCGAGAACGACGCGGCTTGTGGTCCCGGAAGGACCGCTCAGCACCGCGCCGAACACGGTGGTGCGGCGGGTTCCGCGAAGGTCCCGTTGCGGCGTCCGCGTTTGGGCATTTCTCCGGCTTCGGGACCGCTGTTCAGCATGGCGCATCCGCGGTGGGGTAAACTTGCCCGTCGCTGGGGGGAGCCTTGCATGCCAGGGCGGACCGCATCTGAGGATACCCGTCCGAAATGGATGCGGGACGATGAATTCGTGGACCAGGCCCACCGGCTGACGCCGGCGGACCGCACGCTGATCGAGGCGGGCACGCGGGCGGCTGTGCTGAGCGGCGGCGCCGCCGGCTTGTTGCTCGGGTTCGGCCCCTGGGCGGTCACCCTGCTGCTGCGGGCGGTGTTGGGCGGGGGCTGGAGCTTCAGCCACTGGACGTACAATCTGACCTACTACGCGATCCTGTCGTCGGTCATCGGCTTCGCGATGGGGGGCCTTCGGCGCTGGAGCAACGTCGGCCATCGCTTTTCGACGGTCCCGCTGGCGAACGTGCGCGCCGGCTGGAACACCTGGCTGGGCCTTGTGGCGGTGGACGTGCTGCTGGTCGTCTTTGGCGCGGAGGACCACCTGGGCATGCTGCTCGTCATCGCGCTCTTTGGCCTGATCTGGGTCGGGGTGCTCTACGATCTGGTCTGGACGTCCGCTCAGAACGTGTTGATCAGGCTCGGGCTGTTCCACTAAACCAGGGACGGGCGAGGGTCCGGCCTTCACTTGCGTCGTGTACCCGCCAGCCAGCAGCCAATCTGGATACGACATTGGTGCCCCGTTGGCAGAGGGGCGGGCAGGGGCGGCACCGCGCTCCACCTCACAAGCGGCGACGCCTGGTGCGGCGGCATGGAGCGGTAACGGCGGCGGGTGTACTGCGCGCTCTTGTTGGAGCGGGGTCGTCCACTCCGTGCCAGGATCGCCGGCACCAAGTGGACAGGGGGTCGGAGGTGGCGTTCGGCGCCAATCCGAACACCGGCGCGTATATGCACGCCGCGGATACGTGGTACAGTGTGGGCGGTACAAGCGTGGGATCTCCGAATTGGGCGGCGGTCTTGGGCGACAACGCGGCGGCCCGCGCTCTGAGTCTTGAGCGGTCCGCACTTTCCGGCGGGTACACCAGTTCCAACTGCGCCTCGGACATGCACGAGATCACCAGCGGCTCCAACGGTCACTGCGGCGTGGGGCCCGGTTGGGACGCAGTCATCAGTATCGGTTCGCCGAATGTGACAAACTTGATCGCGCGGCCGTGACCGACGGACCGGGATGGGCGCGCTGCGCAAGCGAGCCCCCTGGATGCGACGGAGCGGACGTTTCCCCGAAGCAGCGCACGCCCGCTGATCACGGGGAAAGCGCAACCGCCTTGCTGCTGGTCGGCGGAAACGCGTTCGCCCGTACGGAACCGCCCCGGGGAATCGGCCGGGGTGGCGAGGGGGAAAGGCGATGTCGTTTCCCGGCGACGCCAACAGGCCCGGCCGCCGTGGCGGTGCGCGGGGTCTCCGGCGCTACGCCCCGTTGCAGATCGTCCACGGGGCGGCGGGGGAAGCCGCGGCCGCCGGTCGCTTGGATGCGTTCCTCGACCGCCTGGCGGCCCTGGGGCTGGGCGGGATCGTCGTCAACTACCCGCCAGATGGGTACCTGTGTGCGCGCGTGGGCTGGGAGTCTCTGCGCCAGGCGGTCCGGGGGGCCGCTGCTCGCGGGTTGCGCCTCTGGCTCTACGACGAGGAGGGCTACCCCAGCGGGGCCGCGGGCGGCATTGTGCTTAGAGCGCGCCCGGAGCTGGAGGCCATCGGTCTGAGTTGGGCATGGCTGCCGCTCGATGTGGCGGAGGGCGGAACGGCCGTAGAGCGCTGGCGCGTCCCCGCCATGGCGGAGAGTCTGGTCGGTGTCTGGCGTTTCCCGACCGGCAGGGGCGGCCTGCCCATGTGGCGCGGCCGGGAGTGTCTGGCGCCCGAGGGCGCGCTGCTAACGCCCCCGCTCAGCGGGCTGGAGCCCGGCGGGCGGGAGCAGGTGGGCGTGGCCTTCACGCGGCGCCTCTACGAGGGCACGCACGCCGAACGCAACTTCCACGCCAGCCGGCGCATGGTCAACGTCCTGCACCGCGACGCGGGCGAGGCGTTCGTGGCGGTGACGCACGAGCGGTATGCGGCCGAACTGGGACCGCTCCTGCGGCACGTGGAGGCGGTCTTCACCGACGAGCCGTCGTGGATCGCCGCGTTCGTGCCGTCCCTTGGCACGCGACGGGTCGAGGACCGGCTGTCGCCCCCGCCGGTGCAGTATCCCGCCCTGCCGTGGGCGCCGGACATGTCTGCGGCCTTTGCCGCGGAACACGGAGAAGACCTGCTCGCCTCCCTGCCCCTGCTCTTCCTGGACTTCCCAGACGCCGCGGAGGAGGCGCGGCACTGTCGCGCCCGGTTCCACTCCCTGGCGGCGCGCCTGTATGGCGAGCGATACTTCGAGCCCATCGGCGCGTGGGGCCGGCGCCACGGCGTGGCCTCCTCCGGGCACGTGCTGGGCGAGGAAGGACTGGTCACGCATGCGGCGTTCGAGGGTGATCTGATGGCACAGCTGCGCCGACTGGACTGGCCCGGCTGCGACGTGCTCGACAGCGATCCACGGAGCATCCTGGAGGGGGATCTGTGCCTGACGGCCCGGTTCGCGGCGTCGGCGGCGCGGTTGACCGGCGCGGCCCAGGTCATGTGTGAGATTTCCGACTTCGTGCAGCGCCACCGGGACGGCAAGCCGGCCACGCCCGCCGCGATGCGCGGTGCCGCCTTCGCGCTGTGCGCGCTGGGTGTGGGTGTGTACGCCTCATACTACCGACCGGGCGGCGAGCAGGGTGACGGTGGCTACCGCAGTTGGTGCCGGGCCGCGGCACGCGCCTGCCGGATCGTGCGCGAGTGGGAGCCGCTGGCCGATGTCGCGCTGCTGTACCCGATCCGCGCCCTGTGGGAACTCTTCGTGCCCAGCGCCGAGGACTTTCGCGCGGCTGTGGGTCGGGACTCCCGTTACGCCGCCGCCCGCGCCGTGTCTGCCGGTCTTGGCGCGCTGGCGCGCCAGTTGTTGCGGCGGCATGTGCCCTTCGAGATTGTGGACGAGGCGGCGGTGCTGTCCGCCGTGCCGGGAGTCGGGACCGACGGCCGCCCGGAGTTGCGCTGCGGCGCGGCCGGAGCCCGTTACCGGGTTATCGTGTTGACCGCGGGCACTGTGCTGACGCAGGCGGTGCAGCAGGCGTTGTTGCGGTGGATCGGTGGCGGCGGCGCCGTGGTCGCCGTCGACGCCGGTCCCGCGGCGGCGGCGGGGGAGGGCCCGCTGGTGCCGCGGTTGGAACAGGCCCTGGAACGGGTGGACGCCGCCAGCGGCGGGCTGTGGGAGCGCCTGCGCCACGCCGGTTCGGCCGCCCCTCGCGTGGGGGCGCTGGCGGGGGACGTTTCCGCCGTGCTGGCGGCGCCCTTCCAGAACCGCGACGGACGCAGCGGGCTCATGCTGGCCAACACGGCTGGCGCGCCGGTGCGCTTGGCGGTGGAGTTGCCGACGTCCGGGGGCTGGCTGCGCACTGACCTTGCCACGGGTTCGGCTCACGTCCTGCGGTCCGGGGGCGGCAAGGAGATGTGCCCCGTTGGCGTGGCGGCCTACGGTGGGTTGTGGTTGAGCCCGCAGGCCGAGCCGGTGGACGCCTGACGGGGCGGAGTTCGTCGTCGACGGCCGGACGCTGCCTTCGGACGTACGTGTCGGTCTTCGCCGACGGCGAGGGCGTCTGGGGTAGCCCGGTCTGGATCCTGGGAGTGGCATCGGGAGGCGGCGAGCGACCGGCACCGGCTGAGGCGGGATCCCGACGGGGCGCCAGCGCCTGACGCGCCACTGGGACTGTCCTCCGCACTGGCAAGGCGAGGACTCAAGAAGCGGCGAACCGGGCCTGCCCGTCCGTTCACGCCTTTTGGGGCCGCCTTTCCGACCGCTGCGCCGATGTTCCGGACCGTCGCCGTCGCCAATTGCTACCAGTGCAGAGGACAGTACTAGGTGGCCGCCCAAAAGTCCGCTTTTCGCGAGGCCACTGCTCCGATATCCCTTGTCCCCCAAGGTGCTACTATTCGCGGTCGGTGCGGAAACCGACTTTTGCAGCGCCGTCCCAGCTGCTCACAATCATCCGGTTCCTGCGTCGTGGATAACGACGCAGGAACCCACTGCAACCTGCCGTCCGCACAAATCTGCGAGTACCTAACCGCCGATCGACCGTTGGGTCGCTCTCTCAATGGATCGACACCGGGCAAAGTCCCCGGACGCACGCAGGACTCTGCGACGCGCAAGCAGATCTGACGCACTCGATCATGGCAGACGGAGCGGTGGCCGCAGGGCCTGATCGGGGGGAACCGAGGGGTGGGGTTAGCACTTGCGCAGGATTTGAGGGTCGGTTCTTTGCCGATTCTCTCGCACCGGAAATACCCGGCAGGGAAGAGACGGGTGGGGGGAGAATTATTATGCTTGTACGAACAACCATCCTTGTCGCGTGGGGGAGCTGGTGGGCCGGTGGTGCGGATCGGGGTTGTGGGGGCGGGAGGGGTCATGCAGCGAGTGCACCTGCCATCGCTGCGCAAACTCGGCGGGGTTGAGGTAGTGGCGATGGCGGAGTTGAACCGCGCGTTGGGGCAGAGGGTGGCCACGGCCTTCGGGATCCCGCGCGTATACGGCAGCGCGGAGGAACTGGTGGCACAGGAGGCGTTGGACGGCGTGGTGGTGATCGCGGACAAGCCCTGGCACGCCGCGGCCTGCATGCCGGCCCTGGAGCGCGGGCTGCCAGTGTTCACCGAGAAGCCGCTGGCGGCCACGATCGAGGACGGGCGGCGCATGGTGGAGACGGCCCGGCGGACCGGGGCGCGCCTGATGGTCGGTTACATGAAGCGTTACGACCCCGCGTATCTGGAGGCAGCCCGGCTGCTGCGCGAGGGAGCGCTGGGCGAGGTGCGCTTTGCGCGCATCCACGATTTCGGGGGTGTCTTCGTTGCCGGTGCGGAGGGGGTCGGCACGCTGGCGTTGCACCCGCCCGACGGCACGCCGCGGCCACGGCCGGCCCAACCCGCACCGGCGACGCCGGAGGAGACGCGGCGCCGGATGTTCGATAACTGGATCGAGGTGTGGATCCACGACGTGTACGTGATGCGGGGATTGTTCGGGGATGTCCGCGAGATCATCTGGTCGCGCGCAGGGAGCCCGAAACTGGCGCTGGCGCGCTGCGGCAGCGGCACCGAGGTCCTGCTGGAGATGGGCGGTCCCCAGATCGGCGGCGCCCCGTGGGACGAATCGGTTGAGGCCTTCGGCACGCAGGGGCGATTCACCCTGCGGTTCAAGCCGCCGTTCCTGCTGCATGCCCCAAGCGAACTGGTGGTCGAGAGCCCGCGCAGTATCGACCGGCCGCGGCTGGGGTTCGCTGAGGCCTTCACTGAGGAGATGCGCCACTTCTGCCGGATGATCGCCGAGGGAGGCCAACCGGAGACCGATGGCGCCATGGGCCTGGAGGATATGGAGATCTGCTCCAGACTGGTGGACGCGGCCCTGGGTGCCTGAGGGGCGGGGCCGGCCCGTGCGGAGCCGGGGATGGCGACAGGAGGGGATGGAGTTGCAGGCGTGCATCAACGGCGCGACGACGCGGCCATATCCCTTGGAGGAGGATCTGGAGGCGGCGGGAGCGGCGGGGTTTCCCCTGGTGGAGATCTGGGCGGGCAAGCTGCAGACGTATCTGTCCGGGCACTCGGTGACCGACCTACGCCGGGCGCTCCAAGGGGCGGGCCTGGGCATCGCGGCGATCTGCCCGTATCGGTTGCAATGCTTCGGCGACTGGCGGCAGGGTCTGGCGGCGGTGGAACGTGCCGCGGCGCTTGCCGCGGAGCTGGGCGGACCGCCGCTGCTGGTCTGCCCGGATGCTCCCGACGCGGCGGAGGCAGGGTTGGACGCCCTGGCCCGAGCCGGTGAGCGGGCGAGGGTCTATGCAGAGGCCGCGGGTCGCTGCGGGGTGCGGCTGGCGATCGAGCCGCTTGGAGGGCACCGGTTCGTGCCGGGACCGCGGGAGGCGATGGCCCTGATCGAGGCCGCTGGCTCCCCGGTGCAACTTGGTCTGATGATGGACACCTTCCATTACTACAAGTCGGGGGTTCCGGCGGAGGATGTGGCCGCGGTGCCGGCGGAACGCTGGGTGATCCTGCATGTCAACGATTGCCCGCCGGAGCCGGCGGCCAGGCTGCTGCGCGATGCGGACCGGCTGTATCCGGGTGAGGGCGTGCTGCCGCTGGTTGTGACCCTGCGGCATTTTCGCGACATCGGCTTCACCGGTGCCGCGTCCGTCGAGGTGTTCCGTCCGGCGTACTGGGAGTTGCCCATCCAGGAGATCAATCGGCGGGCGCACGCGGCGGTGAGCGGGATCCTGCAAGCGGTGAACGGTGAGGCTGCCCGCTCGTGAGCGCCACGGATCCCACCCCGGTGGTTCCGCGTGCCGGGCAAGACGCCGAGGGTGCCGCTCTCAGGCGGGCGCCCGCCCGCGTGACCAGTCGGGACGTGGCACGCGCGGCGGGTGTCTCACAGAATACCGTGTCCCTGGTGCTCAAGGGCAGCACGCGCATCTCGGCCGCCACGCAGGCGAGGGTGCACGCCGTCATGGAGCGGTTGGGATACGAACCCAATGCCATGGCCGCGGCGCTGCGCAGCCGGACGACGCGGGCTCTGCTCTTCGTGGCGCCGAGGGCGGCGGTGCACAGCCACGTCACCGCGGAGTTGGTGGCGGGAGCGACCGATGAGGCCGCCGAGCACGATTATTGCATTGTCGTGCGGCCTGTAGGGCCGCACGGGACCGAAGCTGTCGAGTTGTATCGGCGCCAGTTCGTATCCGGAGCCGTCGTGCTCCCGGCGAGCGTCGATGATCCGGCCGTCGGGGCACTGGTGGGCGCCGGATGCCCCACGGTGGTCATGCTCACGACCTCCGCGGCGTGCCCGGGCCACCGTACCGTGGTCGCGGACGACGCGGGGGGCGCCGTGCAGGCGGTTTCCCACTTGCTGAGCAGGGGGCACCGCCGGCTGGGTCTGGTCGCCCCGCGCGGTCTGGTCGAGGGCACCATCAGCGCGTCTCGGATCAGGGGTGCGCAACAGGCCGCGCTGCAGGGGGGCGCGCAGTTGGAGGAGGCCTGGGTGGACGACTGGGGTGTCCGCGACGGGTCCGCGGGCGGTGCCCGGCTGCTCCAGCGGCAGGGCCGGCCGACGGGGATCTTCGCTATCAGCGACGCGTTGGCCCTGGGCGTGCTCGCGGCGGCCGGGGCGGCCGGCCTGCGGGTTCCGGGGGACGTGGCCGTCGTCGGCTTCGACAACCGGGAATGGAGTCAGTATTGGAACCCGCCGCTTACCACCGTGGAATTCCCGCTCCGCTCCGTCGGACGCGCCGCCGTCCGGCGACTGCTTTGTCCGGAGGAGCCGCCCGAGTGGGAACGCGTTCCCGCGCGTCTCATTGTACGCGGGTCTTCTTGAACCCGGCGCGGGGGGCCTGGGGGAAGAAGGGGGCGGCGCAGGTGACCGGGGTGCGGATCCTCCTCCGGCAGTGGCTGACGCCGGATGGGACCGGGGCGGGGACGGGGCGCGGCCATGATGTTTCGCGCAGCGAACGGCCCTGGACGTCCTGGAAGCGGTGGTTGCCGGACCAGCCTGCGCGGGCGTGGGTGTGGCGAAGGCGCCGGGGCGCGGACGTTCTGGGATGAAGGGCGGATGGAGATGGTGGCGGGGACGGACCAGAGACCCAACGTGGTGCTGATCATCACCCACGACACCGGCCGGCACCTGGGGTGTTACGGGCAGCCTGTGGAGACACCCAACCTGGATCGGCTGGCCGAGGAAGGGATCCGCTTCGACGGGCACTTCTGTGTGGCCGCTCAGTGCAGCCCGAGCCGGGGTGCGTTGATGACGGGCCGGTGGCCCCACTGCAACGGGCTGATGGGGCTGGCCCCCCGCTGGACCTACCATCCGGGTGAGCGGACGCTGGCCCAACGCCTCGCCGCCGCCGGCTACGAGACGGTCCTGTTCGGCCTCCAACACGAGGGACGCGATCCGCACAGGCTGGGATACGCGCGGGCGGAGACCGCTCTGGCCGCCAGCGGATTCCGTTATGCGGACGCCGCATCCGACCCGGGCAGGACGCTGGCCGGCCAGGCGGCGGAATGGATCCGGCACCGCCAGGGCGAACGCGCCAGACCCTATCTGCTGGTGATCGGCCTGGCGGAGACCCACCGGCCATGGAACCGTCCGGAATACGACAGCGAGGCCGCGGCAGAGGTGGTCGTGCCCGCCTACCTGCCCGACGACCCGCGGGTGCGGGCCGAGTTGGCGCGGTTTCAGGGAGCGGTGCGCTTGGCCGACCAGGCCGTCGGGGAGGTCCTCCGTGCCGTGGACAGCGGGTCCGACCGCGACAGAACGCTGGTCGTCTTCACGGTCGATCACGGCATCGCCTTCCCACGGGCCAAGGGGATGTCGTACGACCCAGGCCTGGCGACGGCGCTGCTCATGCGGTGGCCGGGGCACATCCGCGCACGGACGGTCAGCTCCGAACTGTTGTGCAACGTTGATGTCTTGCCCACCATCCTGGAGGCGGCCGGGATCGAGGTAGCCGGGGAGATACAGGGGCGGAGCTTCTTCCAACTGCTGATCGGCGGGACCCACATCGGTCGCGATGACTTCTTCTTTGAAATGACCTGGCACGACCGCTACAACCCTCATCGTGGGGTGCGCACCCGGCGGTACAAGTACATCCGCAACTTCGGGTCGCTGCCGCTGGTGTTCCTTCCCGGAGACATCTACAACAGCCCGTCCGGAGAGACCGTCCGCGAGGCGTACTATGCTTCGGAGCGGCCGGAGGAAGAACTGTACGACTTGGAGCGCGATCCGTTGGAGCAGCGCAACCTGACCGGCGCCACCGAACATGCGGGCCTCCTGGCGCGTTTACGCGCACAGGTGACGCAGTGGATGGAGGATACGCACGATCCGCTTCTGCGCGGTCCGGTGGAGCCGCCGCCGGCGGCCCGAGCCGAAGCTCGTCCCGGCACATGAGAGGAGGCCCTGACGCACGACGGGAGGGATGCGTGTATGCCGGAAGCACGCGCCGGAGCCGTGGTTCGGATGCCCCTGACGCGGCGGTCGCTGCTGCGTGCTGTGGCGTCGGTGGCCAGCGGGTCCGGGATCCTGGGGCTTGCCGGGTGCGGCCCGGCGCGCCCGGTGGGCGCGTCTCAGAGGCTGATCCTGCGGTTTGTGCCGATGAACGCCCTCGGCAACAACCTGGCGGTGCTCGGGAGGGCGCTCTGGGAGGTCACGGCTCCGTTCCGACAGAGCCATCCCGGCATCGAGTTGCGCATGAGCGGATGGGCCGCCCTGGGTGGGGGCTACGTCGCGCCGATCGTGGCGGGGGACGCCCCGGACATCATCTACGATCTGACCTTCTTCCCCTATGCCTCTCAGGGACTGATCGTCGACCTGGAGCCGTACCTGCGACAGGACAACGTGGACCTGAACGTCTTTTCCTCCGGTGCAACCGATCGCCTGCAATGGAACGGACACCTGCTGGCACTGCCAAGCTTCGTCAACAGTTGCGCCATGGTGGTAAACCAGGGCGAACTGGATCGGCTGGGACTTCCCTACCCGGATCCCGAGGGGGATTACCAGGCATGGGCGCGGACCTGGCAGGCATCCTCGGGTGAGAGCGGGGGCAGGCATCGATACGGCGGCGGCGTCCTTTTCTGGTTTCACGGCTTGGCCGACTTCTACTTCCGGGGGTGGGGCGCGCACGTCGTCGACCCCAACGATCCGGCCCGTTGCGTACTCGACGACGCCGCCGCCGTGGCCTGCGGCGAGTTCCTGCTCGGGTTGCTGCTGCACGGCGCGGTCACGACCAACAATTGCTGCGACGCAGGTGCCAAGCTGACGGCGGGCGAGCAGGTGTCTGCGGTCGTCTCGGCGTCGAACCTGCCGGTGCAGGTCTTGGCGGCGCTGCCGAAGTGGGATTTCTACCCGATGCCGCGCTGGCCGTCGAGGCCTGCGGCTTTTACGCACGTGCCCTTTTACGCTATTTCCGCCTCGTCTCGGTACCCCGCGGCGGCCTGGGAACTGTTGCGTTGGATGTGCATCGACCCTGCGTACCAGCGAGCGAAGTTGAAACTGGTCTTTCAGCCGCCTGCCCTGAAGTCGGTCTGGGGAGAATATGCAGCCGTGGCTCGGGCCGTGGTGCCCCAGTTCGGCGGCAAGCGTCTCTCCGCCCTGCAGGATCCGGTGATCGGCAACGAGGTGTACACGGGACCGGACTTCCGCTACGCGAGCGACCAAGCCTACCAGATCATCGTGAACATGTATAGCGCCATTGTTGCCGGCAGGATCGGGGTGAAGGAGGCGTTTGCGCAGGCCGCCCGCCAGGTGAATGCCCTGGAGACCGCCGCGGCCTCCGAGACGCCCACGACCCTGGCCGGGTTGCGTGCGGCAAGGACCGGGCAGCGGCTGCGGCTCGGCGAGATGTTTTCTGGTGCTTCTTGATCAGCCCGTGCAGGGGGGAGAAGTGAGTCGCCGAGCGTGGAGAGACTCCCGCCTGTCCGGGACGACCGGTGATCGCTGCGCACGGCGTGGCTCCCCGAATTGTCGATGCCGCACAGCGCCATGACGATTGCAGCGAAAGGGGGTCCCCCCATGTACGCCAACCGGCCCCGAGGCATCCTCTGGATCATGTCTGATCAGCACAGCTTCCGGGCCACGCGTTACGCAGGCAACCGCACCGTGGCCACCCCGGCTCTGGATCGGCTGCGGACGCAGGGCTCCTCCGTCGCCAACATGTACACGGCGGCGCCCGTATGCACCCCCAGCCGGTTCGCGATGCTGACCGGACTGTATCCGCACACGACGGGTTGCGTGAACAACCTGACGCCGCTGCCCCATGCCCACCGGACGGCCGCGCACCACCTGGGCCGCGAAGGGTACTTTCCGGGCTATATCGGTAAGTTGCACGCTGTCGATGCCCAAACGCACGGTTTTGAGTACTGCATCGACGCGGGGCACTACTACGACTACCTTGGGCCGAAAACGGAGATCTTCTGCCGCACCATGCAGGTCGGGTCGCCCTTTGTGCGCGGCGGGCAATACGAGAGAGGCAGCGCCGGATGTTGCGCCCCTTGGCTGGAGATCTATCAGGACGAGGCGCGCAACCCGTGGTTGGACGCTTTGCCGAACCCACACCTGCCGGCCGACCTTCCGCCCAAGGATCGGTTCGGCTCCTTCGTAACCCGGGAGGCGGAGCGCTTTCTCCGCGACTACCGGGACGAGCGCTTTTTCCTGTTCGTGTCGTATCTGGAGCCTCACGAACCGTACCTGCCTCCTGGCTCGTTCCGCACACAATATGACCCTGCCAGACTCGCGCTTCCGCCGCGGCCGCCGGCGGGACGCAACGGCGTGCCACGGTTCGTCTCCGGCCGTCGCTGGCCCACGGCTTGGACGGATGAGGGAGACGAACTCGCGCGCCTCTGGCTGGCGGCCTACTACGGTAACGTCTCGTTCATGGACCGCTGCGTGGGGCGTCTGCTTGGCGTCCTGGACGACCTTGGGCTGGCGGAGGACACGCTGGTGGTGTACATGAGCGACCACGGCGACATGATGTACGAACACGGCATGTTCCAGAAGGGTGTGTTCTACGAAGCCTGCGCGCACGTGCCCTGCCTGATCCGCTTTCCCGGCAGGGTAGCCCCTGGGTCGACCGTCGCGGAAGTGGCCGACCTCACGTCGATCCTGCCCACGACGATGGGCCTGTCCGGGCTGGGGGTCCCCTCCGGACTCGACGGGCGCAGCATCGCCGCTGCGGTGCCGCCAGCCGCAGGTGGCCTTTGCTCGACGACGGACCCGGAGGCATGCGCCTTCAGCGAAATTGGACTGGACGGCGCCGCCGGTGGGCGGTTCATGCTGCGGAGCGGGGAGTACAAGTATGTGCACAATCGCGGGGACATCGATGAAGTCTACAATCTGGCTGACGATCCACGTGAATTCGTGAATCTCCTGGCTGATGGCGAGGAGGCGCTCCCGACCGGGGTGAGGCAGATTGCTGCCGATCTGCGCCAACGACTGCGGCGGAAGATGCCGAGCCGACCGTATCCGCTGGCGCGTGCGACTATGACGGTCAATGGTGTATTGGGTCACCTGTAGACACAATGCCGCTCAATTTCGGCAAGTTCCTGGAAAACGCCGTCGGCGTTCGGCCATCGGTCACGCCGCCGACAGGCCTTCGGAGTCAACGTCTGCCGGCTGGCGGCAGCTGGACGCGCTCAAGGTAATTGGCCCCAAGTCGGTTGAGATACGTGTCCCGATGTCACCCTTGCCGGCGAGCCTCTGTGGGCACGGTCCAGGACGGCGCGGCAATCCCCCAAAGC